>CAYHFQ010000007.1:0-46896 GCA_964355955.1 uncultured Gammaproteobacteria bacterium
GATCGTCAAAACACCCGACCGAGTAAGAAAGGGACTCCCCGAGTCTCGCGTTCTGTGAAGTATGGTAAACTGCCGTCATGTTGGAACCAAAAGATGAAATCCGTCAGAAGCTAGACGTCGCCGAAGTACTGGGCGAGTATTTGACGTTGAAGCCGGCGGGGAGTGGCAGCTTTAAGGCCGTTTGCCCGTTTCACAGCGAACGGACGCCAAGTTTTCATATTTCGCGCGAACGACAAATTTGGCACTGTTTTGGTTGCGACAAAGGCGGCGACATTTTTGCTTTTGTGATGGAGATGGAAGGCATGACTTTCCCCGAAGCAGTTCGTCACTTGGGCAAAAAAGCTGGTGTCGAGGTGCCAGAGTTTCACCCCGTGTCGCAAACCGTGGTCGACGCCAAAGCCGCGCTGCTCGCCATTCACGACGTCGCCCAAAAGTTTTATGTGGCAGTTTTAGCCACAAGTGAGGAGGCGGCTGGGGCTCGGGCATACCTCGCTAAGCGGGGGATTACGGCAGATCTTATCACTAAATTTGGCCTCGGCTATGCGCCTGACCGCTGGGATGCGCTGGCTCTCGCTCTCACTAAGCGCGGTTACTCATCCAAAGCCATTATGGAGAGTGGCCTCGGCTTAGCTAAAAAATCCGGCGGCGGGACTATTGATCGCTTTCGTCATCGCATCATGATTCCGCTCCATGATCCCGTGGGCCAGGTGGTCGGTTTTACTGGCCGCATTCTCGACGGCGGCAAAACGACGACACCCGAGGCCCCAAAGTACATGAATTCGCCGGAGTCGCAGATTTACCATAAAGGTGAAGTGCTCTACGGCCTCCACTTGGCTAAGACTGGCATGAAAATGGCTGGTTCAGTGATCGTCGTCGAAGGCAACCTCGATGTGGTTGCCTCGCATAAGGCTGGGGTGGAAAACATTGTGGCTAGTTCTGGTACGGCTCTAACCGAGGCCCAACTACGCATTCTTTCCCGCTACACTAAAACTCTCATTTTCGCTCTGGACGGTGACGCGGCCGGGATTGCGGCGGCTAAACGGGTTTTCGACCTGGCTCTCCGTTTACAGAAAAGCGAAAGCAACGCTCTCCATGTCGCCCTCCGTTGCCTCCTCATTCCGCCCGAGCATGGCAAGGACCCGGACGAAGTGGTGCAGAAGAGTCCGGAGCTCTGGCAAAAAATCGTCAGCGAATCGCGCGAGATCGTCGAGTTTTTCTTTGACCACACTATTCGCGCTTTCGAGCTCCGGGGGTCGTCGAGTATCGAAGACCGCAAGCAACTCATCGCGGAACTCATTCCTGAAGTGGCTCGTTTAACTCGGGCTGACGAACGACACCTCTATCTGTTACGGATTGCTGACGCTACGCATGTTGATTTGGCGGTGTTGATGGGGATGATGCCTCAGCCAGCGAGCACCACCGCCGCGCCAGTCGTCAAACCAGTTGCCCCAGTTATCGCTAAGCAGCAGCGCGATGCCAAATCCGCCGAGTTTATTGTTAGTATTATGCTAGCGGACGACTCCGTAGTGCCAGAAATTGCTGAGCGGTTACCGCCGAATATAGTTTTACCAGACCCCTGGGGCCAGCTTTACACCGACGCTTTAAGGCTGTATACTCTGCCTCAGAACTCTGGCGCGATAAACAAATCGCTTTTTGCGCGCCAAGTAGGCGAATATCACGAGCTAGGCAATGAGGTGGCGATTAACCTCCTCGAAGCCACGCTTATCAGATTTGAAGAGCAAGTTCGAACATTAACCCCTGCCATGGTGCGGGCGGAACTCGACTTGCATATCGCTTTTTTTCAGGGTGCGGCGGTAGATACTCGTCGGAAAACGCTAGAGTCGGCCATTCGCGAGGCTGAACTACGCGGTGACGGGGCCACACTGCAGGCACTTTTGACCGAGTACACCCAACTCATCCGTCATGGATAAATGGGTAATTGTTCTATGGCACAAGCTAAAAAGTCGACAGCCAGTAAGCCATTTTCCAAAAAATTTCCAGCCAAGTCAGCACCAAAGAAAGCACAGCCAGCAGCTAAAAAGCCCAACCGCGTAACCAAGTCGGCTCCAGCTCCAGTGGCTAAAAAGGCCAAGGCCAGTAAGCCGTCAAAGCAAAAGGTGCAGCCGCCTCGTCAACTTCCAGCCGCCAAAAAGGTTATCAACGAAGCAGCGCGTGAAGCGGCTAAGAAGTCAGCACCGCCAAGCGAAGAATCGTTGACTCGCATGATGGAACGCGGTCAAATGCGTGGTTTCGTGACCGAGAATGAGGTCATGTTCGCTTTCGGTTTTATTGAAGATCACCTCGATCTCTTCGACGAATTCCTTGATCGTTTGGAGCGAAAAGGTTTGCACTTCGTCGAACTTAAGGAGGGTTTTCTTGGTGGCGGCAAATCCCGCGACGACGTCTACGACAAGTTGCGCATTACCTCGGACAAAGAAAAGCAGCGCGCCGCTAGTGAGTCTTCCGAACTGACCCAGGACTCGATTCAAATGTACTTGCGTGAAATTGGTAAGATTCCACTCTTGACCGCAGAAGAAGAAGTCGCCCTCGCTAAACGTAAGGAGCGAAACGATAAGGAGGCAGAACGACGCTTGATCGAAGCCAACCTGCGTTTGGTTGTGTCTATCGCCAAGAAGTTCGTCGGTAAGCAGTTGTCACTTCTCGACCTCATCCAAGAAGGCAACGTCGGCCTTTTCCGCGCCGTGAAGAAATTCGAGTACCGCAAGGGCTACAAATTCTCAACCTACGCCACCTGGTGGATTCGCCAGGCCATTACCCGCGCTCTCGCCGACCAGTCCCGTACCATTCGTATTCCGGTGCACATGGTGGAGACCATCAACCGCTTTAAACAGGTTGAACGTCGCCTAATTCAGGACTTGGGTCGCGAACCATTGCTCGAGGAATTGGCGGCCGAACTCGACATGCCGCTCGAAAAGGTGCAGCACATCCAGAAGATTTCGCAGGAGACAGTGTCGCTTGAAACTTCCGTTGGTGACGACGACGACGACTCGACGCTCGAAGATTTCATTGAGGACGTCAAGAACATTGCGCCAGACAAGGCGGCGGCTCGTCAGTTGCTTAAGGATTACGTCAACGAGGCCATGCGCGACCTGACCCCGCGCGAGCAGAAGATTTTGGAAATGCGTTTCGGCTTACTGGACGGTGTGAGTCACACACTGGAAGAAGTCGGCCGCGAGTTCGACGTCACTCGTGAGCGTATCCGTCAGATTGAAGCGAAGGCGTTGGAGAAGATTCAGCAGAAAGATATTATTCATAAGTTGCGGGATTACTAAATTATCCACAGAATTGAAAACAAGTCCCGGACTCCAGGAGTCCGGGACTTGTTTTCGACTTATCCACAGCCTGAGGTTTCCATTGAAAATATAGTCATCTACAATGGAGCTATCCTCCCCAGTTTAAAGCTAAGCTGGGGAGCTTTTAATTTCCAGCATTCTAATTTATGGCGTAGCCTATAGATATTATGCGTAAGGAATTACTTGTTAATACAGAGCGATATCATGTTTATAATCGAGGAGCAGATAAGATAGATATTTTTCTGGATGATGAAGATAGACGCAAATTTCTGTGGAATATTCTGCACTATCAATGTGACGCAGATTCCAAGCCTATAGTGGCAGTTTCTGTTTATGCCTTAATGACGAATCATTTTCATCTAGCAATTCAGCAATTAGAACAAGATGGAGTCTCATTGTATATGAAGAGAGTATGTTTATCATACGCCATGTACTTCAATAGGAAGTATGACAGATCGGGCTGTTTATTCGCTGGACGTTTTAAGGCTCGTCGCATTCATAACGACGCTTATTTTCTTCACCTTACCCGCTACATACATCGTAATCCCATTGATATCGTTGGTGCTGCGAGGCTAGAAGATTATCAGTGGTCCAGCTATCGAGTGTATATTGGTTTAGATAAGTCATTCGTAATTACAGATCAATTAGCTATTGAGATGTTTAGTCATCCATCGTCAGGTTATAAGCAATTCATGCGAGCATGGAATCCAGTCGAAGACTTATTGATACAAGAAATGATGATTGATGATGGTGAGTAAAACAAGTCCCGGACTCCAGGAGTCCGGGACTTGAATTTATGAGTATAGTTTATGCAACTCCGTGCCTCTTGCGTTCACCTTCGGTCAAGTACTGCTTGCGAATGCGGACGTTGGCTGGGGTGACTTCCACGTACTCGTCGGTGTCGATGTATTCGAGTGCGCGTTCCAAGTTCATGTCGATTGGTGGGGTAATGACGACGATGTGGTCGGCACTTGCGGCACGCATGTTGGTGAGCTGCTTTTCGCGGACTGGGTTAACGGTCATGGTCTCCTTCATGCTGGCACCAATGACCATACCTTCGTAAACCTCGACACCAGGTGCGACGAACAATGGACCACGTTCCTGCACCATGGCCAAAGCGTATGGGGTGGTCTTACCCATGAAACCGGAGATAATGCTGCCGGTTGAGCGACGGTTGATCTCACCCTTGTGTGGTCCGTAGTGGGAGAAAATATGGGAGAGTGTACCTTCACCTTTGGTGTCGGTCATGAACTGGGTGCGGTAGCCGAGTAAACCGCGGGTTGGGATGGTGTATTCCAAACGGGTCGAACCATTCTCACTCATCAAGTTACCCATTTCACCCTTACGGCGACCAAGTTGGTCAATAACTGCGCCGGCAAATTCATCTGGGACGTCGACGATGACAGTTTCCATTGGCTCCTGCTTGGCGCCACCTTCTTCCTTCATAATAACCTGTGGCTGGGAGACCTGGAGCTCAAAGCCTTCGCGACGCATTTGCTCGATGAGCACGGCCAAGTGCATTTCACCACGACCGGAAACACGGAACTCATCACCGTTTTCTGGGAACTCGACTTTAAGACCGACGTTAGTTTCAAGTTCGCGCTCCAAACGCTCACGGATCTGACGGGAAGTTACGAGCTTACCTTCGCGACCGGCGAATGGGGAAGTGTTGACCATCAAGTTCATGGTCAAAGTTGGGGCGTCGATACCGATGGTTGGCAAAGCCTCAGCCTTTGGATCTTCTGCCACAGTTTCACCCACGTAAATGCCAGGAATACCAGCAATCTGTACAATATCGCCAGCTTCAGCTTCCGTCACCTCAACCTTAGCCAAACCCTTGTGGGTGTAGAGCTTAGTGATTTTGTGCTGTTCGCGGCTGCCGTCCAAGTTGATAATGGTGACGTTCTGACCAGCTTTGATAACACCTTCGTAAACGCGACCAACACCGATACGACCAACATAGCTGTCGTACTTCAAGTTGGCGGTCTGCATGCGCATTGGCACGCTGGTGTTGTTTGGTGCTGGTGGCACGGTCTTCAAAATAAGGTCAAACAATGGACGCAAGTCCTTGCTCTCGTCGGCAATGTCCATTTTGGCGACACCGTCACGACCGATGGCGTAGATGTGCTTGAAGTCCAACTGAGCTTCGGTGGCACCAAGTTCGACGAAGAGGTCAAAAATCATGTCGAGCACGGCGTCTGGGCGGGCGGTTGGCTTGTCGATTTTGTTAATAACGACGATTGGCTTCAAGCCGAGGGCCAAGCTCTTACGCAAGACGAACTTGGTCTGTGGCATTGGGCCTTCGTAAGCGTCGACGAGCAACAACACGGAGTCGACCATACGCAACACGCGTTCAACTTCGGAACCGAAGTCGGCGTGGCCCGGGGTGTCGACGATGTTGATTTTGATGCCGTCCACGATAATGGAGGTGTTCTTGGCGTAGATGGTAATACCACGCTCGCGCTCCAATTCGTTGCTGTCCATAACACAATCTTGGATCACCTCGCGGTCGGCGAAGGTCCCAGATTGCTTGAGCATGGCGTCGACCAACGTGGTCTTACCGTGGTCAACGTGAGCGATGATGGCGATGTTGCGGAAGTCCATAGTAATCATTAGAAACAAAAAAGGCACAAGAAGCCCAAATTTGCCCAAAGTATGGCCTATTTTTGGTTTTTAGTCAAATTGACGAGGGCCCAGTTGGTCTACATTCAATGCATACGTTGAATGTAGACCACTTATCCACAGCAAAAGCCAAAAAAGCCTGTAAAAAAGAGACCACCGCAACCCGAAGGCTGCGGTGGTAGGGGGCGAGGGGGAGAACTAGCGGTGTGGCCAGGCTGCTCGTTCGCTCTCCGTCTGTTTGAAGTCGAACCACAGGCCAGCCGCCGTCAACGCTTTATCAAACTTGCAGATGAGCTGTTCGGCAAGCTGATAGCCATGTCGCCCACGGGCCAGACGTTCGAGCAAATCGTGCCGGTTGTACGCCATCAGTTGCTCGACCAAGAGAATGTTGCTGTGACACAGGATGGCCCACCCTTCAATCTCATTAAGCGGAAACCCGTACTTCGGCATGAAGTCACAGATGTCCATGGCGACGACTTCGCGTAGCTCCGGCTTGGCCTGGAAGATGTCCTTTGGTCGCTCCATGATGACTCGGAGCAGCTCCTCGGGCAGGTCGGTGTCGACCCGGAAGCCGAGCTCGGCCAGGAAGTCTCGGACGACGCGTCGGTCATCGCGTGACGGCACGGCTGCCTCGAACTCGGTGCCCGTCAGGGTGATCAGCCGCCAGACGGTGGTGACTCCGTGGTTCACGAGCTGCTTAGACTGCGGGCCAGCCTCGGGGTCGAGCGGCAGCCGCAAGCGTGCGAGCAACTGCTCTTTGGGGAACAGGCTGTAGCGCGTGAAGGCTCGGTCGTCACTGGCGAAACGCTGACTGTGCTGCTGGAACAGAGCGTTGTCGAGGGCGAGTAAATCTTCGGTCGAGATGGGGTCCATGAAACCTCCCTGTGGGTAATGAGGTGTCGCTATAGTCGACGAAAACATGGCCAAAGTCAAGTAAAAAGAAGCGCACCGAGGCCGGGAGTAAGCCAGGCTTCGGTGCGGAGGATGTGGTCGACGTGGGATAGGGCGACTAGGCTTTCTTCCGAGCCTCGAAGAACCTGCGCTCAACCTCGGTCTGTGTGAAGTCGAGCCACAAGCCGTGCTTGGCAAGTGCCCGTCTGAAGCTGTCAGCAGTGACAATCATCCCTGCTGAGTCACGGCCCATGTACCAGAAAACGGTGAGATCGTAGTACGGTGCCAGGAAGCGCCGCGTCATCTCGTCGAACTCGCCGTTGTGCGCGTTGACGAAGCTCTCCACGGTCATGTCGACGATGGCCAGCATCGCCTCGTTCGCGGTGATGTCTTGCGGCCGGTTCCGCAGTGTGCGCCACATCTCCTCGCTGAACTCGACGCCACGCCGCAGGCCCTTCCCAGCCATCACAGCGTTAACGGTTGCGCGGTCATCGCGATTGGTGACGGCTGCCTCGAACTCCGACCCGGTCATGGTTGCGTACTCGCAGTAGCGCGTGACGCCAGCCTGGATGAGGAGCTTGAGGAGCATGCACTCATTCACGTCGAGCTCGGTCTGCCAGTACGCTAGCTTCTTTTCGCTGGACAGGGTCCGCTGTCGCTCTCCCCAGACTGCGAGAGCGTCTATCACCATTCCTCGTTCAGCCAGGATGGCACTGATCATGACGCGGTCAATGTCTTCGATGTTATCTGTCACTTGAACCTCCCTATGTGATTGAGGTACGGCCATGGTGCGCAAAAACGTAGCTAATGTCAAAAAAAGTATCCACCGCAGCCTTGCGACTGCGGTGGAGAGGGGAATCGGTACGATTGTTGTCGACGTGGCTACTCGCCGCCGAGCTTGTGCTCGTTCCAGTACCGCTGCTCAGCCTTGGTCATCTTGAACCCGAGCCACAGGCCGTGCTTCTCGAGGACAGTGTCGAGCTTGCGCCAGAACACGTCGGTCGGCGGCAGTAGCGCCTGGCGAATTTGACTGCAGATCTCCGCTCGCGTCATTTCAAGTAGACGGATGACCCAGGTGCAGTTCAGATATCCCCGAACGCAGTCGGATTCACGGAGCTCGAACGGCACACCGTTCTCGGCCATGAAGTTGTCGATCTCCATGACGAGGATCCTGGCCATCTCGGGGTTGGCCTCGAGGATGTTCTGCGGCCGCTCCTGCAGCGTGCGCAACGTCTCCTGCGGTGTACCGAGTACCGAGCATCAGGCCGTACGCATCGGCCATGTGCAGTTCGATGACGTCGCGGCGCTCGCGATTAGGCACGAGGCGTTCGAAGTCCCCATTGGAGAGCTCGGCGAACTTCCAGGCCACGTCGATCTGCTGCCTCGTCAGGTCCTCGAGCTCGGCACAACCCGTTGGATCAAGCGGCAACTTCATGACCGCAAATCGCGTGCGTTGATTCGCGCATAGCTCCATCTTGCCCGCAGTGAGCGCTACCCGCTCAGCTTCGAACTGGCGCACATTCACAACCGCGATGACTGCACCGATCTCCTCGATACTGGGTGACTTGTCTGTTTGGGCCACTTGAACCTCCTTCTTGGTTGGGTGAGGTGCCAGTAGCAAACACGATAACATGGCTAATGTCAAGAAAAAAGTTAGACCGCAGCCCAGGCCGCGGTCGAATACTTAGCTGATTTTGATCGTCGGCCAAGCGTCAATCTCGGCGTTCCGGTCCTTATCCGAGCGGAGCGGCCGGGGTTGAATATCTATGTGTGATCGTTCGGTCCAGTTAGACCATTCAAAGATGGTAGCCTCGGTGGCCTTATTACCATATCTATGGCGCAAGATATCACTACTGGTATCTAATACCGAGTCCTTAGCCGATTGAGGAAGAGCCCATTTAGTTGCGGCAAAATCGATACCAATTCTTTGACCTAGCTGCGCGAGCCAAGCCTTCTCTCGGTTATTGGCATCTATCTCTAATGCATTATGAGCTGCAACAATTGGTGCTCGTAGATTTTGCCACAGCAAGCGGTGACGCTCCTCGCATAAGGCATCGAGTTCAGTATTATAACCGAAGACATTAGCCGTCAGTTCAACTGGCAAACCGAGCTCTCTAGTTTTCGCATGAATGGCTAAAGTGACAATTTTCAGAGAGTCTAGCTTAGCAATTTCTGTAGGGGATAATTGGTAATCAGCACTAGCTGCAATTTTTTTGATGATTGAAGGCAGTATTATTCCTTCCGCTCTAGTATGAGGCTCATACCATGTTAGCATATTATTAAAGCGTTCCTCTGTATCCTGCTCAGCATGTCCAAACTCGTGCAAAATAGTCCCGATATTAAAAGGATTATTTAATGGTCCAGTTATCACCTCATCCTTGCTGTGTCCTATGCCCCAAGCTGGTTCCTGCTGAGCTGCAAATAGTTTATTCTGTTTGATTATTTCGCTTGGTATGATCTCCATCAGGGAGACGCTACCTGTTGGTCCATCGAAAGATAACTCTAAGATCTGATTAGTTTCGAGATGGTTGCCGAATACATCTTTACCACGAACTTCTCCGTGGCTTTTCTCTTTAGTCTTAATGATTAATTGTTGACCATCAAGTGAAGTGCAGATATACGAATGTTCTTCCATATTTTTAAAATCACGTCGTTCAGCTGGCGAAGATTCAGACATAATAATTACTTCCCAAAACTAAGTGGCGCTTTACCCATAAACCTAGCTAATGGTTGCGGATAATCCGTGAATTGTAAGCCAAACTGCGCTTTAAATTTACTAAATCCTTGCCATGATTTTGGCTCGCCCGGCGTCCAGAAACAGCCGAACTCTAAATATTTGATGCCAGCTTCCGGCGCGCGGAGGAACCAGTAGTCCATTAGGCCAGTGCCAATGGAGACTTTCTTCGCTTCCTCGCTATGGAACGACATCAGGTGAATTGACTGCTGCGTTTCCGGTACATCGATGAACGCAAAACCAGCCTCCACTTGCGAATGCGGCGCCTTCAGCCGAGCGCCGACAATATGTAGCAGTGCGCCGTGACCCTTGGCTTTTTGCTTTAACATGCTGCTAAACAAAAACTTCAGGAACGCGTCCTGTTTGCAGCGTTTGTAGGCTGTGAGATATTCGTCGACGGTAATCGGGACAATCTCCCACTCCGCTCCTTGTTTAAGCCAAGTCTTACGGTGTCGCTGGGCGTGGCTGTCCCACTTCTTGAAATAATCCGGGGCGCCGTCAATCGTCGCGAAACCAGTGCGACTAGTATTCATGACGAGTCTCGTCGTCCACCAACCCTTGGGAATGACGTTACTATTCACCCGTTGCCAGGTCACTAAACGATACGGGCCGGTCGCGTCGTAAACTGGTTCGACGTCGCCGACATAACGCTCAAAACGCACCGGGCCATACTTCCAACTCACACCAGTGCAGTCTGGAGCACCGACCAGGGTGAAGCCAGCTTGCGTGGTGGACTCGCGCTTCATGTAGCCAGGGTCGGCCAAATACGTTTTATAGCCCTCGGGGAGGGGAGTGTTCTCGACCGGGGCGTGAATGGGTTGAAAGGGAAGCCATGGCATCTGCATATCTTAGCGTAGTTTTTGTCGTTGCGAGGAGGCCTTACCGACGAAGCAATCTTGGTTAATCTAGGTTGCTTCGCTGCGCTCGCAAAGACAGATAAGTAGTTATGACTGCAAGACCCAGAGCATGCAGAGCGCGGCGGCGATCGCCAAGTTCTTTTGGAAGTTGATCATGCTATTCATTTTCATGTTAGCATCGGTTTCTTTCCAGTAGTTGTGAATGGTAAAGGCCGAGATGACCAAGAAAGCAATCAACATGCCGTAAGAAATTGGCAAATACTTTTGGATGAGAATGCCGAAGCCACCTAGGAAAAGCATGAGGCCACTAACGTACACGGCGGCGGCTGGCATAGGAATTTTCTTCATGGTCGCGTAACCAATCAAGCCTTGAGCTTTAGTGATGTGTGACAAACCAGCGATGACAAAGTAAATACCGAGGACGAGCTGACCGATGACGAAGAGTGGGGACATAGGTAATATTTTAATTCTTCATTATTCTAGCGCAAAACGTCGATAAAATAAAGCCGAGGATAGCTACTAGCACAATCGAACCACCGCTAGCTAGGTCGAGGACGTAGGAGGCGCCGAGGCCAACCGCTACCGATACTAGCGAAATAATCACCGCCATTAGCCAAGTCCTGGTAAAACCAACCTTAAACTGCATCGCACCCAAGACGGGAATGACCATCAAGGCGCCAATCAAGAGGACACCGACTACATTCATGGCGATCGCGATCGTGGCTGCTCCGAGAATTGCTAGCACGCGATTGAGCAGTTTGACGGGGAGGCCGGCCGCGCGCGCCGTGTCTTCATCGAGCGAGATGGCAAAGAACTGTCGCCAGCAGATGAGAGTGGTAACGACGACCACGCCACCGAGAATGACGATATTCCAGACGTCACTTGTCGTCACCGTCAAAATGTTACCGAAGAGATAGTTAACGATGTTGACGTTGTGACCGTGCGCCAAGCTGAGTAGGACGACGCCGAGCGCCAAGCCGCCAAAGAGAAAGAGTGAAACGATGGTTTCCGCTGGTAAGGTCTTTTTCTCGCGGAGTTGTTCGATGCCGAGCACGGACATAATGGAAACTACGAGGGCGGTCGGAATGGCGGCGGTACCAGCCAGTAAGCTGACAGCCACGCCAGCCAGCGACACATGGGCCAGCGTATCCGCCATAGATGAGTAACGACGTACCACAAAGAAGATGCCGATTGTCGGCGCGACCAAACCAACCATCAGGCCGACAATCAACGCGCGTTGCATGAAGCTCAAGCTCAGTACCTCGATAATTGAGTTCAACATATTAGGTGTCGTGATGATGAACCAAGTCCTCATGCGTCTCGTGGAAGAGGTCGCGGAGTTGTGTACCTTGAATGTGGCAAGCCTTGTCGCCATGACAGACTAGTTGATGCTTCAAGCACAGTGCCGAACCAGCTTCGCGGCTGATGACGTGGACGTCGTGGGAGACGAAGATGATGGTCACGCCACGCTTATTGATCGTTCTCAGTAACTTATAGAAGTCATCTCGTGACTGCGGGTCGAGTCCATCAACCGGTTCGTCGAGGAACAATATCTTCGGTTCAGCCGCCATCGCTCTTGCTAACAAAACTTTCTGTCGTTCGCCACCAGACAGTCTACTCATTGGCCGTTCTCGTAACTTTTCCACGTTCATCTCTTTCATCGCTGTCCTCACGGCCTTTTCATCGATGGTTCTCCACCGGCCGAACCAGCCTAAACGTGGCGTGCGCCCAGCCTTCACCACCTCGAGGACGGTAGCAGGGAACTGGCTATCTAAGCTTCCTCCACGCTGCGCCACATAGCCGATTTGTTGCCTAACCGAGCGTCTCATCGGTGAGCCTCCTAGAATTTTGATGCTCCCGCTAGTCGGTTTTTCAAGTCCGAGCAACAGGCGAAGCAGCGTCGTCTTCCCACCACCATTCGGCCCAATCACGCCAACATAGTCACCTTCATGAATCGCAAAGCTAAAGTCATGCAACACCTCCTCGTCATTGCGACGGAAGGTGAGGTGCTTGGCCTCGATAATTGTCGACGCTTTGCTTATTCGCATATCATGCCAGTTCTTAAATTCTGCAAGTTGGTTTTCATGACGGAGATGTAGTTAGCATCAGAGGCGAGCTCTTCGTTGGTGAGGCCTTCGAGAGGATTGAAGACGAGAGTCTGCGCGCCAATCTCATCGGCAATCGTCTGCGCGAGTTTCGGACTGACTAATGTCTCGAAGTAAATATACTTTATCTGCTGCTCTTGTGCGAGCTGCGCAATCTCGGCCAGTCGACCTGCTGATGGTTCAGCCTCGGGGGAGAGGCCGGTCAAGGCGATGACTTGAAAATCATAGGCGCTGGCCAAGTAGGCGAGGGCGTCATGGCTGGCAACGATGGTGCGTTGTTGGCAGTTGGCGAGGCCGGCTCTGTATTCTGCGGATAGGGCTGTGAGCTTGGTAATGTAGGCATCAGCATTTTTTTGGTATATCTCCCCATGGGTTTCATCGATCCGAGTCAACTGTAAGCTAATTTCGCGGATTTCTTCAGTTGCTATTTGTGGGTCTAACCAGAAATGTGGATCAAGTACAGGAGTTGATTGTCTGAGCATCACCACACCACTTAGTGGAATAACCGAGACAGTATGAATAGGAAGTGTTGATTTAATCGATATATCAAAAGCAATTTTTTCAGCCCAACTATCTAAGCCAGCGCCATTCAAGAAAAATGCATCTGCCGAATAGATGTGGCTAATCTGTTGCGGTGTTGGTTCGTAGTCGTGGGGTTCGGTGCCGGCTGGGGTAATGACTTCGACGTCGACTAAATCGCCGCCGACTTGGTGGGCGAATTCTCCAATTGTGTAAAAGGAGGTAACAATTTTCAGTTTGTCGGCTGAGTCGGGGCCGGCTATCTGGCTTGGTTTGTTGGTCGACCAGAGGACAATACCAATCGTGAGGACGACGATAACGAGGATGCTGATGACGAGAAAAGATTTTTTCATATACCTTACTTGTTGCAACTTACTTGCATTTAGCATAGCAGTGTGCTAGCCTGAAGTCAATTATGTCAATCTCTTCCAAACCAGTCACAACGTCACCGGAGCAATTAGAGCTCGCCAGTTTGCTCACCGAGTGCGGTCTCAAAGTCACTAGGCCTCGACTTTCTGTTTTGAAAATCTTCAAAAACAGCACCCACCCTATTAGCGTGCAAGAAGTTGCGGCCGCTCTCCCAGCCACTCCTACCATTAATGGAGTCACTCTCTATCGAATCGTTGAAGCGTTTAAAGAGAAGCTGTTGGTCCGCGAAGTCAATCTCCGTCACGGCCACTTGGACTACGAACTAATCGATCACGCTGACCACCATCACCACATTGTCTGCACCAAGTGCGGCTTAACCGAAGACCTCTACAGCTGCGGTGTCTCAGGCCTCATTAAAGCCGCTATCAAAAACAGCCGCAACTTTGCGACTGTCAATGAGCATTCGGTCGAACTCTTCGGCCTGTGCAAGAAGTGTATTAAGCTCTAGCCTTGGCTGCAATCTGTGCCTTGCTTGGCTTCTTGGTATTCTTGTTGCCCTTTTGTGACGCATCTCCTTTACCCATAGAATTTATTTAAGATTCATGTCTTTAGTATAGCACATTTCCGCCAACTATTTATACACAACGTAAAAGGGAATGCGCGCTAACACTTGGCCACGAGTAGTTTGTACGGCCACGCGCCACTTGCCGGCCAGTAAACTAGTTTTGTAAGAGTAGCCATGGTAGCCGTCGCTTAGGCCACCAGTCATTTGGTAACTCAAAAGACTTTTTGTCACCCACTTTTTAACGGCTGGGTCGTAGTATTCCCAGTTGTGAACTAGCGTCGTACGAAGATCGGCCGGTGCGGAGACAACTGTGAAAGCGTAGAGTGGATCGCCCTGCTGGATAGTCATGGTGACGCCCGGAATAAGTTTCTCTAACCAATTTTCCTCTTGTTTAACTAGCAAATATTCGCCGTTACTGCGGGCGACATTGTAAGCCATGCTGGCCTGTCGTAAAGAAAGGGGGATTGGTGGAATGACGTTGAGGAAATAGAAGATAGTGAGAAAGGCGGCAATACCGACGACGATTAACCAGTGTTTCTTTTGCGCATCATGACGTTCGCTGACGTTTAAGAATGGCACCAAGTAACCGCCGAGTAATACGAGGCTAATAATGACACCGACGACGAAGACCCAGGGTGCCAGTGAATTGAATAGGTAGGCAGACAGCGTCGACGAAAGAGAGATGATAGCAAAAGAGAATATGCCAAACTGCACGTCTGGCCTGGTGACGATGTGACGGGCAGCTTCGTTGACAATCATGATGCCAGCAATGACGCCAATAATCGGCCAGCTGATGGAGAAGGAGCCGCTGAACCAGTAGAAGAGGAGTGCCGTACTAAGCAGCGAACCAATCGTAAACTGTTGCAAGAACGGAGCGATCAGCCGGGCATAGCGCATGACCAATTTAGTTTCCCGCACAGGTGTGACCATCACCATCATCGCCACCGCACAAATAACAGCATAGACGCTGCTAATGATAATCGTAGTTTGTAAGCTCAATAACCTAAACTGCAAAGCGTCGGTAGCAGTACCACCAAGCAACATGAGCGGCATTGTCCATCGTTCATACTTTTTGGCCAGCGCCGTCAGACGCTGAAAAGTTTTTGTTTCCTTGATACGCTTAGGGATCATATTTATCCCAAGTATAGCACGAAGCGAATATTTTTACGCCGCTTTAGCAATTTTGTCTATCACGAAAGTTTTAGCATCCTCAGTTATTTTCGTTCTGATGTTGACCAAAAAACTCCGACCATCCTCCGCTGCTTCAACCGTCACAACCGGACGAGGGGAATAAGAAGCAAGAATCTTCTCCTTCGCTTCATCTGCAGTCTCGACTGAACCGATAATTCGATCTAGGTCTTCTATCAAAGCGTCATCTGTCATGCGTTCTGGATTAGGTAGACGCTTGAAATCCTGCCCTTTATTGCCCATTTCTATGTCCATAAGCTAAAATTAATTTATTTCTTACCCGTTGCCAGTTTACCACAAATTTTCTCGACGCGAACTCGCTGCTCATCTTTACCAATAGCCCCATCCAAATAATCCACCACATCTCGCCTCTCATCCGCCGTCAGGCTACTCCAAGTCGCCTTAGCCTTCGGATTACTATTCAACGCTGTGTACAAATTGAGCGGCACCACTGAGTAGCAACATGGTCGACGCTGGCCCGCAGCCAACTTACTGCAAGCCACTGTCACTCGTCGCTGCCGCGTAATTTCCTGCTTAGCCGACTCAATCCAGCGCACAAAATCCCTTCTCGATACTGGCGTCAAATCTTCCCACTTCGCCATAATCCTCGGCGCCGCCGCCAGCGCCTTTTTTAGATCCGCTGGGATTTTTTCGTTTGTTTTCGATTCTGGCATATAAGTTTTCTTTACTATTTTCCTTCGATTTTTTTCTGCGTAGCTTTAAGGCTTTCCAAATAATCTCTTTCCACTTTACTCACATTCTGAACCTGGTATTTTTTATACTCCCGCTCAGCTTTTTTCATAGCTTCACTATGGCTCATTGCTCCAGACCCGGTGAGCACTTTTTTAGCAAATAACCGGATTAATTCATCGAGTCTAGTTATCCAATCCCTCATATACATTGGTTGATGCTCCATAGCCCTTACTTCAGCCAGATCGAAAAACGCTGAAACGATATTGTTTAGAACCTTCAACTCCTTCTCGTCAAGGTAATTCTTAGCTACAGCGATATCTTTTTTACTGACACCGCTTTTCGAAAAAGTCAGCAAACCCATGAACGGTTTACCGGCATTGGCTCTCTCGGCAATAACCTCGGCGGCTGTATGACCGTGTGCAGCGTAATGAAGTTTATTTTGAACAATTTTAAAAAACTTTATTGACTCTTCGGCGCCAGAATTATAATCGACGCTAGTAGCATACAAGTCCAGCACTTGTCGATATAATACCTTCTCGCTGCTCCGAATGTCGCGGATACGATCAAGCAACTCATGCCAATATTTACCTCCACCGTTTTCTTTTAATCTCTCGTCGTCCATGGTGAAGCCTTTCACTATATACTCATTGAGTCGTTTGGTTGCCCAAATACGGAAAGTTGTCGCGATACGGGATTTAATCCTATAACCAAGAGAAATTATAATATCTAGATTATAATACTCCATTTCATACGTTTTTCCATTTGTGGCAACTGTTCGGAATTTCCGAACAGTTGGATCCTTCGCTAGTTCGCCTTCCTCATAAATATGCTTAATATGCTCGCTTATATTGGGTTTACTGGTCTGATAGAGGTCCACTAATTGAGCCTGGGTAAGCCAAAGCGTGTCATCCTGCAGGCGAACATCAATCCGCGCCTCATCATCCGCTTGATAGATAATTATTTCGTTGTTTGGCTCCATATTATTTATAAGCTTCTATCCCACTTCACGACTTGAGCCACCGCCCATTTCTGAAACTCGGACATTGTCGACTCTATCAATTTATCATAACCAACCCATTCTGGCACATGATCCAAATCAGCATTTTTCGCAGCCGCTGGGCCGTTGATGCGAGCCGAGTAAAACGTCCCCAGCTTGTTCATTGGCCCAACAGAAGCCTTCGGCAAGAACTGATTGGCCTTACCGATTAGTTTCAAATCGCTAATCTCGAATCCCGTCTCCTCCAACACCTCACGCCTCAGCGCTTGCCCCTCGTCCTCACCTTCGTCGATGCCGCCGCCCGGCAGATGGTATTTCCCGCGGACGTTCAGGACCAAAATCCGCTTCTCATCGTTAAGAATCACCCCGTAAACGGAAATTCGTTCTAATGGGTTGATTATCTCTTCGCCGAATTGAATCGTTTTCATAGTATCTAAAGCTGCGCATTCAACTTGCTCTTCTCATAACTCTTATCGAGCTCAGCTAGGGTATCGTATGCATCAGCTGTGAATGAAATTAGTTCTCGTGGCTTTTCGGCGAGGGGTAGAATGTAGAAAGGGTCGACAGTCGCCAGTGTTGTTCTTTCAAGACCGATCGCTGAGCTCAGGTCCCGGTTGTTCATTGGCCTTCCAGTGAGGATTCTAATAGCGTAACACGTACCTTCCTGATTATATGTGACGACATTATTTTTCATCCGCCAACCAGCTAGACCGCTATCGCCATTTTCACCGAGGCTAATTACAAACGAAAATTCAGGATTAGCCGCCTCCCTTGTTTTTACCCAATCGATAAAACACTTTGGAACGAGAATAGGTTGCGGGAGTTGAGATATAATCGAGATCATATTAATTTAGCCTAGGAGCAAAACGTCCCATCAACTCCGATGACGCCAGTACGTGCCCGTTCATCTCCTCGATGATCTGTTGCTTAGAGCTGCCCTCGGGCAAATCGAGCATTGTATCAAGCGCGAAGAGTTTGAAGAAATACCTGTGCTCACGGTCTGGTGGTCGTGGGCCTCCGTAATCAAGTTCGCCACGAGTGCCAACGCCACGCACGCCAGTCGTCGCCCAACCTTTGGGAATAGTGCTTGTTTCTGCGGGGATATTGAACACGACCCAGTGATCCCACACGGGCACGCCAGCTGCTGCCGGCACATCTGGATCTTTCATGAACAACACGAGCGACACGGCGTTACTTGGCACGTCGTCGATGATCAGCGGGGGATTAACATTATCAAAATCCCGTCCGTAGCGTTCCGGTATCATGTCGCCGTGCTTGAGCGCTGGACTGGTTAGGATCATACAGATTTATAAAGCTCAGTAATACAGCTATTACTATTCTACCAGACGGGTGGGCGTCGTCCACTAGTCTTTGGGAGGTTATTCCTTTATAGTGTTTATGATATGAATATTCCCGAAACCGGCTACGTCGATCATCACACCCACCCGTCCTCCCGCTGTCGGATTCTCACGGAGTGCGACGCGCGGGCCGCGAGCACCTGGGACGAGGCACGCGCGTTAATCGGCTCGTACATTGTCGCGAACCCGCAGCGCGCTTTCTATGTCGTCCACGGCTGGACCCAGTCGACCTGGGGAACGCCGACCGTCGCGGATCTCGATGCGCTGACTGAGAAGGAACTTATTGTCATCAACGTCTCGTACCATGGGGCACTGTTGAACACTGCTGCGACTCTTAAAGTTCCTGGGAATTTGGGGAGCATGGTCTCTGAGAAGGACTTCGAGGAACTCGCCATCAAAACACTGCCGCAATATGACGATCTTCTCGTCGCGATCCCAAAGTATCATGTTTTTCTATCTTCGCTCGGTGTCGTGGCAGCGCATGACATGCACCTCGCTACCATGGACCAAATAGACGCCTACCGCGAGCTTGATCGGCGTGGAGAACTCGCCATCGACACGACAGCATTCGTGAACGCGCGTTTGCTCGACGTTCCGCGCCTCGCCGAGGCCATTGCGCACCCGTCGCCGCGTTTCCGCGTCGCGGGACTTAAGCTCTTCCTCGACGGCGCCATAGGCGTGCACACCGCCTTCGTCACCGAGCCTTATCTCGATACACACGGCCACGGAATGCTCCGCCACTCACAGGATGAATGCGTCGCGCTCATCAGAAAATCCCTCGCGCTTGGCCTTGGAACCCCAGCAATTCACGCCATCGGCGACGCAGCTGTTGCCACGGTTCTCGACGTCTACGAGGCACTGCAGGCCGACGGCTATGACACGCGCGGTTGGCGCATTGAGCACTGCGAGATGGTCCGCCCCAATGACATCCCGCGCATCCTAGCGCTCGGCGTCATCCCGGTCATGCAGCCTAACTTCCACTGGGACCTCGACCACTACGGCGACCGTCTCGGCGACAACCTCCGCTTGATCAACCCATTCCGCCTGCTCCTCGATGCGGGCATAAAGATCCTCTTCGGTTCTGACGGCATGCCGGAAGGTCCAAAGGTGGGAATCGAGTACGCCATGAACCGTGCGAGGTTTCCGGAACAGATCATCACGCTTGAGGAAGCGCTGACAGCCTATGGAATTGTTTCCCCCCTCAATCACCAGTAAAACACGACGTAATAACGTCAATTAAAAAAATATTTAACTTCCGCTCAAAACCTTGTCCTGTAAGGGCAGGGAGTGTCATTTCTGCAAGTATTTACTTGCCACACTGAGGGCGAATGACGGCAGGATAATAAAGACGCTAATGAACAGTAGCTTCAGGAGCACCAAGCTGAGCGCCGAATCCATTCTATCCGGCCCTGTACCAGTTAAGACGATGAGGATTCCGAGGATGCCAAAGACCACGGAAGATGTGACGAATATGCGAGTAGCTAATTTTTGCATAGACATATTTTACTTCTAATTAAGCTGGGCCAGCCAGAAATAGGCCAGGATCAGTACGCCGAGCACTATCCGGTAATAACCAAAAGCCTTGAAATCATGTTTTTTTACATAATCCAAAAATAATTTGATTACCAGTAGGGCCACTGCAAAAGCCGTCACGAAGCCAACTGCTAGGACTATTCCTTCGGCACTGCTCAACCCTGCGCCGTGTTTGACTAGACTATAGCCGCTAGCCGCCACCATGGTTGGCACTGCCAGGAAGAACGAGAATTCCACGGCCGCTACTCGCGACGCCCCAAACAGCAAGCCACCAATAATTGTAGCTGCCGAACGTGACGTACCAGGAATCATCGCCAAACATTGGACCAAACCGACGCCAAGAACAGCGGACCACGGTAGCGCCTCGAGCGTTTGGTAACGTGGCTTGAGCTGCTTTTTTTCGACGAATATTAAGACGGCACCACCCACAATCAAAGCCGCTGCCACCACCCGCGGATCAAATAAATTGACCTCAATCCAGTCAGCGAATAACCAGCCGAGCAGTAATGCTGGCACTACGCCGAGCAAGACCTTGGCCGCTGTGGCTTTATCCATCTGCCAAAACCGTTTCCGGTAATAAAATACCACTGCTAAAATCGCCCCCAATTGAATGACGACGTCGAACATGGCCGTAAACGTCGCACTAAACGACTGACTAAATGACACCCATTCATTGACCAATATCAAGTGCCCGGTCGACGAAACTGGCAAAAATTCCGTCACGCCTTCTACTACACCCAGTACCACGGCTTTGATTATTTCTAAGATCATAGCTTATTCTAGAGTGAGGTTATTACTCCGTCGTCTTGCCATCAAACTCATCGGTCTGATCAGCTTCACCCTCGGCTTTTATTTTGTGAACCACGCCATCCCGATGATGCGGTGGCATGTAGAGAGTATAAAGTTTCATCGAGTCGCTGCCTGTGTTGATAATGTTGTGCTTGGTTCCCGCCGGAACAATGATGACGCTTCCGTCATTAATGTCATGGGAGATATCGCTCAAAATCGCCGTGCCTGTTCCTTTTTCCACCCGAAGAAACTGATCAACATTATGTACTTCCTCGCCAATTTCTTCGCCGGGAAGAAGCGACATAAGCACCAGCTGGCTTTTCTCGTCGGTGTATAAAACCTTACGGAAATTATCGTTTTCGAGCGATTGCTGTTCGATATTTGTGACGAAGCCTTTCATATAGATATTTATTATTTTTAATCAAATTAACTTCACCTTATCAGCCTACCAGATAAACCACCATTAAAAATAATCCACCCCACCAGCCAATATCCGAGACAATAAGGCTAACGGCAATTTTCTTTTGCCAGGAAGCTGGCAGGAGTTCTCCGGACCGACCCTCTTTCTCACGCTTCAGCATGAAAGGGCTGACCTTGAAAGAGAGAAAATAGCCGTTAACAATGAGGGTCAGCGCGATGATGGCGTGAACGAGTGGAATGCCGGCCAAGTCTTGTGCGCGGTAGAAAATTAAACCGCCAACAATGGCTAGGATAATCCCGGCCCAGATCATCGGCTTCGTCACTTTGTGTGTCCGGGTGGTAGCCTCAGTCCAATACGACGACGTCCGCCCAAGAAAACCATGGATATCTACCACCGTCACCGCTCCGAGGCCTATAACAAACCCAGCGAGGAGTATGAATAATCCTATAATATCGAACCACGCGGCAGTGCTCATAGGAAGAAGTTAATTGGTGGTCTGAATAGTATATAAGTTATTTTACTCTTTATTTAGAGTCCTGTCAGAATAAACAATTCCTATATAACTTTTCGATACTTGAGCTTGCGATTATCAAAGGCAGGCATCGTTCCCTCTAGAATTTCAACGATTCGATTATTAATTTCGGGATGTTCAATCGCGCCAAGCTCATATCCGAACCGATGGTTATCTTTCTTGTCTAGTTCGACATAAATAATCTGTTCCGCATCAGCGCCAACAGCGAGGTTTGGATTATGCGTGACAATAATAATTTGCCTACGCTTTTTCGCTGCTTTAATAAAACGAGTTAAGACCTGGAATACGCTCTTATTATCAAGATTGTCTTCGGGCTGATCGATTACAAGCGGTATGTCCTCTTTATCAATGATGAGATAGAAGACCAAAAGGAGGGCACCTTTTTCACCCGGAGAAAGTTCATCGAGCACTTTTTCGTCGAGCTTTAATTGGTATATCTGTTCCAGATAATCAAGGGAAAATACGAAGTCATAGAATTCTTGTGGATTGTCTACTTGGTCGATAACTTCTCGTTCTTTTTCGTCTTCCTTAACCTCGGCTCGCTGATCTTCTTCAAGCGAGGAGATAATATTTTTTAGGATGGTTGTTATTTCAGTTTCGTCCAATAGATCTCTCTCTTCGAACAGCTCCTTTACCTGCCGCTCCTCGCCGCCCTTAAAGGAGCCGAGTTTTGCCTTATTTATAAAGCCCAAGAACTTCGAGGGGAAATTATTCGATAATTTAAACCCTGCCTCAATCTCCATTTTAAACTTTTCCGCGAATTCCTTATCTTGAGCCAATTGAGCATCAATTGATTGCTTGAATAAATTGTAAAGATTGACCAACTCTTTTTTCTTGTTGAATATTTCAACAGCTTTAACCAGACGTTCAGAGCGAAGACTCTCCAAATCAGTCACCAAACCTCCATCGAGATACGCGACGACATTCTTCAAGTACTCTAGAGTTTTCGGGGTGTCTTTGGTGCCTTCGATCTCCTTTTTTCTCGCCTCCCAAACAGCGAGTATTTCTTTGTAATCCTGAAAATCTCTTTCTGGTTTGTTTAATTCTAACTTGATCTTGTCGATCTTGTTTTGAAGTATTTCTTGTTGTGCGACATGGCTTTCTTGGCAAGCCGTATTTTTTTGCTCCTGTGCGAGAGACTCGTCGCTTTCGATAGCTGCTTTTGTTCTTAACGACTTTTGGCAATTAGCAATTTCTTGGTTCTTATATTTTAGCGAGTCTTTAATTGTTGAAAGATCGACTTCGTTTTTGATGAGCTGATCTATATCCAAACCAAGCTGTTGAAACTTTTCCCTGTTGTCAATCTTATAAGTTGAAATTTGAGTTTCGAATCGAACGAGCTCTCCTTGTATCTGGGTTAGGTCTTCTTTTTCCTTTGTTAATTTCCTGAGCGCCGTTCGAGCATTTTCAACCAAGCCATCTAGTGTCTTGTGCTGAGTATTTAAATTGGTCAACTCACTATACTTCTTGTCTTTTTCAGGATCTGATGCCCCTGACTTTTTCAACGAAGGATCTTTAACTTCTTTGGGTTTATTTTTACCGTGTTCAACTAATTCTTTTTCCTTATCTTCAATTTCATTTTGTAAAGTCTTTCGGTAACTTGGATGTTTTTTCTTCTCGAGTCCGATTATCTTTTCCGAAATAATGTGAACATCGTTCTTGAGGTTCTGTAGATCAGTCTCTACATTCTTTGACTTTGCCTTTTCTAGATCGTCAAAAGTGGGAAGACCCAATCTTTCTTCTTCCGGGATATGCAAAAACGTAACGCTCTTTAGCGTCTGGTCGAAGCCGTTAATCTCCAATTCGTTCGTGAGGGACTCAAAATAGCTCTGGGGTAGATATTTGACCTTTTCCGTTTCGGTTGGATCGATTGATCGGTTTAACGGAACCCTTGGAGCGACATAGCTCTCATCTTCCCACAACAACTGTGCTTCAAAGTTTTCCGCGTAGCCTTTTTTCTTAAATTTTTTCGGATTTAAAAATGAGAGATTTCTTTGTCCTTCTCCAGCATTGCGGGTATTACCAAGAAGACCTAAAACATCAGCAATTGCACTTTTGCCGCTACCTTTATTTCCGATAATTGCAACCAATTCATTGTTGAATTCAATGTCTATATCTTTGAACCAAATGCCGTTTTTTCCGTCATAACCAGCTACTTGTTGCATTCGCAATCCACGAAGGTATTTTGTTTTGTTGCCCCTTACTCGATCGATAACAGGTGGCTCCTGCCCGATAAAAACTCTGTCTTGAGGTTCAAAAATCACCTGTTTTAGACCCTCAAATGTAGGATCTGCCTTAATCCATGTGTAGCAATTGCCAATTTTCCCCTCAATAATTCCGGTGGCATCAGAAAAATAATGGGCATCGCTGCAGTGTAGCAAACGACTATTTACAACCTGCGCTTCCAATTTCTGCTTAGAGAGTATTGCCTGCTCCGCGGTTGCGGATGCGCAAAAAACAAAGTTACAACCGTTGATGATGGTCTTTTTATCTGCCGGGCTACCATCCCATCGAAAATCCTCCCATTCAGACTTGCCAATAGCCTTGAAGTAATTATTTTCTAGGTAAGTATTAGGTTCCCCTTTTTCACCAAGGTTTTCTTCAATTTTTGATAATTCAAAATTTATATTGTTAAATCCAAGCTCGAGATCGCTCGGGACGAGTTGTTCTCTTTTGCCTACGGGAGTATTTTCTCTAATTTGCTTACCGAAGTCGGTTAAGGATTGCGGTGTAACGACGCCGCCCCAAGTCACGCCTGTAGTTTTCGAATCTAACTTAGCAGAACCCTTTAGACCACTGAGAAAATGAGCATCGATTTGTTCTGGTGTCAGTCGGGACTCATCGGCAAAGATTATGTGATAGTTGAGCCTTCTCAGATGCACGTTGCCGACGAATTCTTTCAAACGGAACTCAATCACGGGAAGAATGAGGTCGATATTTTGAAGTCGTCCTCGTCGTTTAAAATCTAAAACCTTCTTATATCCTTCAATAAACAAATAATCGTTAATTCCGATAACCTTAAATTCGGCTGGTAGTTTTTCCAGATCCGAGATGAATTTTTCCCAAACTTCGGCGGTATCACCGCCATATTGTTGAACCATTGAAAGCGGGGTATGCACGTGCAGATCCCACTTGCGCCACTCTGAACCTTTTGGGTATTGAAATTTATTTGCATCCATAAAGTTGATTTGGTGATATTCTATCAATTTACCTTTATTTTTGCTATCTGGCAAAACATTATGGTCGAAAAAAAAAATACCAATCCGTCCGATACTACCAAAAACCACAATATCACGTTATATGTATAGTAGATGATGGCGAGTAATAGAGTTTTGAGCGAGAAGATCGCTTCGATGATTGATTTGGATAAAGTGCTTGAGCCAAATCCAGCGACTACAGATTTTAATTTTTGATACAAAGTGATATTTTCTTATTGTGAATGTGGTAATAAAATGTGAAGAAACAAAAAGTGTTGAATTTTTATGGTTTAGTATATAAATTATAATTTTGCAATTTATGAACAACTACTAGGATAATTGATGTAATAAAGTAATTATAGAAAGCATGATTAAATTATACTCTCTACAAAAATAGTCAACTCAGATCCGTACAACTTTTTGTTAAGAGCGTCGCGGTGCCATTTTGAAATTTGTCTTCTGGCTTCCTGATCCGCTTCTTCCTTTGTATCGAAGAATAATGTGGCATCTGGATGATCGATAGTTTCTCCGGGGGCTTCAATGGTCCACGATGCGCAAAACTTTCCTTCTATATTTGAATCGACCCGGATCTTTGCAGCTAGTGGCATAAATTTTCCTTATTTAAAAACTATTATAAAAAAGTCCATCAGAACAGCTTCTATAGCGGCGCCAAGAAAAATCAGCCAAAGGGTTATCAGCGGGAAGGATGAGGTCATTACAGTCGGTATCCGCCCAAGTCTTTGAAGCTTTTGCGTCGGTATACCAAATTATACACTGATCGGCTTCCACATCGTATTCTTGATCTTTAACATTATTCCATTTAACCCGTTCTTTTTCATAAAGTGAATAGCATTCAGCTTTACGATCAACTATATATTGTTTATTTTTTTCCGCCTTTTCGTCATCGTATTTCTGCTGAGCTAATTGCGCTTCTTGTTCCGCAATATTGTTTTGTTTTTGGATTGATAGTGAGTAAGTCTGCCAGATGAAAAATGCTCCAATAAATAACAAAATCAAAATCATTAATTTAAACCAATTTGTCGTTAACCAGGTTTTAGTGCTTAGGGTCTCCATATATCGGTCAGCAGCGCACCAATCGCTTGGCATTCTATTGACCGGACACGTACGAATGCCGCACGTGTTCGCTCTGGCTCCCGGGACAGGGATCGAACCTGTGACCATCTCGTTAACAGCGAGCCGCTCTGCCGCTGAGCTACCCGGGAATATTTCTCTTTTGACGGGGGTAGGTTATCATGAGAATAGAATCCTTTCAAGGGCTGGGATATATCGGTAGACGGGGCATGTTTTAGATGGTATTCTTTGGCTATAAAATTGTTTATGCTAAAAGCGCTTTCAATTGCAAAATGGTTTGTTGACCGAGCAGATAAAGAATTCGTAGATGACAACGGACTTTCGGAGGGGTTAACAAATTTAAAACTACAGAAATTGCTTTATTTTGGCCAAGCTGTAAGTTTATCTTTACGCAAAGTTCCTCTTTTTGAAGATAAGATCGAGGCCTGGAAGTTCGGCCCAGTAGTTCCTGCCGTTTACGATTTTTTGAAAGTCTTTGGCAACAAGCCAGTTACTATAACTGCAAATACAGAAGAAATTGATGCTGAAACTGCTGGTCTTCTTGAGGACGTATGGTCTGTGTATGGAAAGTTTTCAGCGCATGAATTAGTTAACATCAGTCACTCGCATCTTCCTTGGAAAGAAATCTTTTTATCAGGGTCGGAAAATAGCGGAGAAATTACCCAGGAAAGAATCAAAGAATATTACACAGATTATTATATAACAGCTTAGTGTGTCGTTGAGAGTGAGGGGTGGTATTCAAGAGGTTCCGCAGTATTTAGAGAAGGATCTACGTTTGATACCAAAGACGGCAATGTATATCAACTATTAAAACCGAGGTTGAGCACTTGCTCTACTTTTGGGCATTTCAGGGTGCAGGGAACGGATTCTAATATAAGAATTTTTATCGCATTAGAACGTGATTTAGCTATGGTTTTACTCATTGATCGAAAAGGTGAACTGCAGCACTAAATAGGGGCGAGGAACTCCTCGTTTCGGCGGGGTTTTTCTTTTACTAAAACAGAAGACCGTCACTCGCGCGACGGCTTCCGGGGAAGACGACGGCGGTGACGGTCAGGCGTGAGGGCTCGGCACTACCGCAGGAAGTGTCGACACTTGGTCTTCAGGCAGCCGCGGCACACTTCCTTGCGAACCCGGCCGTACTGGGGCTCGACGCCGAAGTGGGCGTTCAGCAGGTCGTCGTCGTTCAACGAATTGCTCTTCGGGTTGATGGCGCTACGGACCAGGCTCAGCAGCATCGTCTGGGTTTGCTGGTCGAGCGTGCACCCCACTGGGTACAGCGCTTGGGCCATGTTCGAACTGAACAGGCTGGCGATCCACTCGGGAAAGGCGTGGCCTTCGGGGGTCCTCCTCCGCCAGCTGGTGAAGCGTACCCAGAGGGCTTCGCCACGTTCTGGCGCCAGCTCGGCGAGCAACGCGACCTTGGCGTCACTCACTTGAGCGAGGATGGTGGACAAGGCGAAGATGCCTTGTGCGAGGTCTTTGCGATTGGGGACTGGAACAGACATGGGGTTCTCCGTGGGGTGGATTGGATAATGAAATCCGAGTTGAAACGCGACTCACCAGGCTGGCAAGTCGACCAAATATAATAGCATAAATTAGCCCAAATGTCAATTACTTTAAGGAGGTTTTAATTGACCAAAACCCCTAAATATGCTACAATCCCGGGTCCCAATCCGGGGCTGTTCTTTCACTTGCAACCAGCAAAGAGGTTCACCATGGCTCTCAAAGATCGTCCCGCCCAGGCTCTCGAGTTCTGGGAAAACGTCATGTTTCTCGCCGCCCGTATGCATTTCTTCGGGCTGCTCACCCACGACGGCCTGCCCATCGAGCCTATCGGCCCGGTGTTGCACTGGCCGCGTTTCCGCGCCTTGTTGACCGCTGGTCACAACGTGGAAGACACGGACTTCATCTACCGCGGCAAGGTCGCGGAGCTGCAGGCTATCGCGACGCTGCCCGTGCTTCTGAACTACTGGCTCCGTGGCACGAAGCGACTCCTCCATGTGACGGGGGAGTTGGCGGAGGACTGTGCGGCTCGTGGTCAGCGGCAGTTCAACTTTGATCGCGTCCTGTTGCCCTACCCCTGCTTCGGCCTGTCGCTCGACGGCGTGCTGCTGAAGCCGGTTGGCTCCGAGTATGGCGTTGATACCGTGCTGTACCTCGGTATCGCCAACGGCCGCGAGTCCATGCTCACGTCACTTGGCCTGCCGGAGCTGCTCGAGGGGTACGTGCCGTTGACCACCGAGGAAAAGCGCGATGCCAACTCCAAGGTCTCGACTGCCAGGGTACGCCGACTGATCAGCGGCAAGTGGGCCCAGATCTGCGCTCTCTCTTCCGGCTTCTTGCCGGGGAGTACCATCGACGGTGAGCAGAACAAGAATGACGACCATCGCCTGCTCACCGGCTTTTGCGAGCTGATGGCCAGCGGCAACGTCGTCGTCGGTCGCCGACACTCCTCGCACTTGGGTTCGGTCGTGGACGAGAGTCCGCAGGCCGATCTCATGAGCGAGGACATCTGCGCTGTCACGGCGTCGGGTGTCATCACCGTCGGTCGACTGATCCAGGCGGGGACCGGCACGCCCACTGGCACGGGTCGCACCATGTCGCCTCACACGCGTCGCGGTTTCAAGCGTCGGGTGCGGGGGAGTGCGCTCGATTCTCCGAAGACAGAGTGGGTCAACTCCTGCAACGTGAACGGGCACAAACGTACCGAGGTCAACTCCATCGAGGGGAAGATCAGCGACGTCCGCGAATCCTAGCCGTACTCGGCCAGGCCTTGGGCCGTACCTTTCGGGGTGCGGCTCTTTGCTTATACTGGTAATCTGCACATATTGATGAATCTTGTGCTATACTTCGAACATGAACAAGAATATGCGTAGTAAAAGAGGTGATACCCTGGTAAAGACCATCGAAAAAAAATACGGTGTTGATTTGGGTTATAGGTCTGACGCGCAGCTGCATACAGTTTTAAAAAAAGAGGGGTTACCATCACTCTCAAAACTCCTGAAGATGACTCAAAGTGACATCAAATAGCACATGACTAGTCTCGATTTCATTGTCGATAAAGAGCTAAAAAGAACTTTAGAGGACTCTATAGAGTTTATCTTCGCTTTGCATAACAGTTCAAAACTGACGAATCAAAATATTTTATACCAGGAAGAAACTTGCAGGGTAATTATTCTTTATGTGATTTCTGCTATTGAAGCGGTGCTATTGTACTTTTTCAAACTACGAGGAGAAAAAATGGAGAAACTTGAGTATCGCTTCGTTCATCAATTTCCGGCGGAGTATTCTCATAAACATAAAGCAAATTTGCCTTTAGTTGTAGCAGTTCAGGAAAATATCGTCAGACAAGATTATGAGATTGGTCTACATAGTCTAGTCACATTTTTTAAAGAGAAGAAGCTGATAATTAAGGAAACTGCAAGAAAAATACTAGAGCTCAATGATGTTCGCAATACTTTTCATTTCAGCAAGATCCGCGATAAGAAATGCGATTTAGGTCGGGTCGAAGAAGCCCTAGCTCTACTATTGTATACTTTAGAAAAAGCTCCAAGAGGATTAAGAAAAATATGAAAAAAATATTACTCTCCACAATTACCATCGCTCTAGTCATCCTTATTTTAGTAGCGACTCTCCAGCTCAAACCAGCTAAGGCCCCAGTCATCGTCACCAACTTTGATGAGTGCGCTGCGCTCGGCGGGCCAATCATGGAGTCGTATCCAAGGCAGTGCCGGGCCGGCGACAAGACCTTTGCGGAGGACGTTGGCAACACTCTCGAGAAGAGCAATCTCATTCATTTAGAGTCGCCACAGCCGGGCGCCATGGTTAGTAGTCCGTTGACTATCAAAGGGGAGGCGCGTGGTAACTGGTTTTTTGAAGCTAGCTTCCCCGTGGTGCTCACCGACTGGGACGGCTTGATTATCGGAGAGGGTATCGCAACGGCCCAAGGTGACTGGATGACCACAGAATTTGTGCCGTTCGTGGCTACGCTCACTTTTACCGCGGATCCAGCCGTGTACAGCGATCGCGGCTCGCTCATTCTCCGCAAAGATAATCCTTCTGGTTTGCCAGCCAATGACGACGCCCTCGAGATTCCCGTGATTATTAACAATGAAGCAGGCTTATAAATAATTGTCTTCTGTTAAAATCACCTCACCGATGTTAAGATAGTGCCAATCAGTTATTATTAAGTTCCTGATCTATGAACCACCGTTCACGCTTATCGCTAGCCGCCCTTTGTCTCGTTAGTATCTCTTTAATCGGTGCCGGCTGCTCAGGTTCAGTTAATAACGACGTGTCGCCCAGTGAAGACGGCGTAATCGGCGACGCTGGCAACCTCACCAGCATTACTCGTCAGGCAGCGTTGGATAAGTATTGGTACTTCATCGCGCCCTACATTAACGGCACGGAGACGGTCGAGGCCTATTCAGCCTCAAGTGGTAGCACCTATAACATCGACGCCACTTTTAGCGGCGGCTTCCTCGACTCGCTCGACAACGGTTACGGCGATACACTCAACTTTACCGCAGAACTTAAGGCCGATGGTAACGCTCACGGCGAAGATAACAATGGTAGCACTTGGGACATTAACGTCGACATCGATAATTCACCCATGATCACTGACGCCGTGGAAGCTTGGGCTGCCGCCAAGGGCTATCAGGTTGAGTAGGTAACTCACAATCAAAGGAGAAAAATCAGCCGGAGTGGCTGATTTTTTTTGCTGAGAAATTCTTTGTAGCTTACGTCGACGTTTTGCGACACTAGAGTCGGAGTATTTATGTTAAACTGTTTATCTATCTTACACATCAATACTATGAACACCTCATCTTCAACTAATCTTTTCCTAGAACGTCCAGCTATTTTTCTGGAGGCGATTTATGGTAATCAGCTTGGACAGTTACGAGTCGAGCAAATCCTAGATGACCTAGAACATTTTCTAACTCAACACGAAGTCACCACTATCGTCGACATTGGTGCTGGTCACGCTCCAGTGACATTAACTTTACTTAGTCGTCATCCCAATCTGCGAGCTCATTTGGTTGAGCCATCAGCCGAACTCATCGCTCAGGCAAAAATAAATGCTGAGCAGCTCGAGGTTGCTGCAGATAGAGTTACTTATCAACAGACAGAGTTGGCTGAGTACATAGCGAGTGGCGGGCATGATGGGGAGTTAGTTCTGTGTCACGCCGTTGTGAATTGGACCGTTGATCCACGGCAGTTCATTGCCGATCTAACCAGTCATTGTGCCAGTCGTCAGCAATGGGTCTCGTTAGTATTCGGTGGCAGTTCTGGTAAGTCTTTGCGGTTTGCCACGCAAGGCAACATGGCCGACTTACTAACATCAGTTCAGTTTCCTGGTTCACTCGTTGGCAGCTTTAGTTACACCGCTCAAGTTAAGCCACTCGATCCAACGACTGTGCAGACCCAATTAGTCGATGCTGGCTGCGAGATAGTGCTTCAGGCCGGTGTTCGCATCTTTGCCGATTACGTTCCACCAGCTGTTCTAAATAACGACCAGTCGTTCGCCGTCCTCCGCCAAGCCGAAAATCTCGCCCGTCGTGATGAACGCTACTGGCGACTCGGCCAGTTGGTACATTTCATCTACCGGAAAACATAGTAGTCTTACTTCCAGCTGCTTCACCTAGCTATTCGTCACCATTGAGAGTATGGTTAGTTTACTTACCGCAGTTAATTCCTAACCAAAAAAATATGTTGTGGACTATCGCCGTTATTCTCTTCATTCTCTGGCTCCTCGGCTTAGTCACAGCTCACGCTTTTGGCGGATTCATCCACTTTTTATTGATCCTTGCTGTCATCGTGGTCCTCATTCGCGTCATTCGTGGTGAGAAGATTATTAAATAATTCAACACTCAGCTATACTAAGAGAAGCCTTTGAGCTCATCTAAATCTCAATAAATAATTGCGTATGGAAAACAAATTCAAGAAGGGTCTAATTCTCGGCGGCTTGTTGGCCGTCGGCGCCGCTGTCGGCTTTGCCTTTACGAAGCCTGGTCAGGAGTTGCTCGAGAACGTGCAGGACGACGCCAAGATGTTGGCTAAGAAGATCAAGAAGGCTTTGCATAAGATGGAAGATGTCACGAAGGAGACTTATGACAATTTGGTGGAAACTGTCGTCGACGAGTACGCCGCCAAGAAGGAACTAGCTATCGACGTCAAGAATGCTTTGGTCGACACCTTGCGCCGAGAATGGCACGCCATGGAGGAACAGTATAATGATTTGAAAGCAGAGAACGAGATTGAATAATAACAAAACTCTCAGAACCAAATCGGCTCTGAGAGTTTTTATTTACTTATTTTTCTTACCAATCACTCGAATATCTTTTACACCGAGTATAACAAGCAGAATGATGACGAACTTGATAAACAGATGGCCATGTAAATCGACGAAGCCAAGAGTCAGCGGTGTCATGGTACCAACGAGTATATGCACGATAACGCTTAACGGAACGGTCAAATAAAGCCAACTATATTTCGGAATTTCGAGTCTAATCTTGCGCGCTAATTTACTCAGCCATGGGGCAATGAGATAAACTGCTAAGAACGAGACAGCGAAATCGAAAATAGCATAGCCGCCAATCCTCGGCGTGCGGAGAGTTTCGATAATATTCATATGCTAGCAGTGTACTCTATTCCAGTCTTTAGGTCTCATACATTTTGCGCTATACTGTAACTTGTATGAAGAATAAAATCGTCGACGGCTTTAATCACGTCATGGGTTTACCCGGTTTCGATTACCAGCAAATTACCGACTTGGTTTATATCGGCACTAACATGTGTTGCCAATTTGGTTTCGCTAAAGAGTTATTGAGCAAGGGTGTGAGGGTCGACATCAGCCTGGAAGATTTGCGGATAGATGCGCCGCACGGTGTCGACTATTTTTTGTGGTTGCCGACGCCAGATCAGCACGCGCCGACGCCAGACGCGCTAGTCCTCGGCGTGCAAATGCTCGAGTTTTGCGTAGCTCGCAAGTTGCCGGTCTACATTCATTGTCGTAATGGCCATGGTCGAGCACCAACACTGTTCGCTGCTTATCTTATCAAACAGGGGATGTCCGTCGCTCAAGCCCTCGAGACAATCCACGCCAAGCGCCCAACCGCCGCCATTACAGATATTCAGAAGGCCAGTCTCCAGGTGTACGCTAAAGCACTAAAGTAAAAATAATTATTTATTACTTTGTACTATGAAAAAGTCTCTCTCGTTACTCGCTTGCGCTAGTGTCTTGTTGCTCGGCGCTGGCTGTTCAACGGCCACTACGTCGACCGTCCCAGCAGCCACTACACCAACTACAACAACGCAAACTACAACTACCAAAACCACGACTACACCAGAGACGGACGCTAAGAAACAAGAAGTTACGACGACCAAAACAACAACTACCGAGGAAACTATAACGCAGTCGGTTAAATTTTTAACGATTAAGAATTTTGCCTATTCACCGGCTAGCATTACTGTCAAGGCTGGCACGATGATTTCCTGGGAGAACAGCGACTCAGTGGCTCACACCGTAACTGCCGACGATGGTTCTTGGGACAGCGGTTCGCTAGCTAAGGGCAAAGTGTTCGATCGCACTTTTTCTAAGCCAGGCACTTACACCTATCACTGCACGCCACATCCAAACATGAAGGGGACCATCATTGTTGAATAAGCAAAGAATAGAGCCTCACTGTGGGGCTCTATTTTCGTTTTTCGAGTATTACTGCTAGACTTGGGCCAATTATGAATTCTCCACAACTAGCCATAGTCGCCAAATATAAGACAGTTCATATCGAGTTGTTGCTCCAGGCGGCTTTGGCACAGAATATTTCGACCATCCTCGTCACTGGCTCGGCCGTGGAAGTTGCAGCGCAAATCGACGCTTTGCATAATTGTGTTATTCTTTGGCGTTCGGGTCGCCTAACCCCAGCTAAGCGAGCCGAAGTTTTGACGGCTGCCGAAGCTCGTGGCTGTAAGTTAATAAACCAGGCCTTACTCCGCACGCCATTGGTGCGCTCTAAACGCTACCAGCAACTTCGCGTTAACGAGGAACTTGGTCTCGAAGGAATTGTGACGGTTGAATTCGCCGCTTTGGAGAGCTTAGTCTTCCCAGTCATCGCTAAACTGCCGGTAAGTAGTCGTGGTGCCGGTGTCTACCTGCTCAAGTCAGCAGAAGAAGCGGGCGAGTTACCTGGATCCGTCAACGATTACGTTTATCAATCCTTCATTCCCAATAATGGCGACTACCGCATTTTCATGGTCGGTGGCGTACCGCTCGGCGTGATGAAGCGCGTGGCCAAGGCGGGGGAGCACCGCAACAACTTGGCTCAAGGCGGTACAGGTGAAGTCGTCACCGATGCTCACGAGCATGCCACGGCCTGCAAGCTAGCAGCGCGTGTTGCCACCATCTTCGGTTTGCAAATTTGTGGTGTGGATCTCATTCGGCACGTCGAAACTGGCGAATGGTATTTCATGGAAGTGAACACCGTACCGCAATGGGCTAACAACGGTTTTCAAGGTGTAACTGGCATTGACGTGGCGGCGAAAATTATCGACTACGCAGCGACCCTCTTGCGCACCGCCGAAGTCCCCATGGCGCAAACCGTCACTCATTGGTACGAATCGAATATCGAGTACTTGCCGAGCGTGGCCTTTCACTGGTGGAGTCGCAAATATTTGTGGACGTTGGACGCTAGCGCTAAGCAGCACCTCGAACAATTGCGCAGTGCAGTCGTCGGCAGATCGAGTAATATCGAGGATCACTTCCGATCCATCATCAATCATTCTTCAACTAGTAAAAAATCGCCTAGTTCGCGCACTCCAATTTTAGCCAAGTATCCCAAGCTAATTACCATCCAAAGCATTTTAGCCAAGACCCTCTTCGCCTCGACAATTTACGAGACCGACGTGCGCGCCACAGCTCTCGCCGTCATTGGTCAAGAGCGGTTACAGACCTTGTGGCATGATTTGCAGGCCGACGAGCACGAGTTATTGTTATTGAGTACCTCAGCTATTAATCCTCTGTATTTCATCGCCAATCTCTTCGGTGAGATTTTCCCTTGTGAATTAGATCCGGCTGTCTTCGTCCGAGCTTTGGAAAGGGGAGTAACCGCCGTCGATGTTTATAAGCCACGCGCCCTAGTCTATTTCGCCACGCACGCCGTCATTGGTGCTTCCAAATTTTACAGCTCGCCGATTATTAAGCATCGCGCAGCATACGAACGGTTGTTGGAGTTAGCCGAGCAGGTTATTGAACAACACGGCGACGCAGTACCGCTCGATGCCAAACTGGAATTCCTCGTGGCTCACCGTGTCCTCGGCACTTCATCGATTCTGGCCGCCAGTATTCTCGACTCCGCCAGCGCGTCGACCTCTCCGCACGGCGTCTTCGTTGCCGACTCACACAAAGCTCAAGGCGCCAACACCTTCAAAGCTGAGCATCGCAACATCCTCTTTGTTATGGCCAGTACACCGTGGGTAAAATCCGGTCTCTCATGATATAATCGGGGTAATCATAATCTAAACACTATGAAGACCCCTAAAGTTAAGAGTCAGCATTCCACCGCTCGCGACGTGTTTGGCCATTTGCTCGCCATCGGCACGCTTTACGCTTGTTTTGGTAGCTTCATCGCCTTGCTCTTTCAGTACGTCAACGTCAAATGGCCTGACGTTCTGAGTTACTCCTACATTGGTTCCCTCGACGCCATTCGCACCAGCATGGCTATTCTCATCGTCGTCTGGCCAGTCTTCATCCTCATTTCCTGGTTTCTCGGGAAAGATGTTAAGGCAGATCCGCGCAAGCATGAACTCGGCATTAAAAAGTGGCTACTCTATTTAACTCTCTTCGTCACGGCTATCACCATGATTGTCGACTTGGTGACCTTGGTTAACTATTTCTTGAACGGTGAAATCACCACGCGCTTTATTCTCAAAGTTATCATCGTCTTGCTGACGAGCGCCAGCGTCTTCGGTTACTACCTCTGGGACTTGCGCCGTGACGTTACTGTGCCAACTAAAGTGCCGATGATCGCCGCTATCAAGGACTCCATCATCCTCGTAGCTGCCATCATCCTCGGTTTCGTCCTCGTCGGTTCACCAGCGGAACAACGTGCTGTCAGGTTAGACGAAACTCGCGTGAATGACCTGTCCATGATTCAAAATGAGGTGGTAAATTACTACACCAGTAAACACGTTCTGCCAAAATCGCTAGATAGCCTAACAAACACGCTATATGGTTTTGCGGTGCCAGTCGATCCAGCCAATAACGAAGCTTATACTTATACCGCTCACGATGTTGAGTTGATCGACGCGAAGACTGGTGTGACAGCGAGCACGTTCACTCTCTGTGCTAACTTCGCCACAGACAGCAGTGTCACCTCGACCTCGTCATTGGCCACCACACCAGTGCCAACCAGGGACATCTACGGCAACTCACCCTACAGTAATAACTGGGCGCATACTGCTGGTAACTTCTGTTTCGACCGTACAGTTGACTCGACCATGTTCGTCAACCCCGTCGCTGCTACAAAATAACCTATGAAGAAGAACATCTGGCAACGCTTAGGCCCCGGCTTTATTACTGGTGCTGCGGACGACGACCCAAGTGGCATTGGCACCTACAGCCAAACTGGCGCGCAATTTGGTTATAGCCAACTCTGGTTAGCGTTGTTTAGTTTTCCCTTCATGACCGTGGTGCAAGAAATGTGCGGCCGCATCGGCATTGTCACGGGCAGGGGACTGTCGGGCGTCGTTCGTCGTCATTATGTTCGTCCAGTTCTCTACGTCGCCGTTGGTCTGCTCATGATTGCTAACACCATCAACATTGGCGCTGATCTTGGGGCGATGGCGGCGGCTGGTCAGCTATTACTCGGTATCCCATTTGTCGCTTGGTTACTCGGTCTGACAGCTCTTACTTTATTGCTCGAAATCTTCGTCAGCTACCCTCGTTACGCTAAATTCTTGAAATTCTTGACGCTCTCGCTCTTCGCGTATGTGGTGACCGTCTTTGTGGTCAAACAAGATTGGGGAGCTGTAGCTTGGTCGACGATTGTCCCGAGCTTTTCTTGGCACAAAGAATACATTCTCAACATCGTCGCCGTGCTCGGTACCACAATTTCTCCTTATCTGTTCTTCTGGCAAGCTAGCGAGGAAGTGGAGGAGGCGCAAGAACTCAAGAAGCGTAATTTCCTGGCGGAGATTAAGGACATGCGAATAGACACCATGGTCGGCATGTTTTTCTCCAACCTCATCATGTTCTTTATTATCGTGACGACCGCCTCGACACTCGGAGCGCACGGCATCGTCCAGGTCGACACGGCTGCTACGGCAGCGGAGGCTTTGCGGCCACTGGCTGGTAACTTCGCTTTTGTTTTGTTCGCAATCGGCATTATCGGTGTCGGCTTATTAGCAGTACCCATCTTGGCCGGTTCTGCTTCTTATGCTGTGGTTGAATCGCTAGATTTGCCTGGTGGTCTATCGAAGAAATGGTACGAAGCTAAAATATTTTACGGTATTATCATTGTAGCCACGCTGGTTGGCGTACTCATTAACTTCCTGCACATTCCACCGTTCACCATGCTGTATTACACCGCGGTTATGAATGGTCTAGTTGCGCCGCCACTGTTGCTGCTCATTCTCCTTATCTCCAACAACAAAAAGATCATGGGTAAACATACCAACGGCAAGTGGTCTAACCTCTTCGGCATTCTTATCATGTTGCTTATGGCCACGGCCGGCGTCTTGATCTTCGTTTTATGATCATGCCACTTCTCTTGGCGCTTCTGGGCATTATTCTCCTCTACGTAACTTATGAGCGCCAACGAGTTTTACACTTAATATCAGTGGGCGAAAAGATTGCTAAATCCGCCACACCATTTTCTCGCCCGCTGCCCAAGGCTTCCCTGCGGATTGCTATTGTTGGTGACAGTACGGGCGTGGGGGCTGGCACTAGCGCACCGCAATATTCTTTAGCTGGTTTATTGGGTGCTAAATATCCTCAAGCCGAAGTTGTTAACGTCGCCGCAATCAGTGCCCGCACCTGGCAGGCGATCGAGCAGATAAAACAGCTAACAGGACATTTTGATCTCATCTTCATCAACGTTGGTGGTAACGACAATGTCCATTTTACCAGCTACATTAAGCTTGAATCTAATATTAGACACGTTCTACAACTGGCGGTCAGCAAGGCCTCGCACGTCCTCTTGACCACGCCCGGCAATGTCGGTACGGTGCCGCTGTTACCCTGGGCTTTACGCTGGATTTTCACTATCCGCAGCCAGTTCATTCGTCGCATCTTCATCACCGCAGTGGAGGCTACGAACGGTGACGTGCAGTTTGTCGACCTTTACCGCGACGCCAGCTACGACCCCTTCGCGCTCGAACCAAAAAAGTATTACGCTCAGGATCTCTTCCACCCGAGCGACGCTGGTTACGCGGATTGGTTTTTGTTTATCTCCAAGCAGCTTGATAGCTTTGAGTTGTGAGCCCTGTAGGAGCGAGCGACTGCCGTGTCTCCTGTGACGACGCGATGGCCGACCCGAGAAATGCTTGACGAGCGCATTGACTTTTCGTTAAGCGAGTCATCCTTTAAGCATTTCTGGGCTGAGGCCTTGAGCTAGGAACAGGAGATACGGCGGTTGCGAGAGACAAATCTCGCGTTGACTGGAACGATAAATCTTAAACCAAGATTGCTTCGCTGACGCTCGCAAAGACGGATTATAATATGAACAGTGAGTCAATCATCATCATTTATTACAAATACACTCCAATCGCTGATCCAGCTGCTTTTGTCGCCTGGCTCCGTTTGCAGTGCGAGGAGATAGGCATTCTCGGCCGTATGCTGGTGGCCAAAGAGGGCATCAACGGTTCCGTCGAGGGTACGGCCGAACAGATCGCGGAGTACGAGTCTCGTCTGCGCGCGCAAACATTCTGCGATCTCGCCGACGTCTGGTTCAAGTCTAGTCCAGGTACTGGTCACGCTTTTAAGAAACTCAAAGTTAAAGTTCGTAAAGAAATCGTAACCACTGGTTTGCCTGCTGCTACTGACGTCGACCCCAACATTCAGACCGGCCAACACATCGAGGCCGCCGAACTGCACGATTGGATAGCTCGCGGTGAGGAGTTCGAAATCATCGACATGCGGAACGACTACGAATACAGCGTCGGCCATTTTGCTGGCTCGCATAACAGCGCCATGCGCAACTTCCGTGACCTGGCCGCCGTCACACCCAAGTTCGACAACTTGAAAACGAAGAAGGTGTTGACCGTTTGCACCTACGGCGTCCGTTGTGAAAAGGCCTCGGCCTATTTGCAGCAACAAGGCTTTCAAGACGTCTACCAGCTTCATGGCGGCATTGGCACGTACATGAAGGCTTATCCCGGTCAGGACTTCCAGGGCAGCCTCTACGTTTTTGACGACCGCATGACTGAGCAATTCACGAACGCTTACGAAAAGGTGGGGAAGTGTTTTGTTTGCGCCGCCACCTCCGAACGCTTCGGTAACTGCGCCAATCACGACTGCCATAAACAGCTCATTATCTGTGATTACTGCAACATCGAGCCTGTTTGGTGTACAGCAACCTGCCGTCAATAATCGATGCTTCCTTGCATTTTTTGGCTAACTCCTGTATGGTTCGCCGAGATTCATCTATAATTAGCAAAAAAAAGTTATGTTTGGTAAGAAGTTTGGCGGAAGTAAGGGAGGATATAAGCCAGGGGGCAAGGGAGGATACGCCAAGCGTGAAGGGGGATTCGGCGCTAGCCGCGGTGCAAATACTGGTCCAGCAACCATGCACCCAGCTACTTGCACCAAGTGCAGCGAGCGTTGCGAAGTGCCTTTCAAACCAAACGGCAAGAAGCCAATTTTCTGCAGCAACTGCTTTATCCGCGAAGACGGCGAACAACAGCGTGAACCAGGTGCTTTTGGCAACTCACGTCGTGAGCCAGGTGCCTTCGGCAACGAGCGTCGCGAGCGTGGTAGCTTCGGTGATCGCCCTAGCTTCACCAAGCGTGCTGACTACGGCGATAAGCCAAAGTACGAGAGCCGCCCACATGACGATAATGGTGCTCAGCTCAAGATGATCAACGCCAAGCTCGACTTGATTCTAAAAGCTCTTGCCGGCGCCCCAATCGAAGACGAAGAGCTCGAAACATAATCGCATTCAAACAAAAGCAGAACCACCCCGACGAGATCGGGGTGGCCACGCGAGTCCGGCTGAGCCGGACGGAAGACGGCGTCCTAACGGGCGTCGTTTTTGTTGGGCTGTGGTTCTTCGATGTCGATGATCTCGAGCTCTTTGTCCTGGATGATTCCCAGACGTTTGCTTGCTCGACGCATCAACTCGAGACTACAGGCGAGCGGCAACGGCCCGCCGATGAACAGCAGGGTCGTATCGACGACGGAGTCGAGGACGTTGGCCGCGAGCCATTGGCCGAAGAAGGGGATGAAGTTGGCGAGGACAGCCGCGGACTGCACCACCAAATTCTCGATTACCTGCTCGCCCGGCCAACTGAGCATGATCACCAGCAGGACGAGCCAGTGACGCTCCCTCAGCCATTCGTTGAACTGGAGCAGAGCGCGGGGCACGAAATGCCGCTTGAGCGCCTGCTCGATTTCGATCTTGTCTTTCTTTACCTTTTCGGACATGGTAGCCTCCCGTTTAAGCCCAGTAATTAGGCTCAAAAGGGAAGCTCCATGACGCTCAATAATACCATAAAAATGGCTTTTTGTCCAGTGTGTTACAATACTCCCACTATGTTGCAAACTGAGGCTTTGGCCATCTTGAAGACCGGACGAAACGTATTTTTAACAGGTCAACCAGGCGCTGGTAAATCTCATACGGTTAACCGTTATGTGGCGTATTTGCGGAGCTGTGGCGTCGAACCGGCTATTACGGCGTCGACGGGTATTGCTGCCACGCACATCAACGGCCTCACCATCCATTCTTGGGCCGGCATCGGCATTAAGAAATCGTTATCACGCGGCGAACTGCAAGATCTGCTCGGCGTCAGCCGCTTGGTCAAAAGAATGAACGAAACTCAAGTTCTCATCATCGACGAGATTTCGATGTTGAGCGGCGCGACCCTCAACCTCGTCGACCAAGTCTGCCAAGCCCTCCGTAAATCCATGCAGCCCTTCGGCGGCCTCCAGGTTGTCTTTGTCGGCGACTTCTTCCAGCTCCCGCCAGTTTCGCGCCAAGACGAACCGATGCCTCAGTTCGCCTTTATGAGCGATGCTTGGCAACACGCCGAGCCAACGGTCTGCTATTTGAGCGAGCAGCACCGTCAGGAGGACGAAACATTCCTTAGTATCTTATCTGCTCTCCGTAACGGCAGCCTCGATGAAGACCATTTGCGTCATCTCACCGCTCGCCAAATTCCGCGCACGGAAACTACGGACATCACCACGCTCTTCCCGCATAACGCCGACGTCGACCGCATCAACGCTACCCACTTAGCTAAACTCCTCGGCAAAGAACACAGCTATGCCATGGCCGGCCACGGTGCGCCACCACTTATTGAACAACTCAAGCGCGGCTGCTTATCACCCGACAAGCTAACGCTCAAAATTGGCGCGCGGGTCATGTTCACTAAAAATCACTTTGACGAAGGCTTCGTTAATGGCACTACCGGCGTCGTTAAGGATTTCGCCAGTGAGAATAAATACCCAATTGTCGAGCTGCGTTCTGGTCGTCGTATTCAAGTGACGCCTGACACCTGGAGTATTGACGGTGATGGCAGGCCACTGGCGAGCGTCATTCAGTTGCCGCTCCGTTTAGCCTGGGCTATGACCGTGCACAAGAGCCAAGGGATGTCGCTCGACGCTGCGTTTGTCGACTTGAGCCAGGCCTTCGCTTACGGCCAGGGTTACGTCGCGCTTTCTCGCGTTCGTACCCTCGCCGGCCTGTACTTGGGCGGCCTCAATGCTCGCGCCCTCGAGGTGGACGAGGATGTGCTCATGGAAGACGCTAAATTCCTGGAGTCGAGCAACGGCGCCCAAGCCATGCTACTTGAGGTCAATGCTGACGAGCTATTAGCTCAGCATGAAGCCTTCATTGCTAACTGTGGCGGCACAACGTCAGCTTTTAAACTCTTTGGCGACAAGGCTCCGCGCATCAAAAAAGCCAAGAAGGTAAAGGAACCAAAGTGGCAAAAAACTTTGGACCTCATTTGCAACCAGAAAACTATCGATGAGATTTGCACCACACTCGACCGTAAGCCAAGTACCATTCTCGACCATATCGACGACTTGCTGGCCCTCAAGAAAATCGTCGTTAGTGACCTCAACCACTTACTCTTCATTCCTGGTATAAACGAAATTCACACCGCTTTCGAAGGCGGCCTTAACCACGAATTCCTCAAACCAATTTACGAGCACTTCAATGGGTTCTACGCTTACGACCTCATCCGTTTAGCACGGTTGCTGTACTCGGTTAAGAAATAATGTCGCTCGCAACTCGGCTCTACGGCCAAGGCTCGGGGTACGACGATTAGGTCGGGTCCTGTCGTCTCGGACCCCGCCAGTTTGCTCGCTAGACGCTGCGCAACGTGGCAGGGGCCTCCCTCAACGCCACCCGACTACAGGATTTTGCCCCTTGCTACTTGGCCTTATCTCATCCTACAGCTCGCGGTGTACGATGACCCACCAGGCCCGCCAAAAGCGTCGGCCAAGTTTTTGCCGAGTGGAATGATGGTTGGTGGCTTTTGTGTTAGGTCGAGTAAGGCCAGTTTAGACATGGTGGTATCGAGCCCGGTCGCAGTTTCCGTGGCGCAACCCATGGTGACGATCAGGTGATCAGCATCACAGAAGGCGCCGTAAGCGAAGGAGGTTGTTTTGCAAGCGGCGTAGTCGGCGTCGACCTTGCTGACTACCGCTGGTTTAGGATGATGGATCGCGCCAACTGCTGCTCCAACAATTCCATTAATGAACGACCAGCTTTGGATGCCGGGGAAGGACTCGACGTTATTACAGTAAGCTGTGGTGCCGGCGTAGCCCCAGAAGCAGTGGGCAGCACCAGCTTGGTTGATATCGATAATCTTGCCAGTACTCACCTGATAAATTTTTGGTTGGGCTGAGTTACTACCCTTGCCAGCGCCAAAGAGTTCGTAGAAAATGATGTCACCGAGATAGGAGGCGTGTGGCTCGTTGAAGTCACCGTTGCCGGTGATAGCTGTTGGGTTGGAGAGCGATGTTGGTGAGGAAAACTCGGCCATGTAAAGAGGGGAGTTGGCGGCTAACGGCGCGTACACGGCTCGCTTGCCGTCCAGTAACGGTGCCAAGCCGCGGGCACCAGTTTGCAGTACGCCAGCCTTGCCACTAGCCACGTCGATCCACTCCACGTTGGCTTGTTTGGGTGAGCTCCAAGCGTTGGTGTACACCGTTTTGGCGTCGGCGGAGAAAGTAGGGAAGACCTCGGAGCCGTCATGACTTGTTAATTGCTTGATAGTTGAAACTGCGCCGTCGAGGGTAATGTCGGCCAAAAAGATATCGCAACCAGCATTGCCGTGCGTGTTACAGCCCTTGTCATTGCTGAAGTCAGCGCCGAAGACGATTTGAGCCGACTTGGGTTTAACAACTTCGGGCACTGGAGCCGGCGGTGTAGTCGTGGTTGGTTCGGCGGGTGTATTTTCTGCTAGTGGTTGAGTGATGGGCTCGGTAGTCGGATTCGCCGAAGTCAAAACTATTAGCCAGATGAAAGCGCTAATAACGACAACGGTGACTAAAACTCCAAAAGCAAGCAGTGCCCGTTGATGCGAATTCATAGGCTAGTCACGACTTATTTAATCGAACTTATGTACTGTTTGTAGGCACCGAGTTGGGTGTCCCAGGAGAGTGTGCCAGCGTCGGTATATTCCTTGATAGCTGACAACATAGATCGCAGCGTGGCCTCGTTACTCTTAACTAACAAGTCCATCGGGATATGAAAGTTTATTTTGGTGAATCTACTAGTATCACGATAGGCAATAATGTCGTCGATACTTCTCACGACGACGTCCACATCACTCTTATTTAGCGTACAGTTCGGAGAACAATTGCTACGTCCCTCCGCCAAGCTTGAGAGTTCGCCAAGGTCCCCGCTCATCATGGTGAGTGCTGCTTCAGCATCGGGTTGTAAATCCTCGGCATCCTTAAGGGGGATTGGATAAATACGATCTTCAAGTTTGGGTGGAATGGAATCATGGTAACCAGTGCTGAGAATATAGGCATCTGTCCATTGGCTAGGTCGGGCGCTAGTTGGCATGGAGAGATAACCAAAACCAGTTACGGCGTCGATGTAATGAAAACCAGCGGCCGTAGCTGCTAGTACCCAGTCGGTTGGGCCGGTGCCACCTGAGACACCCTGGTTATTCGCCGATCCAACTAAGCCGTCGACTAATTTTTTGTTATTCACAAAATTTTGCGTCAGCTCGGCTAAGGTCAAACCTGCCCTGGCACCAAAATCTGCGTGCGTACCAACGCCGTGACCACGGGTGATAACTTCCTTTAGAATATTTAGACCCCAATTGGTATTCGCTTTAGCAAACGACTGCTCGCTTTCGAAGGTTAATTTGGCGCCATATTCGTCAAACAAGTCCATAGCCCAGCGCATATCTGCGACGTGCTTGTCGAACACTCGTTCGTTGACGTCGTCTGTATAAACACCTTCCATGTGAGTCATGGTAGTGATGATGAATGGTTGTTTTGTTTTTGGCGTTGTGGTGCCAGTTGTATCGTCAGGATTGGTGCCAGGCGTCGTTCCGGTCGTTGTACCGGTAGTGCCTGGTGTCACCGTTGTATTTTGTGATGGCGCGCTAATTAAGCTAATCACAAACACCATCACGGCTATCGTTACTACCGCCACACTACCAACCACCCACGGCCAAACAAGCTTCTGAGCCATATTGAAATATTTAAGTTTTTCTTATTATAACACAAGTAGATAGCCCCGAGCCACTTGCCAAAAATGGCATTTCGTGGTTTACTACAGCCCTTTTACCCCTATCAACCAATTCCCATTTTATGGCCGAGAACGTCGTCGTCCGCTTTGAAAACGTGTCGTTTGGTTACGACAAAGATAATTTGCTTCTGGAAGAGGTCAATTTTGGCGTCCGCGAGAACAGCAAGATGACAGTTATGGGCCAAAATGGGGCCGGCAAGAGCACAATTTTCAAGTTATTGACTGGCGTCCTCAAGCCTGACGAAGGCCAAATTCACTTCGCTAAGGGTGCTAAAATCGCCATCGCCACCCAAGTTGTGCCCCGCGAATGGTTGAACGACACCGTGCAGGAGTTCTTTGCTCATGCCTTCGAGGACGTTCAATACGACCTCGATCAGAAGATTAAGGACGTCATGGACATCGTCGACATGAAGATCCCGCTCGACAAGCAAATCAAGGACTTCTCTGGTGGTCAGCAAGCTCGTCTCTTGCTCGCTTACGCCCTTATTCAAGACCCCGACATTTTGCTGCTCGACGAGCCAACTAACAACTTGGACACGGCCGGTATTGAGCATCTCACCGGTTTCCTCATGATGTACATGAAGACAGTCTTGGTCATTTCTCACGACGCTGACTTTTTGAACGCTTTCACCGAAGGCGTGTTGCACTTGGACGTTTACAGTCACAAGGTGGACCGCTACGAAGGTAACTACTTTGACGTGGTGGAGGAGATTACGGCTCGCGTTGAACGCGACCGCATGAAGAACGCCCGTTTGCTCAAGGAGATTCAGGACCGCAAGGACAAGATCAACTTCTTCGCGCAAAAGGGAGGTAAGATGCGTAAGCTGGCCAGCAAGTTGCGTGACCAGGTGGCGGATGCTGAGGAAAATATGGTTGACGTCAAACGCGACGACCGCACTATTCGCGACTTCGTTATTCCTACGCAAGACTTTGGCGAACCAATGGTAGAAATTAACAGCGTCAAAATTATCAAGAACCACGAGGCCGAACGTAAGGAAGTTAAAATCGCTTTGCGTCGACGTCATCGTTTACTCATCTCCGGACCGAACGGCATTGGCAAAAGCACCTTGCTCCGCCTCTTGGCCGAGAACACGGACGAAGGTGTGACTATCACCAAGGGCGTCAACGTCGGCTATTATCGCCAGGATTTCTCTGGCCTCGACTTCAACCAAACTGCTTACGCCTCACTCGCCAGCATGATGGAAAACGAAGGCGACGTGCAAGACGTCCAGAACAATCCAGCCGCTAACGAAAAGCTCCGCGCCGTTGCTTCACAGTTCTTGCTGACCGGTGACCTGCTCGCTAACAAGGTCGGTTCGCTCTCCGAAGGTCAAAAAGGCTTGCTCTGTTTCGCTCGTTTCGTCTTGCAGAAGCCGGGCCTCCTCATTCTCGACGAGCCAACTAATCACATTAACTTCCGCCACCTCCCAGTTATTGCTGAAGCCTTACAGAAGTTCGAAGGTGCCATGATCATGGTCAGCCACGTCCCAGACTTTGTCAGCAAGATTACTTTCAACCAGTTCCTCGATTTAGGAACACTCAAGTAGTTTGTAGGCGACCGCACCATTCGGTGTAGCAAAATCAATAATGTCACCGACGCTGTGCCCAAGTAGGGCTTGGCCGAGCGGTGAAAGATGAGAAATGCGGCCCTTTCCGGGGCTGCTTTCTTGTGAACCGAGAATTTCGAGTTCCATTGTCTTACCGTTCACCTCAACCGTCACTTTCGAGCCAACGTGAACTTTTCCATCATCAGTATCTTGATCGATAGGAATCGCGAAACGTAGCTGTTCATCGAGATAGGTAATCCGACTATTAACTCGACGGAGTGCCGCCTTGGCCGCCTGGTAGCCAGCGTTCTCGGAGAAGTCGCCTTCTTCTGCCGTGCGCTGCATTTCTGCGGATAAAGCTGGGCGTTCCTTGGTCAACCGAATAATCTCAAGCCGCATGCGCTCCATCGTGCCACGCGTCAGGTGATGATCATCGACCTTTTTGCTTTGGGCTAGTACTTCGGATTGTCTAACAGGGACACGCATATAGCATTATTGTAACACAACGGCGGGGGGGGGGGAGCCCGCCTTCGGTTAGCGTAAAAGCAGGTATAGGGGGGGGTGGCGTCACCCCCCCCACTTACTTTACTGATGGTGTGTTCTCTACAATGTTTCGGGTGGCGGTGTAGGGCCGATAAAAT
>CAYHFQ010000007.1:46906-50413 GCA_964355955.1 uncultured Gammaproteobacteria bacterium
GTGTTATGTGTTTTTTTTGTTGTGGGTTGTTCTTGGGTGTGGGAAAAGAGGGACATGTTTATGTTTTGTGTGAAACGGGGGGGGGGGGGCGGGCCCCCCGGCTTTTGACGAGCTAAGAGGTGGTGGGGGGGGGGCCCCCCCCCCCCCGCCATATTTACTTAGCAGCATGACTTCCAGCTAATCGTCCGGCGGCCCAGGAAGCCTGCAAGTTAAAGCCGCCAGTGAAGCCGTCGACGTCCAAAATCTCGCCGGCAAAGAATAGGCCCGGCGTAATTAGAGACTCCATTGTCACTGGGTTTACCTCGTGCAAGTTGACGCCACCTGCCGTCACAAACTCATCGCCAGCTCCGCGGCCGACAATCGTCAACGGAATACCCTTACACCAATTGAGGAACGCCACCATATCCTTCTTGCCGACTTCTGCACTAAAACGCTTGCCTGGTAGATTAAGCTCGTTGACCGCGATATCGGCGAGTGACTTCGGAATGATACTGCTGATGACATTCACGAACTCGCGGTTCGGGCTACCAACAATTTTTTTGTTGAGCAAAGCGCGCAACTGTTCATGCGATTGATCAGGGAAGAGATCGATGGTAATCGACAAGGGAAGATTATGATCGTACTTCTCGAACGCCACCAACGACGATAGCGCAAAAACGGCCGGACCGCTGACGCCCTTGTGGGTGAAGAGGAACGGGCCAGTAAAACTCGGCTTGCCAGTCCGGTTGGCGGTAATAGTCGCTTTCTTAAACGACAGGCCAGAAATATCGGCTGGCCAAGTTTCCTTACTAAAGAAAGCATTCAAGCTTGGTGCGAGGGGAGTAATCGAGTGGCCGAGACTCACGGCAAAAGCATAGCCGTCGCCGGTGGATCCAGTCTGACGGTAAGCCTGGCCACCAGTCGTCAAAATAACTTTGTCGACAATTAGTGGTTCAGCTTTGTCGCGTAAGGTAATCGAAAATTGGTTATCGACTTTGGTTATCGAAGTAACATGAGTCTTCAATAGAATATTTACTACTGAAGTTGCAAAGAGCTTCTCAAAAGCACCGACCACGTCATGGCCGTCATTGCTAACAGGGAAGCAACGCAGATCCTCTTGGGTCTTAAGCGGCACGCCGTGCAGCTCGAACCACTTATAAACGTCAGCCGGCGGGAAGGAATGCATGGCCGTCGCTAAAAACTTGTGGCCGCGTGGGTACTTGCTCAAAACAGTTTTAATGTCGTGAATGCCGGTTGTGACGTTACAACGTCCACCACCGGAGATGATGACTTTCTTGCCTAGTCCGTCATTGCGCTCAATCAAAAACACCTCGGCGCTAGGATTAGCCTCGAGTACACTTGCTGTTGCCATGAGCCCAGCTGCTCCTCCGCCAATAATCGCAATCTTCATAAGGGGAGAGTCTATCACACTTAATCTGTTTGGACAAACAAAAATCCCCCTTGCGGGGGACTCTTGAGGGAAAAGCTTACGCGCGGGAAACGCCGACGGCCTTAGGACCCTTGTCTGACTGGGCAACTTCGAAAGTTACCTTGTCACCTTCACGGAGTTCATCGAAGGCAACGCCTACGAGCTCAGTTGAGTGAAAGAAAAGGTCTGCGCTACCATCTTCTGGGGCGATGAAGCCAAAACCGCGGTCAGTCAAACGCTTGATTGTTCCTTGCATAGTGTGTGGGTTAAATATTTCTGCAAATCTAGGCTCGCAGAATTTCTTCACGCGGGGTCTATTTTGCTTGGCCACACTATACCACATTTCCGAATGTTTGTCCAGTCCTGACCCATTTTGAGGGCAAAGAGAAAACGAGCCCGAAGGCTCGTTTTTGCTATTTTGCTAGCTTTTTGAGGCGAATTGCCTTACTCTTGCGGCGCTTAACCTCGGCGGTCTTCCTGGCTGCTTTCCAGATAGTGCGTTCAGCCTTGCGGGCGATTTTATGGCGTGTAGGCATAGGGTTGAAAGTTTGTGGCGTTATGATACTTTTAATCAGTAATAAAGTCAAACAAAATCTATGGTTATCCACATTGTCGCAGGAAAGCTGGAAGAACAGGTCGACGATGTACTCATCCGTTTCGGGGAGGGGAAGGCCTCAGAAGTTCTCATCGAGCCTGCTCCGGTTGGTAGTAATGCCAAATATTTGTTGGCTGTCGGACTCGGCGAGGAGGCTAAGGTGGATCTCGAAGTCATCCGCGAAGCCACCGGTGTCGCTCTTGCTTCAGCCCGTGCCCTCAAGATCTCCTCGATCAGCTTGGCCTTGCCGAGCCTCGAAGAATTCTCAGCCGACGAACTCGCCCAAGCCATGCACGAAGCCCTCCTCCTCGCCACCTACTCCTACAACGAGTTCAAAAAATCGTCGGAAGCCAAGCTCAAGCTGACCTCGATCAATATCATCGTCGAGCGCAAGCAACTCGCCTCCGCCAAGAAAGGCTTCGACCGGGCCGCGACTCTCATCAGCGGCGTCAGCTTAGCCCGCGACCTCGTCAACCAACCGCCGAATAATTTGCATCCAGAAGCTCTGGTCGACGTCGCTCGTAAGATCGCTAAGAACTCGCACGGTCAGATTACCGTCAAGATTCTCGACGAGGCTGCCTGCGCCAAGCTCGGCATGGGTTCCTATCTCGCCGTTGGTGCTGGTTCCGAATTCCCCTCAAAGTTCATTCACCTCATCTACTCACCAAAAGCCAAGTCGAAGCAATCTTTCGCCATTGTCGGCAAGGGCATCACTTTTGACTCCGGTGGGTTGTCCCTCAAACCAGCTGACAGCATGATGACCATGAAGTGCGATATGGGAGGTGCGGCTGCTGTCCTCGGCCTCTTCAGCATCATCGTCGACCTGGCACCGAAGTCGACCGTTCACGGCATCATCGCCGCTGCCGAGAACATGCCAAGCGGCAAGGCCATGCGCCCGGGCGACATTGTGACCGCCATGAACGGCAAGACTATCGAAATCTTGAATACTGACGCCGAAGGTCGCCTCACACTGGCCGACGCCTTGAGTTACGCCGTCACCCTCGAGCCAACCGCTGTCGTCGACCTGGCCACTTTGACCGGTGCTTGCGTCGTGGCCCTTGGCGAAGAAATCGCTGGCCTCATGAGTACAGACGAAAATTTAGCCGTCGACTTGTTGGCCGCCGCCGATCGCGCTGGCGAAAAGCTCTGGGAGATGCCATTGCCACCGCGCTATAAATCACTCATCGAAAGCGATGTCGCCGACTTGCGCAACATCGCTACCTCTCGCTACGGCGGGTCACTCACCGCTGGCCTCTTCCTCCAGGAATTCGTCGGCACGACTCCCTGGGCGCACCTCGATATTGCCGGCCCCGCCTTCGCCGAACGCCCCATGTCCTCTTATCTCTCAAAGGGCGGCACTGGTTACGCCGTCCGCACTCTGGCCGAGTGGCTCACGCAACTTCGCTAATCTTAGTTGGTCTACGTTCAACGTATACGTTGAACGTAGACCACTTATCCCCAGTACACAAATAGGCGGGGCTACCATGCCCCGCTGTAACTCACA
>CAYHFQ010000008.1:0-50093 GCA_964355955.1 uncultured Gammaproteobacteria bacterium
GAGGCCTTTAGCAGCGGAGGAAAAGCTTCGAGAGAAGGCCTCGTAAACAAGCTTCCTCTAGTCGGGTGACGCGGAGGGAGGCCCCTGCCACGGCGCGCAACGCAGTGAGCACCGGGGCGGGGTCCGCAGTCGGCAGGACCCGACGATGGCTGAACGAGAAGCTGTACGAGTTGCGAGCGAGGAGTCTCGCGTTGACGGGGACAAATATGATCAATCAAATCAAAAACTACGGCCTCAACGTCAACGCCAATTACACTGGTGTAGTTTTTGCTGCTTCTCACCTCGATTTCTCCGGCGCCGGCAGCCTCGTCGACAATTCGTTAACTTTAGCAGGGGAGGGAACTCTCACCTTATCTGGCGAGGGCGAATTATCGCTTTCCGGCCACGGCCACCTCACGCTTTTTCTATCACCGAACACTTCTTTCTCCATCACCTCATCGATCGCCGCCGAGCAAAGCCTCGAACTTACACTGACTGGCACCGCCGAAGCCCACACTCGCTTGCACCATCATATCGAACTCAATCAAAACTCGAGCTACTCCGAACACGTCGCCTTAAAAGTCACAGGTCACCTCGATCTCTTCACCCAAGTCACCCATCTCGCCAAATCATCCTCAAAACTCACCACCAAACTCGTCTTAAACGACGGCGCCAAAGCCATCGCCCGTGGTACCATCATTATCGACGTCGACGCCGCCGGTTCCATCGCCAGCGAACGCCTCGACGCCCTCCTCCTCGGCGAGAAAGCTGAGGCCGACCTCTTGCCAGTCCTCCAAGTTGCCACGGACGACGTCTCGTGCAAACATGGGGCTACCGTCGGCCATGCGGACCAAAACGTCTTGTTTTATCTGCAATCCCGCGGCCTGGATGACGCCAGCAGTAAACGAGTATTAGCTGACGCCTTCTTGAACTCGTAATTATGGAAACACTCGGCAGCCGTACCATCGAGGACATCAAGCGCGACTTCCCGATCTTCCGTAATCGGCCAGCTTTAGCGTACCTAGATAACGCCGCCACCTCGCAGCTCCCATCGGTAGTCCTCGAAGCCATGGTCGACTTCGAAGTAAACTATCGCGCCAACGTCCACCGCGGCCTCTACCCCGAAGCCGAGCTCGCGACGAATACCTACGAAGCTGCTCGCGCTTCAGTCGCTTCTTTCATTAATGCCGAACCCTCCGAAGTATCCTTTACGAGCGGATCAACCGCATCGTTGCAGATGCTCGCCGCCATGCTGGCTGGTCGATTATCACCCGGCGACAACATTCTCGTCAGCAGCATGGAGCACCACAGCGCCCTCTTGCCATTCAAGAAAATCGCCGCCTCTCGTAGTGCAATGATCACCACCATCCCTCACGACGCCGACTACCGCCTCGACCTCGCCACTTTCAAGATCATGCTGAACAATCGCGTAAAAATTGTCGTCATCACGGCCGCCAGCAATGTCCTCGGTACAGTTAATCCCATCACGGAAATCGTGGCCGAAGCGCACAAATACGGGGCGATCGTTATCGTCGACGCCGCTCAGTACGTGCCGCACCTCCCATTATCAGTCAAAGCCTGGGGAGCCGATGCCGTCGTCTTTTCTGCGCACAAAATGTACGGCCCGCTGGGCGTCGGCGTCCTCTATATCGAGCAGAGCCTCGGCAAAAATTTATTACCGAGCCAATTGGGTGGCGGTATGATGCGCGAAGTCACCGCATCGGCCCTCTCTTACGAAGACGCCCCCTGGAAGTTCGAATCTGGCACGCCGAACATCCCTGGCGTCATCGGCCTCGCCGCCGCCTGTCGCTATCTGTCGAGTCTCGGCTCTGCTCACATCATCGCCCGCGAAGAAGAAATGACCCGCTTACTCATCGTCGGCCTCTTGTCTCTCGGCGACATCCGCATCATCGGCCCCCTCACCATGAATGACCGCCTCGGCGTCATCTCCTTCACCGTCCCCGGCCTCCACCCCCATGACCTCGCGACTCTCTTGGGCGAACAAGGAGTAGCCATTCGTGCCGGCCATCACTGCGCTATGCCCCTCACTTCGAGCATCTCACCTCAAGGCGTAGCCAGGGCGAGTATCGGCCTCTATACTACGGAAGAAGACATCGCCCGCTTCATCGCCGGCATCAAGTCAGCACGCCAGCTAATAGGCGGGGTCACCGCCCCCCGCCGAACTACGGACTAATATGGACTCCCTCTACCGCGACCACATTCTAGAGCACGCTCGTCACCCTCGCAATTTCGGTCTTCTTGCCGACGCCACTCACACCTCACGCCTCGCCAACCCTACTTGTGGCGATATCTGCACCATCTCCCTCAAAATCGAGAACGATGCCATCGTCGAAGCGAAATGGGACGGCCACGGCTGTGCCCTCTCAACCGCCGCCGCCTCACTTCTAACCGAACATCTCACCCCGAGGCCTGGCCTAGGCCAGGCCTCGGGATCGTCGGAGCTTGGCGAGTCAGAATTCTTAACTCTCCTCGGAATCGAACCCACCTCTGGCCGCCTCGACTGCGCTTTATTGCCACTCCGCGCCCTTCACGCCGCTCTAAAATAGTATGTCTTTAATTATCACCGACCTAAAAGTAAGCCGTGCTGAAACGCCCATCATCAACGGCGTCAGCTTATCGATTTCTCCTGGTGAGCTACACATTCTCTCTGGCCTCAACGGGGCGGGGAAGTCGACCTTCCTAAACGCTCTCATGGCTAACCCGCTCTACGAAGTCACTTCCGGCACTATCGTTCTCGATGACGTCGACCTCACATCATTACCGACCTTCGCCCGCGCCCGCGCCGGCCTCTTCTTATCCCTGCAAACTCCACCCGAAGTCCCCGGCGTGCCCATGGACGACTTTTTGCGAACATCATTAGAAGCCATCACTGGCTCTCGTCCTCATACTCTACCCTTTGAACGCGACCTACAATCAGCCCTCGGCCTTCTTCGCTTAGATCCCAAATTCGCTAAAAGAAGTTTGAACGAAGGCTTCTCCGGCGGTGAAAAAAAGCGTAGCGAGTTGCTCCAATTATTAATGTTAAAACCCAAATACGCCCTCCTCGACGAACCCGACTCCGGCCTCGACCCCGACGCCGTCGGTTATCTCGTGGAAGTCGTCTCCAAACTCCGCGTTCAAGGCACCGGCATCCTCCTCGTCACCCATTACGATCACGTCATCAACTCCCTCAACCCGACGGCTATTCATAAGCTTGAGAACGGACTATTATAGCAATTATTATGGTCATCACGCAACGTCATACTGAGTTCTTAGCTGCCTGTGGACTCTACGTTAGTCTAGTCTTATTTGATCACAATTTATACCCACACCTAGGACTCGGCGGGGCAGTTGTCCTGGCTACTCTTCGTTTTTTCTTGCTCCTCATCCCATTAGCTATCGGCTATGTTCTTAGCCGCCTTCACTTACAAATAGGTGCAAAAATTACGCTTGCCATCGGCTGGTTATTATTCCTGCCTTACACCATTTACTCCTTTGCCGAAATCAGACACGTCGCCGAACTTTGTCGTTTACCAGTCGCTAACTATTACACCGAATCGTGTCTGCCTCAACTATGGACACTACTACCTGTTTTTATTTACGCCTTTGCCGGTAGCTTAATCTTTATCTTTTCCGTTTCTCAAGTCATGAACAATCTGGTTCAGCGTTCAGCTCTAAAAAGACTAATGATTCTTGGCATCTGTTTGTACTCAGCTCTAGCTGCAACTTTCGGTTTGTACACTCGTCTCAATATTTGGCACCTCGTAGCCAAGCCTCAAGAATTTTTTCCAGCCATCAGTGCCTTACCAGTTCAGGAGTTTTTGCTCAACACCATAATCATCAGCCTTTTTTACATCTTTATCTTATTTGTCGTCAATCGTGTCATCCGTCGAGCTGAAGCCTATATCAGCCTCAAGAAGTCCTAGCTTTATGGTCAACCAAGGCACAAAGCAGACCCGAGTCGGAGTAATCGCTGGCTTCAAGGCCTCCGATGCCGCTCTGTGTTCAGCGTTAGAACAATCATTTCCCAATCTAACCATCGTTCGTTATCGTATTCCTATCAAACAATGGATTCCTTGGCTGCTCAAGAAAATAACCAACGATGGCTTTTTTGTTTTACTTGGTCATCTGGAACTTTCCGTCTTCCTTCGCTTGCAACGCCTCGCTGAGAGGCTTGTTCGGCCATCATTATGGTTGCGCTACACCTCCCGCGTCCCTAGCTGGAGCAAGGTCCAATCACCAATCGTAAATTGTTACTCTGAAACTCAAGCTATTAAGGCCTTACGCGAAGTCGACGTTATAGTCTTCCTCGACGCTCTCCGCATGAGTCACCGTTTTCACCGACAATGCAAAGCCCAGATACTCCAAATAATCTGGAGCAATTTGCCCCAGTTTTATGGCGACTCTGGCTCTTTCTGGTCATTTAGTTTAAACAAAGAAGAGCCACTGGGAGTCAGTCTCATTTTGCGTGGGGAGCATTTCAACAAATTTATTATCGTCAGCAAAACTTCCATCGCTAGCGAATCAAACGACGATTTACGAACTATCAAAATCAAACAAGTTCTAGCTGTCGCTAACATCTTACTCTCAGTTATCAAGCGAATTTTACAAGCGCAACCGGCAGCTTCTTACCAACCAACTCCTTGTCGCATTTTCCGCCCGCCAACCCTCTTCACCTATTTAAAGTTTCTTAAACATCATTCACTCACCAGACTTCCAAACTATGCAGTCAGCGAGTCAGTTTGTCAGGTGGCAGATATCAGTTGATCAATATACTCAGCTCCGGGAGGTGTCACCTCCGGGAGCTGTTGTGGATATGTGGATAAAAATTTCTCGCTAAACAAGAACACCCGCCGCAGCAGACAACGGGTGTCCTGCCGGGCGGGCGACGGTTCTACTCGTGGCCGTACCTGGTGAGGCGGTGTTCCGGCCTTCCCTCCAGGTTCGGGACCGTGAACCTGGCATACCAGGTGCTCGCCGCATCGTCATCACGGCATACTGGGCACTGACGGATGCGCGCTCCCAGGTACATCTTCGGCTCGTTCAGTACTGGCCGAGACTCGCCACCGCATTGAGGACAGCGCAGGCACAGCCTTTCGAGCGGATCGAGGTTCGCGTTCTCCAACGGGTCGCCGACGTCCACTGTCAGCATTCCAGAATGCATCTCGAGCGAGCATGCGAGCTCGGCGTCGCGGTATTTGTGGTGGCTATTTTGGTGCCTTACAAGCCCTGCAATGACCAGCACTTCTGGAGCGGTCTCCGTCTTCTGGCGTCTGGTAATTGATGTCACTCCGCACATATGTAGGGGTTGACCATACACAGTGAAGTAGAACCCGCTGATACCGAATAGGGCGTTGAAGATGTCGAGACGGTCGCAGCGGATTATGACAGGCAGTTGTGCCATGGGGCACCTCCTAGTTGTGGGTTTATGGGAATCGCCGAGCTGGTTTCTGGCCAATCACGGACCAAAAACTATACACCATTTTTGCTAAAAAGTCAATGAAACCAGCCAAATTCTTTACAAAATAACCAAAATAATGCAATATACCAACACTATGCGCAATGATTACATGCTCCCAATCGTCATCGAAAAGTCCGCCCAAGGCGAGCGTTCTTACGATATTTACTCGCGTCTTCTGAAAGATCGCATTATCTTCTTGGGTACCGCTATCGACGACGGTGTCGCTAACGCCGTCATTGCCCAGCTCTTGTTCCTGGCCAGCCAGGACAAAACCAAAGACATTACCATTTACATCAACTCCCCAGGCGGCTCCGTCACCGCCGGCCTCGCCATTTACGACACCATGCAGTTCATCGCCCCGGATGTCAGCACTATCTGCATCGGTATGGCAGCCTCCATGGCCGCGGTCCTCTTGGCCGCAGGTGCTAAAGGCAAACGCTTTGCCTTGCCGAACTCAGAGGTCATGATCCACCAGGTTCTGGGCGGTGTCGAAGGCCAGGCGACGGACATCAAAATCCACGCCGAGCGCATTATGCTCATGAAAGAGAGCCTTAACGCCATTCTCGCCAAGCACACCGGTCAGCCGATGGCCAAAGTGACGGACGACACCGAACGCGACAAATTCATGGGCGCCAAGGACGCGCAAAAGTACGGCTTGGTCGACAAGGTCATCAAGTCCGCCTAAAATCCAAACTAGACGAAAAGAGCCTATTGACAGGCTCTTTTTGCTATGTTACCTTCCGCAGTCACGAGTGTCAGGAACGCTGATTAACGGCAAACTGCAGTCACGACAAGCATGGGGACATATTTTGTTACCTGATTTCGGCTCCGGCTGATCCCAGTGCAATGGGTATATCTTCTTGACTGCAGTTTAGCGCGAACCAGCGGTCAAACCCACCAGCTAATAGAAAAACCAGCCAATTACGGCTGGTTTTTTGTGTCTCGCGCTGTTTTGTGTGGCTTATGGCGTCACTGGCTCATCACTGGTCACCGGGACATCAGTGGGCGGTGCGTCGGTGACCACTGGGTCTGACACCGCGGCGGCTTTTCCCACCAAACAGATCTGCGGCAGCGACCGGTAGCTCGAGTAAAAGTCCTCAGTGTGCGTCGTCCCATCGCCGTATATCACGTTATAAGTGAAGTTTGTGGTTGCCCCCGGGTGAGCGGCCTGGCATTTTTTCACCCCCGGGCCAAGTGTAGTGGTTTCTTTGGTCACAGCTGCTCCAGATCCCAGCCACTTAAGCACCTCAGGCGGCGTGTAGGACCCCTGGCGACCGTCTGACGTGCCCCAGAAGGTAAAACGCAGCATTCCCTCATCGCGGTTCATATCCGTAGCCAGCAGAATATAGTTCGCCGTGTCATTCATGAACTTAAAGTCCGGTGATGGGTCATAAATTGTCGCGTCCGTGCCTGGATTGTTGTTGCTCGGGTCATTGTAGTAGCTAACAACTAGCGAGTGATTGTGGCGCTCCACTACTTTGAGGCCGCTATTCATCACGGCGCGGAACGTCGTCGTTCCAATCTGACATAAGCCGCCAGCAATTTCTGGCTTAATCTCATCACCCTTAATGACCAATTCCGGCAAATAACCATCCTCAATTGTAAACGGCTTCAATTTTTCGACCAGCGACATGGTCTCGCCCGGCGCAATCAATATACCATTCAACTTGTCGACGCCGTGCTGAATATTGAGCAAGCGATTGGTGGGGGAGTTCACAAAACTCGACGTACCTACACCCAACACCTCGGTAATCCCTAGATTATTGACCGTCCCTGTCGTAATCTTCGGCTCCGTCACATCCGTCACGACCAAGATTGTGCTCTGCACTTTATTCGTGAAATAATCGACGATCGCGGCGATGGTCTTTTCGTCATTAACCGCAATGCCGTTATGACTACCAGCAAATTCCGTTACTTTTTCGCCATCAATCTGGAACCGGGCATCCTGAGCCGACACATCCACCTGGCTGTGCACATCCGCCAAGAAGTCGGCCATCTGCTTAGCGTCAAGGTTCAACTTCGGTACTCCAGTTTCATCGATACTTGGCACTAACCAATCCATCAGCTCGGACTGGGTGATCGGCCAAGTCTTATCAATTTGTCCCATATCGGCCACGTACTCCAAAGTATACGGCGCATGCTTCACAGCTTCTTTTACTTGGTCGACAAGGCTCTCGGCCTGGCTTTCACTAACCGCAGGATTAGTGCTCTTGATCGCCACCGTCAACGGCTTGAGCGACAAGTCCCAGCTATCTGCCAGTAAAATATTGAGTGCTGGCGTCACATCGAGTCCAGTTCCGGCCTCGCCTGGCGTTACGGTCACATTCACCTCATCATTCTTCATCGATATCTTATAGTCGGTTGGTACGCCATCACTCAACGCCTCAGGAAATGCGCTAATAATCTCCGCCTCCGCTAACGCACTATTCACCGTCACCACGTTCGGATTGACTGGCGTATTATGCACCACCGCTACCACGAGTGCCTTTAGCCATCCTATTGGTCCGGCTTCATGACCAACCGCTAGCACGGCGTCGACCGCTTGGTTGACGTCGACCACCATGACGTCACTGGCCGCCTCGACGCTATCCGAGCGCAAAGCCACATTCTGGCTGATCCCATTAACACTCACCGTCAGCCCAGCGTCGAGCATTGTATCGACCGCCTTTTGAATTACTTCTGTCGTAGCCAAGCGATCCAAGCCACTTAAATCGATATTCGCAAAACTGACGCCCGGCAGCACTCGTCCGGCATAATTAGCCTGCACCAGGCCAGCGGAGCCAAAGACGATGACAAAAACCACTAATCCAACACCAAACACGGCAAAAGTCCGCTTGGTTGGCAACATTATACAAACTCGTTGATAAAGACTCTTCTTTGCTTTCTCCTCAGTTTCAGTCTTCATCAGGTTCATACTATGGATTTAGATCCTCTCGTACGGCGAGCTTGATGTCGCCGTAAGCTTTAGGAATCGTAATAGTTAAAATGCCGTTTTTGAGAACTGCGTCCGCTTCGTCCGTCTTGACCCGGCAGGGGAGGACGATCGAGCGGCTAAAAGCACCCCAAAAACATTCACTATAATGCACCGTACTATGGGCCGGCAAGCTTGCCAAGTTCCGTTCGCCACGAATAGTTACTAGGTCCTCTGTGACGTGAATATGTAGGTCCTCAAGCTTCACCCCAGCAATGGCACTCCGGATGATTATCTCCCGTGGCGTCTCAATACAGTCGACGGCCAATTGACCCTCGTTTTGGGCAAAAGAAAACTCATTTACAGGCGACGTCGACTTCATACTATTTTACCGTTAAACGTCTGATATATTCGTACATCGGGCCAAGCGCCAAGCCAAAAGCCACACTCCAAGTCACCAAATCCAGTGGCACATTCCACAAATACCCATGCTCTGCAATCAACGTGCTAGCAAAGCCTTGTGTGCTGCCGAGTATTGCAATCGCGCCAGCAAAGAAGGCGACGAGGCCCGTAATCAAACCCGAGAGCAATACGTCGACGAGTAAATCATGCCGATGCGCCAAAATGTACAAAGCTAGTACCACGGCCGTGGCCAAAGCCGCCGGAGCTGGCGTCAGGTCAAAAGCTACTGCGCAGAAGACGATGCCCCACATGAAGGCCAAAGCCCCAATAAATAATCTAATCAACCAAATCTGTACCAAGGCGTCGTCGTTCTTAGCTTGCTTAATCTTTGGCAAACGGTGGTAATGCTTACCGAATATGACGTGGTACAAACTGCCTGCCAAGCCCGCCACCACAAAGGCGAACCACAAGTCGAGCATATGCACGCCGGCAAACCGTTCCGCTACCATGGCCGCGTCGCCGCCTTTTACCGTCACAATCACTGGCGCCAAGAAGAACGCGCTGACGCTCAGAATTATCATCTCCTTCCACAGTTCCTTGTTCAAAACAAACACTCCCAGCCACAAGACGCTGAGTATATACACGAATATCGCAAAGGCTCCTATCATATTGACTACATTGTACTTTATTTAGCTAATCGACGCCAAAAATCTTTATACACAGGCAATTTGCCAGGATTTTTGCCATCTGTTACAGTAGTGAGGCTTAACATCCGTACGGTTACTTCTCCGTCAACAACGTGAAGAAGTGTCAACGACGGAGTAGTAACAGGACTTAAAAAGTCCACATAGTATGGCAGACACAACACGCGTTTTCGTAGGTGGCGTTCCTTACGCAGCTACGGAAGAAGAACTCAAGGCCCACTTTATGGCCGCTGGTAACGTCGTTTCGGTATTCATGCCAATCGACCGTGAGACCGGTAAGAAGCGCGGTTTCGCCTTCGTCGAGTTCGAGAACGAAGCCGACATGAACAAGGCTGTTGACATGTTCAACCAGACCGAGTTCGGTGGTCGCACCATCAGCGTCAACTCAGCTCGCCCACGCGAATAATAGTTGCGCTCAAACATCCCTCGCTCCGGCGGGGGATTTTTGTTATCTTCGGCAATCGTGCTACCATTATCTAGTATGAATGAATTAAAACTTGATATTTCTTCTTTTGTTAAAGCTCAGGCTAGTCTGACAGAGGTTCTTGCAGTTGAGACAAAAAGCGAACTCGAAGCAACTATTAGACGCGATGCCTCGATTCAGCGTTTTGAATATACCTACGAGTTGGCCTATAAGATGCTGAAGCGCTATCTTGAGGTTACTAGTCCAAGCCCTGAATTTATCGATGAACTCGGTTTTCGTGATATTTTGCGTATGGGTGGGGAAGTGGGTTTAATTGACGACGTTAGCGCTTGGTTCGATTTCCGCGAAAAGCGCAATATCACCAGTCATGCCTACGACGAAGTTAAGGCCAAGCAAATTTTTGCTGCTATTCCTGCCTTCGCCGCCGCATCCGGTAAGCTTTTATCTGGCCTACAGAGTCGTCTAGCCTAATTGTCTATGATCGACCTAAAGCCAGAATGGCTAGTAATCATCAAAGATATCTTCGCTAAATATCTGCCGAACACCAAAGTCGTCCTCTACGGCTCCCGAGCTCGTGGCACTAAAAAGCCCTATTCAGACATCGACCTCTGCATCATGAGCGACACTCCTATCGACTCTCGCATCATGAGCCAACTCAAAGACGCCATGTCAGAATCGTATCTCCCAGTTCGCGTCGACCTCACCGATTGGGCCGACACCAGCCCCAGCTTCCAGCAAATCATCTCCGCGGATAATGAAGTCCTTATCGACGATTAACAAACATCCCTCGCTCCGGCGGGGGATTTTTGTTATACTATAAATAATATGGCTAAACTCGCAACGCTTTCCGAACACGAACATATCGCCCGCTGGTTTTTCCTCGGCGTTTCGCTCCTCGTCGGCTATCTCTTTTGGCAGACCATTCAGCCTTACGCCATTGTCGTCATGACTGCTGGTGTCATGGCTGTCGTCACTACGCCCATCGAACGTGCTCTCAGGCGCAAGCTCGGCGGCCGTCGCAGTTTGTCTTCCTTTCTGATAGTTCTCCTCGTCCTCGTTGTCATCGTCGTGCCTTTAGTTATCACGAGTATCGTCATGGTGAACCAGGCCGTTAATCTCGTCCAGCTACTCGTCGCCCAGAACGGTTCAGTCTTCGACTTCGACTTCTCTACCAGTCCACTCTTCCAGCAACTCCCTGTCGCCGTTCAGCAGTACATCGCAGGTATCGACCTGCGTGCCGGCCTCATCTCGATCGCCCAGTGGGCCTCTCAGCACCTTGGCGCCATCTTCTCTCAAGCCGGCGGTTTCCTCTTTAAAACCTTCGTTTTCTTCATTTGTCTCTACTATCTCTTGGTCGATCGCGAGCGCTTGGTCCACGAAATTCTTACCCTCAGCCCACTGCGCGACAAAACTGATAGCAGCATTCTCTCCAGCATGACTGGCACCATTCGCGCCGTCGTCGCCGGCTCGGTCATTGTCTCTGTTGCTCAGGGCATTGTCGCCGGCCTTGGCATGACTATCTTTGGCGTCCCAGGAGCCCTTATTTGGGCAGCCCTCGTCGTCGTCGCTGCCAACATCCCATTTGTCGGTACCGCGAGTGTCATGGTCCCAGCCTGTCTTTATCTCTTCCTGTCGGGTCATCAAGCAGCCGGCATTGGCTTGGCTATTTGGTCCATTGTCCTCGTCGGTTCCATCGACAACTTCCTGCGCCCTATCATCGTTGGTGGCCGTACCAGCATGCACCCCTTGCTCGTTCTCCTCACTATCCTCGGTGGCCTCCAAGTCTTTGGTCCTATCGGTATCATCATCGGTCCGACCGTCTTGGCTGCCTTCCTCTCTCTCGTTCAACTCTATAAAGCCGGCGTCCTCGAGCGCCATTCAATCTAATTTCTATGTTTGACGAATCGCCAAAGCCAGAAGCCGTCGACCCTTTTGCCAGCATTCCCGAGCCAGCTATGCCCGAAGTTTTGTCGACTCCCGCCCCAGCCATGCCAGCTTCAGAGCCAAGTCAAAGCTCAGCTTTGACCGCAAACACAACAACCCCGCCGAGCGGGGGCCGTCGCGGTCACCTCAAGCTCATAATCTTCCTCGTAATTTTCGTACTGCTCCTCGCTGGCGCTGCCTTTGCCGGGTATTACTACTGGCAACAAGCCCACAGCCCAGCCCGCATCATGGCTAATGTCCAAACCGCCATGGCCACGGTCAAGAACGCCACTTATCAGGTCGACCTCACCGCCAGTGGTAAAGTGTTTCCTGCTAAAGATAAGGATACTGGCAAAGGCGCCACAGATGTAGCGACCCATCTCATCATCGACGGTGCTGCCACTGAGAATACCGTCAGTGCCAACGCCAGCATTACTATCACCAACGACAGCAACGACCAAGGGCCATATTCTCTCGGCTTCCGCAGCTTGGACGACAAACTTTATTTCAAAGTCGGCGGCATCTCTTTGCCGCCAGACGGGGAGACAACTGGCCTAGCCTCTATCCCCGTTGCTTTCCAGAGCATCCTCTCGAGCTTGGCTGACCAATGGATTTTCCTCGACGTGAAAGACGCTAAAAAGCAGCTCGACGGTACCAAAGCTTTAGCCGACGTCAGCTCCTCGCTCAAACTTTCCGACGAAGATAAAAAAGCCGTTAACGACATCTTCGTTGCCGCTTTGCCGAAAATCCTTATCAACTTCACTGCTGGCGCTAACACGACCGTGGCCGGCATTGCTGTCCACGACTACAAATTTACCGTCGACAACGCTGCTCTCGTCGCGACTCTCAAGGATGTGCACTTGCAACAGCCAACAGCTCTGAACGAGCGTGATCTGACTCAACTAACAGAACTCATCGGTACTCTTGGCCCCATGATTGGTGAAGTCTGGGTCGGCACAACGGATAATTTCATCCACAAAATTACACTCACCGAAACCGTCGACACTGCCGCCAACAGCAAGCTCAAAGACAACTTCGAGGGCCCCTTGAGCGTCATCTTCTCCCTTACTCTAACCGACATCAACTCTACGCCAGACGTCGTCGCGCCAGAAAATGCCTCCAGTCTCCAGGACGTCTTCGCTAAAATCATGGCCGACCAGGCCGCCCAAGCTGCCGCCGACAAACTCGACGTTGACAACGACGGCCTCACCGCTAAGGAAGAGACGAAATACGGCACAGATCCGAACAATCCAGATACGGATGGTGACGGCTTTACTGACGGCGACGAAATCTCTAAGAGCTACAATCCGCTCGGCTCCGGTAAGCTGCCCGACACTATTTTAAAGACAACTCCGCTCGACCTCGGTAACTAATCTATGCGTTTAGCTCCTCACCCATATCGTAAACTCATCCTCGTTTGTACTAACGACCGTGCGCCTGGCGTTAACTGCTGTATGCAGCGCGGCGCCTTGGAACTCTTCGAACCCCTCAAGGCCGCTGTTAAAGCCCGCTTTACGGACGTCCGTGTGGTCAAAACCGGCTGTCTTAACAACTGTGACACCGGCGTCAGCGTCGTCATTATGCCGGACAACCTCTGGTTAGGCGAAGTGACCGAAGCCGACATTCCCGAGTTACTGGAGCAATTGGCCTAACCTCGATACTGGACAAAAGCTGCCATTTTTGGTAGCTTTTTGGCGTCACAACCCTTTCCCTCGGAGTAAACCATGGACTCTACCACCGCCAGCCTATATCTCGACGGTCCCTTCGCCACCTACCTCGCCGCCACCAACGAGAAGCGGCTCTTCACCGAGCACTTCACGCCTCGGTTCCATCGCTTCAAGGCCGCTCGCATCTACGACCGTCAGGTCCGGGTGCTCGACGTCGGTTGCGGCGATGGCGCCACGAGCCAGCTCAACATGCAGATGCTGAGCAATCGCGGCCAGAAGTTCCACTACACCGCCGTGGATCCGCACCAGGCTCAGCTCGATCGCTTCGCCAACACCGTCCCAGTCCCTGGCGGTTCAAGCTTGACCTGCATTCAGGGCGACCTTGAGAGCTTCGAGCCCAATCCCGATGACAAGCCGTTCGACCTGGTCATCGCCTACCAGATGCTCTACCACGTTCCCAATCTGACCGCGGCCCTGCGCAAAATTCTCGGTCTCGGCCGGGAGGTGCTCATCGGCCACCACGGCCGGCGAGGCATCCACCAGGTGCAGGAGCATTTCCGTGAGCACGTCACGGGCGGCCCTCACATCATCTCCACCGACAGCGAGATCGAGGCCATTCTCGCTGGGCTGACAGAGGAGCTTGGCGAGCGCCACTTCGAACGTACTGGCTTCGTGGCCAAGATCAACGTCAGTTCTTGCTTCCAACTCAAGAACAATCGCGATTTGGCCGCCTTCTTCCTGCAGTGCGATCCAGCGCTCATCACGCCAGATCTGTTGTCCTGGCTCCGCCTCTATCTGGTGGACCTCATCGGCCTGAACTACAACCTGCCCCACGACGTTGGCCTCTTCACCGTCACGGATCTCGCCCACCCCGGCTTCCCACCCGCCTGAACTGCCAAAACGCCCCGCTTGGGCTCTGGCTCAGGCGGGTGTCGTTTTATTTACAAGTGTTAAGCTCGGTGTTACCGTATCCGAACAGGAGTTTCCATGCCCACCTTCAATAAAATCACTACTGCAGGACTCATTCGTGAAGTAGCAGCTCTTCGTGGTGATGCTCCGCTTCCATCAGTCAGCGTCTGCATCGTCGGCCTCACGGGCGGATTGCCTGGCGCCGACGCACTCGCCTTGCACCGAAGCCAAGAGGGGCGCTTCGCAATCACCGAGGCTGACAGGGCAGCAATCGACCTCGGGTTTCTGGCGCACCCACCTCGAATTCGTCGTTGATCTCTCAGCCCGCTGCCAGGACACCCGTTGTCTCGGCAGCGGGTGTTCTATTTCTATTCCCTCGAGCTGGTGTGGTACAATAACCTCAATCCCCAGAATCTCCCCACCGTATTCTTTTTTGTTCTACATATGACCAAAAACGACCAGGTGGTAATCGCCACCATTGTTACGAATGCCATTCAGACAACTGTACCAGGCATGATTAAAGACATCGTTACCGACATCATCGAGCAAAACAATCACATGTTAAAACTCGATTTGCGTGACGAAATTCATGCCGCAAAACAAGCTCTGCGCAGTGAACTAAAAGGAGATATGCAGCAACTTCGTGCGGATATGCACGCCATGCGCACGGAAATTGTCTCCGACATTGCCGAAATCTTGGACGTCGCCGTCCTCACCCCAATCGCGGAACTGAGGTACGACGTTGCGCTACTCAAAGCAAGAGTTGGCGTTTAGTCTCATTCACTAGAAATACCAGGCCATGGCCTGGTATTTGGTTTGTGGAGTTATTTGACTAGTAGTAAAATTGGAATTTTGGCTCATAACAGCCACTTTTCTGCCATTTCCCGTTGACAAAATACATATTTTTTGCTATATTCATAAAACAAGCTCGGACTTTTCTTCCCGAGCATGGAGGTTCCCATGTTGGTTCTTTTTCTGAGTGCAGCATTCGCCAGTGATCCCGAGACAACAAAACCGCCGATCGAGGAGTACGACGACGCAAGGCCAGGGTACGTCTACGTCCCGTCGCCCCAGCCGGTGGACACGACGCCCCTGGTGGTCAAGGAGGGGTGCCGGACGTACGTCTACGACCCGGCGGAAAACTACCAGATGGTGCCCCAGTTGGTCGCGAGTCCTGCTGGCGGGTACACGAACCCCGTGAACGAGGCTCTGCTCATGGAGCAGCTGCAGCACTGGTGGTCTCAATTGCTCTGGGACGCAAATCACCCCCGCTACAGCTATAGCGGATGGAAGACCGGCGCGGTTGGCAACCGGCTGTGCGCCCACAATGCGGAGAGCGGCGACGTCCTGTGCTTCGAGCCCAGGGGTGACGAGTTCGTCGAAGTGTATGTAGGAAATACCTGCAGCAACAGCGTCTCCTACACTCGTGAGGAGGCACTCACGACAGTGACGGAGGTGTTCGGCTTGCCGGCCAATCCGTCGACACCGAACACTCTCGAAAGACACCTCAAGGAGGACGAGAGAACGCAGTTCCGTGAGGAAGATGAGGCGGAGGCATTCCGTCCTACCGCTGCCCCGACCTCTACGGTCACCCTCACTCCCGACCCCGTCCCGCGTCGGCGCTGATTGGTCAGCCGTGGCATCAACCGGTGGTATTGACCAATGACCACCATCACCCTCGCCCCGTGCGAGCAACAGCCCTGTTCTGGGAACGCTGTTGTTCTCAGCACGGGGTTTGTTGTTAGCGAATGGGGGAGTCGGCCTCGCCTCAAGCCTCGCCGTCGCTCAGCTTGGGCTGGCCACCACCTCGCCGTGCTCGCTGGTGCTCGCACATGGCTCCGGCGTTCTCCTCCCCACGCACCTGCCGCAGGGCAGGTGCTCTGGAGCCACAAAAAATACCAGCCGAGGCTGGTATTTTTTGGTGACTCCAGGGGGAGTCGAACCCCCGTTACAGGCTTGAAAAGCCCGTGTCCTAACCATTAGACGATGGAGCCATATGTTGTATTTCACGCCATCGTTGATCAATAATGGCGGCTACAAACAGGCAAATGTGCGGGTAATATAGCTGAATGGGGCAGGGAAGTCAATGCTATACACAGCCCCTTTTTGACCGTTCAAAACATATGGTAGAATAGCCTAATCTCCCCAGATACCCCCATCTTATTCTTTTTGCTTACTTTATGTTGAACAAAACCGACATGGTGGCTCTTTCTGGGCTTATCAAAGAAGTTGTCCAAGACCTACTTAATCAAAATCTTCACATTCTCAAGATCGATCTCCGCGACGAAATGTACGCCATGAACAAAGCACTTGAGCAGCGCCTAAATAAGAAAATTGAAGATACACGTCGCGAAACCGTCTCTGACATCGCAGAAATTCTCGAAGTCTCAGTTCTCCCACAAATTAACGAACTTCAGTGCGAAATGATCGTCGTTAAACAAGATATCGTCGAACTCAAGCAGAAAGTTGCGGTACATTAGAAGTCTAAAGCGGCAACCTAAACGCCAGTTTATCGACCGCCCGCATCAACGCCGTAATCAACTTCTCAACCTCGTACAACGTCTCCGTCCCCACGCTAATCCGAATAAACGGCGCGGCGTGGTCACGGGCATACAAAGCCGTCAAATACACCCGCGTCGTGTCAAAACCAAAGCTACTCCCGCCGTTTAGATCGACACCAGCCTTGCGCGCTTCGTCCACCGCCAGGCTCAAAAACTTTTTATAATAGGCCGTAAAGCAATACTGCGGCTTTAATTTGAACACCAAAAAACTCCCCTGAAAATCACGCTTACTCATCCACTCGTACGCCGGGTGACTCGGCAGCCCCGGATACACCACTTCTGCCAAGGCCGTCATCCTCGTGTTCTTAGCGTGCAGGTCGAGCGCCTTCGCCACTAAGTTCGCATTCCTGCTCATTCGTCGTAGCCTCTTATCGAACAACTTTCTATTTGGTTGCGGTAGCGATAAGACTGACGCATCAACCAAGCCCGTTCCCAGGTGCATTCTATTACCAAAAATACCAAGCGGCGTCATTCCAGTACGCCACATCAGCCCAGCACTGACGCGGTCAAAGCCAAACTGGTGATACTTAAGCAAGCTCTCGACCACAATCAAACTGAGCTTACAGGGCCCGCGGGGGAAATCGCGTAGCGGCTGGTAGCTGGTCGCTGTCCCCGTCGTATCAAGTACCAAAATAGTCGGCCTTTTTATCTCCTCGATAATTCTCGGTACCAACCGCGCCATGTCCGGCGCCGCCACATCTTCCGTATTGCCAAGCGTATCCAAGAATATCGCTGCCGGTTGCAGCTCGTTTATCGCCGCCAGCACACTTTCCGTGCTCATTTCGTTGACGTATTGAATCTGCCCTGGGAAAAACTTCTCAAGTAGCAACTTATTTTCAAAATAACATGCCTGGCCCGCCAGTATCGGCCCATTTATCTTATCCTCGGTCGCCAGCGTGGTCAGCACTGTACTGAACGCCGCCATGCCACTCGCCGTCACATAAACTTGCGGTGGGAACCGCAGCGGCGCATCAATGTACGCTTGTCGCCAGCGTCTCTCATAATTTGTGGCGTCAGCATGATGATCGCGCTTATAATCATTAACCGTCCCCGTAATCTGACCCGTCTGCGTCCCAGCCTGCGACTGTTCGGAACTAGCGAATGTTGGTGCCTGCCAATCCGTCGACGCCAAAAGGGAACCGGTTACACCTTGCAAACTTCGCACCACATCAGCAATCCGCTTCTTTTCAGCTATGCCTCGTGCCACGTCCTCTTCGACTCTCATTGCTAGTAGTTTTTTCAAATCATTATCGAGCTTCTGATAATTCGTGCTAGCGCTATCGCTAACTTCGTTGAGCACCGTTACTGTCCCGGCTCTAGCATGCCGCTCCAGCGGCCGGCCGAATCTCTCTAATCGTTTAATATTATCACCAACAATTGCCCGCAACTCGGCAAAATCATCCATTAAATCCTGGTACGATCGAACGTCCATAAGTAGCCCAATGGTAACACAATCAGGTATACTACGGCCATGTTCAAGGAAATCCTCGCCATGTTCCAAGGCAGCCCCATCCGTCTCCAGCGGGTCGACTTAGGCGACGCCGTGATCGACCTCCCAGTTGCCGATCTCGTGGGCCTTCGCCCCGGGCCGACGCTTCTCGTTACCGCCGGTGTCGATGGCGACGAATACGCTGGCATCGCCGCTGCTCATCAGCTTATCGAGCGCTATAAAACCCTCGACTTTGCTGGCCGTCTTATCATCATTCCCATCGTCAACATCCCCGGCTTCCAAGCCGAGTGCAGCCATAATCCCCTCGATAATAAATTCGCCAAATACGTCTTCCCAGGTCGCGCTGACGGTTCTCCCACGGAGCGCATCATGGCCATCGTTTCGAGTATTGCTATCGAAGCCGACTGTTGGTACGACCTCCACGGCGCCGCCGTCACCGAAGGCGTCAATCCGTACCTCTGGCTCCACCGCACTGGCGTGCCCGCTGTCGACGCCCTCGCTAACGAGCTTCTTCATTACGGCGTTGCTCCCACTATCATGTTTGAAAAAGCTCACTTCGGCCTCAAGCCCGCCGCCCTTGCTAAACAGGGCTGCACTTACATCGTCGCCGAGTCCGGTTCGCGCCGCACCTCGCTGGTTGACGACGTCGCTCGCCACCTCGCCTGGCTCACTTCGACGATGCAACTGTTCGGCATGATCGACGGCACCCCAACCAAAAAAGAGACGCAAGTTTTAACCCACGTCTCTTTCATGACCGTCACGTTCGATGGTCTCTACACTCCAGCTCTCATCGATTACTCCCATGTCGAACAGGGGACAGTACTCGGCATAGTTGCTAGACTCGACGGCACTGGCCAAAAAATCATCCGCGCCACTTCGTCTGGCACTCCTCTCTGGTGGAAGGAAACTATGCGCCTCAAGCGCGGCGACATTTTAATGGCTCTCGGAAATTAGGCGGCAAACCGAGCCTCAATCACCTCCCACTTCAGGTTTGCCAGAAATGCGGCGACATAATCAGCTCGTTGCGCTGGCACATAATCCACCATAAAGGCGTGTTCCCACACGTCCATGGCAATGATGATTTTCGTATCCGCCAAATGGCCAAGCTCGTGGTCGCTTACCCACACGTTATTAAAAGTCTTACCCTTCTCGTCATAAGTAAGTAGCACCCACCCAATACCGCGCATGACGCCCATCGCCTTAAACTCGGCCAGCCAGTTCTCCACGCTGCCGTATTGAGCAGCTAGAGCCTTCGTCAGCTCACTGTCGGTCAGCTCTCCGTTACCGCCGAGCGCCTCAAAATACAGCTCATGCAACCTCATGCCGTTAAACTCAAAGCCAAACCTTCTCGTCAATTCAGCTATGGCCAAGGCGTTGGCCGTACTATCAGTCATGTATTCGGCAATTTTTGCCTTAACCGCATTCACATTTTTGACGTAGCCAGCATAAAGTTTGAGGTGTACTTCGATTTGCTTAGCGGACAAGCCGGTTAGTTCCGGCAGGTTGAATTGTTGCTCAGTGTAGGGCATAGTAGGGAAGATTATTACTGGATTTCAGTATACCACGCCTTTTATGAGAATTTTAGCTATCGAATCTAGCTGTGACGAAACTGCCGTGGCCGTGCTTTCAGGCCAAGGCGACGTTTTGACGCTCGAGAGCAGCCTCGTACGTAGCCAAATCGACATCCATCAGGCCTATGGTGGCGTCGTCCCCGAAGTCGCTGCCCGTGAGCACCTGGCCTACCTTTTCCCCATGATTACTCAAGCCCTAGCCGACGCCCACGTTTCGGCCGCCGATCTCGACGCCATTGCCGTCACCTCAGGCCCCGGCCTCGCTCCAGCTCTCCGCGTGGGCGTCGAAGCTGCCAAAGCTCTCGCCTGGGCCTGGCACAAGCCTCTCGTCCCAGTCTGTCACCTCGAAGGTCACATTTACGCCAGCTGGCTCGAAACTATCACCCCACCGCAATTCCCAGTCCTCGCCCTAATTGTCTCCGGCGGTCACACTGAACTCGTCTTAATGCGTGCCCACGGCGACTTCATCCGCTTGGGCGAAACCATCGACGACGCGGCCGGTGAAGCTTTCGACAAAGTCGCCAAGATGCTCGGCCTCCCATATCCCGGCGGCCCTCAAGTCGAGCAACTCGCCAAACAGGGTGATTCAAAAGCTTTCGATTTCCCCCGCGCCATGTTGGACAAACCAAACCTCGACTTCAGTTTCGCCGGCCTCAAAACTAGTGTTCTCTACACACTCCGAAAAAATGAGGATCAGCTCGCCGACCCACAATTCCGCGCCAATATCGCCGCCTCGTTCCAAGAAGCTGTCGTCGATATTCTCATCAAAAAAACTAAACGGGCGATTGGCGAACATTCCCCTAAATCGATTATCTTGGCTGGCGGTGTAGCCGCTAATCTTTCGTTGCGAACTCGTCTGCAGACTCTCGGCGCCGAGCATGGAGTCGACGTTCACGTCCCGCCCTTCGCCTATGCTCTCGACAACGCTGCCATGATCGCTGTCGCTGGTTATTATCGCGCTCTGGCCCAGAACTTCGTTGATCCTCTCACATTATCGGCGAACCCTAACCTCGACATTGTATGATCACCCACAACGCTGCCGAGACTCAAGCCATTGCTGCTGATCTGGCCCGTACTCTCCACGGTGGGGAAGTCATCGCTCTCATCGGCGACTTAGGTGCCGGCAAAACCACCTTCGTCCAAGGCCTAGCCGCTGCTCTCGGTGTGACCGACCGCGTCAAAAGCCCCACCTTTTCTGTCATGAACGAATATCGAGTCCCGGACTCCAGGAGTCCCGGACTCATCAAACGACTAATTCACGTCGATCTCTACCGCTTGCAGTCCGACGCCGAACTCTCCGCCTTATCTCTTGCCGACGAAAAGCGCGCCGACACCGTTATCCTCACCGAATGGCCGAACGCCGTCAGCGTCGACCTAGCTCCAGACATCACCGTCACCATCAATCACCTCGGTGAAGATACCCGAGAAATTACAATCGCAACAAAGTAAGCCCCGCTATTGCCGCCGTTTCCGCCCTCATAACGAGCTCATCACCCAAATGCGTTACGAGACTTCCAGCATCCTTCGCCAACGTAATCTCCCGCTCCGTAAACCCGCCTTCTGGCCCAATAAACAAAGCTATTGCCTCGGTGTTCTTCTTGCTTGGTAGTTTACCACCATGCCCTTCGTGCAGCACTACCCGTCGCAGGCCATCCGTCTTCACCAACGCCTTTTCAAAGCTGAGCGGCTCATGAATTATCGGCATCACCCCACGTCCCGACTGTTCGCTCGCCTCGCGCACAATTGCTAGCCAACGCTCCGGCACCTCACTTAATTTCTTTATTGTCCGTTCAGTCACGAGCGGTTGAAACGACGTGGCCCCAAGCTCCGTACACTTTTGCAAAATCAGTTCAAAATTTTCGCGCTTCAAGAGCGCCGCACAGACCATCACCTTCGGCGTAATCACGGGCTTGACCACTGTTTCAATAATATCGCCAATAATCCCCGAACGATTAATTTCGGTAATCTTACAAACTAGCTCACGGCCATCATTCGGCAGCAAGGCTAAGCTATCGCCCGCCTTCATTCGCAACACGGCCACAATCTGACGGTACAGCGGCCCCGCGGGAATAGTAAAAGCCTGGTTTTTCTCCGCTAAAAACTCGGGCGACACAAAAAATCTTTCGGTCATCATATAGCGGTACTGTATAGGACTTTCGCCTCTCCTACAAACACAAAGCCCCGTCCGGTGAGACGAGGCGTTATGGATTGGGGAGAAGCTCGAAGACGAGGAGCTTCTCCCGCGTGACGCTCGAAAGCGCCGACGACTTGCTAGTGGTGGTCACCGAACTTGATCCCGACCCACCAGATCAGGCTACCGTTCAGGACCGCCACCGCGAGTGGCAGGCAGAACATGTCCTGGCTGGCGAAGATCGCCGGGTAGTAGCTGTGGCCGAGGAGACCAACCACTACTGCCAGGAAGGTCGGCGTCCAGGGGAGGACAGGCTTGACCTTGGCCCAGGCCTTGGCGAACATGCCGGTGGGGGCATGGCCGTGACCGTGGTGTTCGTCGTGCTGGATCTTGGCCCGGATCAGGAGCACCACCAGGTTGACGATGAACACCGCCAGTACCAGAGGCGTGCTACTCACCGTCCGCCAGCCGACCGTCAGCAGGAAGCTGGCAAGCGTCGCCAGGCACTGCGTGAACACTGCCGGTCCGGCGACATGGGGCAGGGCCTGGTAGTCCGCCTTGAGGGCGGCTGCGTAGATCAGAACCAGCAGGGTCGGAAACCAACAGAGGAGCAGGTGCCAGTACACGGCCACGAAGTTCTTGCAGTAGGCCACCCGGCGCTGGGCGGGGGTCATGGGGACGCGGCGAGCCGGAGCGGCGGGGGTAGCGGTTGTGGCATGAGCCATGAGAGTCTCCAATTGGCCATAAGTGGCCGGTGAGGTGGGGAATTGGCCGAATAGCTGCTAGCTACCCGACCCCTTATAATAGCAGAAAATGGCCGTTTTGTCAAGCCATTTTTGCGTAAATTATGCTAATTCTAGCTATTTTCTAGCCTAAGCCGACGATGCGTTTCACCTCTTCTATACTAGTAACTCCTTCGGCCGCTTTCAACACGCCGTCCTGTGCCATATTCACCATTCCTTGTCTTGTCGCCACTTCACGCATCTGGTACTCCGTAATCGAGCTGCTTTCCGTAATCATCTTCTCCAAATCCGCATCGCGTACTAACAGTTCATAGGCACCAATACGGCCCTTATAACCAGAATTATTGCATTTCTCACAACCCACCGGTCCGTAGAACTTCGTCGTGGCCAAATCCGGCTTCACCTCACCCGAATTCTCCGGCAGTGCATCGACCAGCTTTTTGACGTCAGCCATCGTGTCAGCGTCGACCGCTATCTCTTTCTTACAGGCCTGGCACAGCTTACGCAACAACCGTTGACCCATAATCGCATTCATCGCCGGCGCCAGTAAGTACGGCTTAACTCCCATGGACAGGAAGCGGGGGATAGCTCCAGCCGCATCGTTAGTGTGAATAGTAGAGAGCATCAAGTGGCCGGTCAAAGATGCCTGAATAGCAATCTCCGCCGTTTCAATATCGCGGATTTCACCCACCATCACAATGTCCGGGTCCTGACGCAGAATAGACCGCAAACCCTTGGCGAAAGTATAGTCCTTACTGGTATCAATCTGACTCTGGTTCAAGCCTTCCACTTTGTACTCAACCGGATCTTCAAGCGTAATAATCTTGACGTCCTTGGTATTCAACCGCTTCAGAATGGCGTAGAGCGTCGTCGTCTTACCGCTACCAGTCGGACCAGTCGTAATAATCATGCCATTTGGCTTCTCAATCTCGTGATTGAGTTTCTTGAGCATCGGCGCGCGGAAGCCTAGCTCCTCGAACGCCAGCGAAATCGAGTCAGGGTTAAGCAAGCGCATCACCACGGACTCACCATAAGCCGTCGGAATGGTGCTGGTGCGCACGTCAATTTCCTTATTCTTCTGGAAAATCGTAAAGCGACCGTCCTGTGCTTGGTCGGAAATATTTAGCTTCAAACTAGCAATCAGCTTAATGCGGTTAATGATCTTTTGCCACTTGGCTGGTTCCAGCTTGGCAATCTCCTGCAGCATACCGTCCACACGGAAACGGACTACGATACCAGTTTCCTCTGCTTCAATGTGGACGTCGGACGACCCGAGTTGCACGCTCGCCGCAATGATCACAGCTAACACGTCGGTCACATTCGCCTTATTCAGAATCTCCGCAATTGCTACCACGTCCTTCATCTGGTCCTGGTACTTAGCCAGGTCAGCTTCGGTGATCTGCACGCCCTTCACCGCCTTCGTAATCTTCGGCAGCATGGCATAGAGCCGCAAGCCTTGCTTAAAACTTTCCTCGGAAATAGCATAAACTACTGCATTGGTCTTATGTCTTTCACCCAAGTCATAGGCCAGGTCAACAATCGCTTGGGCCTTCGGATCAACAGCTCCGAGCCGTAACTCTGCTCCAGTTGAGAGAAAACAAATCGCTTTCATCTGCGCCGCCTGCTCTTCACTTAACAGGACAATTGCTTCCGGCGAAATAGGGAAGCCCTTCAAACTTATGTAGGGCACGCCAATACTAGCCGCCAACCTAGCTGTCTCTTCTTCCTTTTCGCGCAATTTAATCACCCCCATCTTTTCTGCTAACGCTCCTTGAGTTTCCGTATCACCTGAAATCTTTTGTTCTTCGGGCACGTCAACAACTGGCTCAGTTACCGCCTCAACCTCAACAGCAGCTGTCTCCTCGACCGCCTCGACTGGTGCTAATTGAGCCTCTTTCCTCCGTTTGAGAAGATCGGCGATTGATGGCAGATTGCCAGGCATGACAGGGGATTAACGGGAAGTAAGACGTCGACGTAGGTGATGGACGACATGTTCGCTGCGTGGATGAGCCGGTGACTTTTCAAAACGCTCCAAGAATTCGCTCCAGGCTGCGTAGTTAAAGCTTACCATGAAGCCGTCAAAGACAACGAAGAAGAACATGATTATAAAACTCGAGGCCATTAGCGCTAGCAGTACAGAAGTGACTGCACTCGCACTGACAGCAGACAACGTCAAGAAGATGAGGGCTAGGAAATAGGCCGCCGCTAACAAGAACAAGCTAAAACCAAAGTTAATAAAGAACAGAGTAATCGAGAACTCAAGGACGGCTAGCCAATGTATATGCAAGAAAGTTGTGGCTTTCTGCAGGGCATAATGCAGATCGTCATTCTCGCGAACAACATGCAATAACGTCAACATGGAGATTGCATTAATTGCAAAAGCCAGTGGAATAATGATTAAGTAAACACCGAGACTAGCATACAAATGCACAAACGACGGTGTATTCAACATCAAGCTTCTAATCGCAAGTACGCCGAGCAGTAGCAAAATAGCTAGACTCAATCGACTAAGCGCATTAACTGCAAATAGGCGACTTAAATGTGCCCCTCTGATTGATCGCAAAGTCGCCCAAAAACCAGGTTGCTTCTTCTTTTTAGCTGTCCTGTGAATATGGAGTAGCACCAAGTGCTGAGCTGTCAGAATAATAATCGCGAGCAACACGGCGCAGACGGTCGCTGCTACAATTGCCGTAATTGTTTGTTGTTGTGAGGTTCCAAAAAAAGCATGAAAGAAGCTGTGGCGGTAAGAGAAAGTTTCAAACGACGCCTGTAGCGTCGCCCAAGACAAAGCCTGTCCACCAATCTGCGGAGTTAAACGTAAAACGTCATTGGTAATTGCGCCAGTCTGAATAATTCCAGCTAAGAAAGCAAAAACCCACAACATTTTATGCTGCCAGGCACTTTTCAGCGCTCTTAAAAGTAATGGACGGTAGACAGATGAATATGGTTTCATAATCCTCCAAGATTATTTGTAGTATAGCACAAAATGTTTTTGAGACCGAATAAAAAAACTGTCCTGGACACACCAAGTGTCTGGGACAAGTTTTTTTAGCAAGTTTAGGCGTTGACTGGTTGTACCGTAACTTTCGGCCTCTTAATCGACGGACCGAGCAACGTTTCAAACGCTTCTTTTTCAATTGTTTCTTTTACCAGTAATTCATTTACGATTTTATCCAGCTCTGCCCGATGCTTGCGCATGATATCTCGCGCCTTCTGCAAAGCGTCGGCCAATACTCGGTTCATCTCACTATCAATCTGCTCGGCAATCTTCTCGGAATAATCACGTGCCTCGCCGCGGCCGAACATTGGTCTATCGTCATCGCTGCCGTAAGTACGTGGGCCCAGTAACTCACTCATGCCAAACTGCGTGACCAATTCTCGAGCCATCGCTGTCGCCTTCTGCAAGTCGTTACTAGCTCCGGTTGTAAAGTCGCCGAAAATTTCTTGCTCTGCTACATAACCTCCGAGCGTCATCGCCAAGTCGTCATAGAACTCGTTACGGGAATGCATCTTGCGGTCTTCGTCCGGAATACTCATGGTATATCCTGCTGCTCGGCCACGGGCAATTATGGACACTTTATGCACATCGTCACAGTAGGGAAGTAGGTGGCCAACCACGGCATGCCCGGCTTCATGATAAGCCGTCACCAAGCGCTCTTCCTCGCCCAAAATGTGGCTCTTGCGTTCTGGTCCCATCATCACTTTCTCAATAGCGTCGAGTAATTCCTTCTGCGACGTTTCTTTCTTATCAGCTCTAGCCGCCAAAATCGCCGCTTCATTCATGATGTTCATCAGATCTGCCCCAGCCATGCCCGGGGTCCGTGCCGCAATACGTTGCAGGTCGACGTCGGCTGCCAACGGTTTGCTCACGGCATGAATCTTCAAAATCGCCTCCCGTTCTTTCAAGTCAGGTCGGTCGAGTGTTACTCGTCGGTCAAAACGTCCCGGTCGCAACAACGCTGAGTCGAGCACATCCGGGCGGTTAGTCGCCGCCATCACAATCACGCCCAAGTTTGGCTCAAAGCCGTCCATCTCGACCAAAATCTGGTTGAGCGTCTGCTCGCGTTCGTCGTGACCGCCACCTGTGCCACTACCACGCTGACGTCCCACGGCATCAATTTCATCAATAAACACAATGCACGGCGCGGCCTTCTTGGCCCGAGCAAACAAATCACGCACACGGCTCGCACCAACACCCACAAACATTTCCACGAATTCAGAACCGCTAATATGGAAGAATGGTACGTTCGCTTCGCCGCTGACAGCCCGGGCCATGAGCGTCTTACCAGTACCAGGAGGACCCATCAACAACACGCCCTTAGGAATCTTGGCACCTAAGTCCGCAAATTTCTTTGGTGTCTTCAAGAACTCAACAATCTCACCCAACTCCTCCTTCGCTTCCGTCGCGCCCGCTACTTCCGCAAACGTCACACGGTTCTTCTTGTTGGTGGATTCCTTCACATTGGCCTGGCCAAACGTCATCGCCTTACTGTTCGCGCCCTGCATCTGACGCAAAAAGAAGAACAACACCACCCCAAAAATCAGCACAAACAACAAGGTCGGCAACAAATTCCGTACCAAAGCCGTCAACGCACTCGGCTCCTTCACCTCAATACTGACCGCCTTCAACTGCTCGGCTGTCACGCCGTAACCAGTCAGAATCTCGTTTAACGACTGTGCACTTTCCTTATTCGCCAAAAATTCCGTGTCGTCCTTACCCGTAATCGTCAACGAATTCTCCTCTACATCAATACTCTTCACCTCGCCAGCCTCAATCTTTGAGACGAGCGCACTAATCCCGATAGTTTCCGGAGCTTTCTTGCCGCCCATATCATAGGTGGAGAAAATGACTCCCAAAGCCAGCACCACCAACAACGCCACGATAATATTCTTAGATAACGGTTTCATAGGCAAATATAAACATCAATCTAACCCCTGAATTTTGCCTGAAAACACCTCAAAAGTCAAAATCAATTATCTACCTAACGCTAGACAAAAAACCTCTATCTCGCTAAGCTAACCCCGCTCAACCACGGAGAGAGCTCATGCCCGACCCCAACCTCAACCCCCTCGTCATCCGCATCGACAACTACGCTCGCGGACAAATCACCTACTTAGAAGGCGATAACATGGTCGTCGACTCACAGCCCGATCCAAGCTTGTGGCGATGCTTTGTCCGCAATGCCATCCGACTTGCCGTTGCCCGCAATCAGTGTTTCGGCAATCGGGAGGACTACCCGGCCATCGTGATTTTCGGCGAGGAGCGCGAGGTCGACATCACCCCCGAGGACGGCAACAACCCGCCCACCGCCATCATCATCGTCGAGAACCTCCTGTTCAACGATATGAGCGGGGGGAATGACGACATCGATGAACGTCACACCTTTCTCCACGCACTCCAAAAAACCTTGCGAATCTATCTGCCCAAGGGGGAGAGCTGGACCATCGCCATCATCGACCGCTGCCACAGCAACAGCACTCACGCCTACCCTCCTCCGTCCTAGCCGCCTCGCGAATCACCTCCCCGTGGAGTCCTTCGCGGGGCGGTGTTTCATTTCTTCATGATTAACACTAAGCGTTGGTCGACACTAAGAGTTGATGCTAAACTACCAGCACTATGATCTATCTCATCGGCGGCGCACCTAGAACCGGTAAAAGCATTGTTTCCAGTCTATTGATGCGCGAAGTATCTATTCCCTGGTTATCAACCGACGCTTTATCGACAGTTGTCCACGACCTCACGCCAATTGCCGAGCGGGCCGAGAAATTTCCTTACAAGGGCTTTACCAGTGTCGATCAACTCTCTGAATCCGAAATTCAACAAAAGGTTGACTGGCAGATCACCGAAGCAAACTCACTGCAAATTTGCATTAATTCTTTAGTTCGTCACCAAATCGGCGTACGTGATAACCAAATCCTCGAAGGGGTTCATATCTTGCCGCAACAAGTTCGCACGCTCATGGACGATCCTGCTACCAAAGATCAAATCCGCGCAGTTTTCCTCATTTGCGAGGATGAAGCAATTCAACTGGCCGTCATGCGTCAGAACACCAGCCATTTCGATTGGCTCTCCGGAGCCTCGGACGAAACATTTAAGTCAGTTGCTGATTTTGTTGTCGCCTACGGTCAGTGGCTAAAAGCTGAATGCGATAAATATCGAATCCCTTACATTATCCGTCGTGGCGAGTTCCAAGCAGAAAACGAGAAAATAACTGGACTGCTTCAGTCTTCATAATTACTCCAGTGTTGGCCAACACTAAGAGTCGAATTCATCAGCGTAACATTTCACTTGTTTTGTCGTCTATAGTAGTAGCTATGACAAAACCATCAAAGCGACTACTAAAATCGTGCTCGATCTGTGCCAGAGCCATGACGGTCTTCATTCATCCCAGCAGGAAAATGCGAGGTGGACACTACTTCGGCAAGGTACCAGTCTTTTCAAAAGTGGAGATGGCCAAGGCTATGAAAAGTGGTACAACTAAAGTAATGGTTGGCACTTTTGAAATGAATGTATTAAATATAGATCCCAAGCCGTACAGATATTTCGAATATTGGGAGTGTCCTAAATGTTATTGGCAGAAATAATATGCGGAAGCAATATAAGCGGAAAAGGGGAGCCGGCTGCGCACTTTGTAAGCCCCACAAGCACGGTTGGGCTAAAAGATGGAAAGCTAAGGATCGAACCCGTGATATACTATAACCATGTCTACCGTCATCGAATTCGACAATGAAAAAGCCACCCAGGCGCTGAATTTCTTCGCCCAAAAGGAGGGTGGTTCAATCTCTAAACTAAAAGCCGTCAAGCTAATTTGGCTGGCTGATCGTTATCATTTGCGTCATTACGGCCGGCCAATTACTAATGACACCTACTGCGCCATGAAATTCGGCCCAGTCGGTTCATCGGTTAAGGACTTCGCCGAATGCTCGGACTTTCTCTCCACCGAAGAACGCTCCTACCTCAAAAAATTCATCTCGAGTGATCGCGCTAATAACCTCGTCATCTCCAAAAAACAGGTTGACACCGACGTCTTATCCGCCACGGATCTCGAAGCGTTAAACACCGTTTACCAAACTTTCGGCAAGCTTTCACCCACTAAACTCGTCAAATATTCCCACGACTATCCTGAATGGTCCAAATTTAAAACGCAATTAGAATCAGGCGGCTCAACTCGCGAAGTCATGAGCTACACTGACTTCTTTGCCAACCCGACCAATCAGGACGACCCCTTCTTCAAGGAATCACCAAGCAAGCTGAAAGCCACTAAAGAAGCCTTTTTAGACAATTTTGCCGTAGCCAGCTTTTGGCTAGCCGACTAGTCGCTATGCGGGCTGGCACAGTTTTTTATTTTATCGAAGAGACTTTCAAAGTCAATCGGCCGCATTATTTTGTAGTTCTCAACACCCCTTCAGCCAAAACCGACAATCTGGTTTTAGTCTGCGCTATTACTCTGGATCTCAAAGTCGCTGATCGTTGTACCAAGCTCGGCTTCGCCCGCGAGACTTTTATCGACGTCACTCCCGCCGACTATTCTCCTCTCAAACACCCTTCACTCTTTGACTGCAACAGTCCCATCGTCAAACCACTGCAAGTTTTTGTCCAAAAAATAGCCACCAAGAAACTAAAATACTGCCCACCCATCGGCCCCGCACTACTAACTCGCTTAAAATCAGGTGTTCTCGCCAGCCCCATGGTTTCGCCCAAGATTAAGAAGTTACTCGATTAGCCAGTCATCCATTCCGGCCGTGCCTTCTTTATCGACGCATCGAATTCAACATAATTAACAATCAGCTCCTCGCCTCGAACAATATTTTTCTTCGATACAAAGAATGGCTCGTTTGAAATCATCGCATCAAAAACAGCTGTTAGATTATTATTCACTTCCGAATGATTAGTGTACCGAGCCGCGTCGCCAACTGGCGGATAAACCCATTGGCCAGAAGTAGGGGAGACGTAACCAACCTTGCGAACCTCCGCCTTCTGAGCCTCGTCGAGCCCGTCATAATCCTCCGTCGTCATCGATAAATCATGCTCGGGCTCAAACTTCCAAACAATTTTACTCTCACGAATATCCACCTCAGCAAACACGCCACTACCTTCAATGGCCGACTTTTTAACGATTACAGGGAGCAGGTACATAAAATTTGTTACCAAGGAAAAATCTCACCCCTATACCAAAACTGGCCGGTCTCTTTATGCCTCAGCGCCAGCTTATAAATATCGTCAGCCGCCTCCTCGGGAGTTAATTCACCCTCCCAATCTCTCATCGCCGTTTTAACAACGCCGGGATGCACAGCAGAAACAGTTATATTGTTCTTCAATCTGGCCGCCAACAAACGAGTAAACATGTTAATTCCAGCTTTGGAAATGCAATAACACGGGTAAATATCCTCATGCGTATAACTCATTGATCCGCGACGTGACGATAGGTTAATGATCTGACCACCTTTTTTAACCATCGGCAACACCCGTTCCGTAAAATCAATCGGGCCAAGCATATTGACCTCGAGCGTCTCCTGCAAAACAGTCACATCAATAATCGCCTTATCGTCAGCCGGCTGCCAAATACCCGCATTATTAATGAGAATATCGATCGACTCTGTGAGCTCGCCAATCCTCGCCGCACAATTCTCGCGACTTTCCTTACTCGCCAATTCCAACTGAATGATCGTTAAATTCGGATGCTCGTAATCCGCCGTCCCACTCTGCGACGTCCCAATCACCATTTCTCCCTCAGCTAAGAATCTCTCCGCCAACGCCCGCCCAATCCCTCTGCTCGCCCCAGTAATGACAATAGTTTTCATAATCAACACCTAATTTAATCTACCCTGGGAGTTGATTCGGATATTATTGCAAAAAGCCAAATGATTCAAGATAAGATTCAATTTTGTTCGCATCTGGTCGATTGATCTCTGTATAGTCAACCATGACCAGGTAAAGCTTAACATCATTAAACACGACAAAGCCCTGGAAATATTCACCATCACAGCTAACTGTAACGTCAAACGCGTCTTTATCACCAATTTTCGTCGCTGTTTGCGCGATGATTTCTCCCGAACTACAGGAATTAACCATGCCGTTTATTGCACCTTCTAAGGCACCTTGGACATCAAAATCAGGGTTCGACTCACTTATGTTAGGCGAATCATAGTCATAAGTAATCACCGCATACGACACATCTTCATACTGTGAATAATACGTGGTCATCTTAATATTACCGACGAGTGCCTCACTATAAGTACTGTCACTAGATTTTGTCGGTTTAGCCGGGAAAACTATTTTGAAATTATCAGCTGTTGCAGAATATGGAAAATTATTATTAATGAGATTTTTGAAATTATTTAAGTTTCGTTCCTCTGCGCCGCTGTTAATAGCTGGTTGCGTGATGATCGTAGTGACTTGTTCATCATCTTTCTTTAATAATGTTATCAGGACAATTACCAGTAAAACCACCAAGCAAACTCCACCTGCATACAGGCCAATTCTCCCAAATTTTTTATCGCCCCGCACTTTCACAGCTCCTAGATCCACCTCTTTTATCATAAATTTTCCATAATTTAAACAGAACTCGCTGCCCAAAGTATGTTGCAATAGTCACGTATCGTCAATGAACAAATTGTGAGTTCATATTCAAAGTTGAATATTAAAATTAAAAAAACACCGAGCCATTACTGGCCCGGTGCTTTTTAATTCAGTTTCAATTACTCCTTTACCTCCTTGGCCTTCTCTTCTTCACTGCGCTCTTCACGCAACGAGAGACCGAGGCGGTGTTCATCAGCTTCGATGCTGACGATGCGGAACTTGCGCACTTCGCCAGTCTTGCCGAGGGTGGTTACGTCTTCCACTGGCTTGTCGGAGAGTTCACTGACGTGGGCCAAGCCTTGAATGTCCTGGTCGAGCTCAACGAAGAAACCAAATGGGTTTACCTTGATGATTTTACCCTCAACCCATTCACCAATCTTGTACTTGCGAGCAACGTCCTTCCATGGGTCGTCAATCATTTTCTTCATGGAGAGGAAAATCTTGCTGCCCTCAATGCCGATGATTTCGGCGCGGACGGTGTCACCAACCTTCAGGACATCCTTCGGGTGGTCAATGCGCTGCCAAGCGATCTCGGAGATGTGGACCAAACCTTCCAATGGGGAAGTGGCATTTTTTGGGTAGAACTTCACGAAGGCACCGAAGTCGGCAATGGCGCTGACTTCACCGGAAATTGCGTCACCAATGCGGCATTGTGCAATCACGTTCTTCTGTTCATCTTCCCAAATGGCCTTTTCGGACACGATGAGCTTTTCGTCGCTCTCGTTCAAGTCCAAAATCTTCACGCGCATTGTTTCGCCGACGAAGCTCTTAAGCTTTTCGAGGATTTTCTGCTTGTCGCCACCGGCTACGCGTGGGTAGTGCTCAGGAGCCAACTGGCTAACTGGCAAGAAACCTTGCACGTGGTTGACGCGGACGAGCAAACCGCCCTTGTTAGCGTCGAGTACCTTGACTGGTACTGCTTCGCCACTGACGCGGAGACCATCCAAATCGCCCCAAGCCTTCTTTTGGCCAGCGTAACGGAAGGAAAGTTCAATTTCGCCGTTCTCGTTTTCGGCGTCCACGATGGTAGCTTCCACCATGTCGCCAATCTTCAAGTTCTTGTAGAGTTCAGCCTCTGTAAACAGCTCGCGACCACGCACGACGCCGACGGCCAAACCGTTCACGTCAACGCGGATTTCGCGGCCTTTGGTGGAGAGCACGCGGCCCTTAACCATGTCGCCCAACTTTGGAATGACGGTATAATTACCCTCAACCATTAGGTTATCCATCTTAGTAGCACTCATACTTTTATCCCGACTGGGCTAAGCGGGCATTACCCACCTCGGCCAGTCCTGGCGTTAATAGTTATAAAAGTGCCAAAACTATAGCGGAAAGCAGTCTTTCGGTCAAGGAGAGGATAACTAGCTGATATGTTATAATTAACAGAAAATAGAACGTTTTATGGAAAACCCAATCAATATTCAACTAGTTAGTGGCGTTGTGGACGCCTCGGACGATGAGCCTGAAATCGAAGAAATATTTTTCGATGATCCAGAGCTGCTTGAACTAGCAGGAAAACTAGCCAAATTGTTGGTTTAATTATTAGTATCGAAAAACACCTTTAATTTAGCAGCTAAATCCTTCCATTCGAGTGGGCTAAGCTCCAAATACCCAACAAGTTCCGGCATCATCGAAGCCATCTGCTGTTCTCTGATCGGGGTATTGGCCGATATAGGTACGATGTGAAAATGAACATGGCTGTTCATCTGCTGGCTTCCAAAAGACGCAATATATATACGTTCTGCCTCGGTCACTTTTTTTATGACTCGAGTCATTCGGTAAACGATCGACTGAAGCTTTAGATATTCATCTTCGTTCAAATCATCAACAATTTGCTCGACGTGTCTTTTGGGGCAAACTAATAATTGTCCATATTGAGTAGGTTTTGCCGAGAGAAAAGCTATCGTCTCCTCGTCTTCATAAACGATCTCATGTCTTTCTCGTATTGGCTCATGAGCGACAATCTGACAGATAAAACACGGCGCTGAGCTTCTCTCGGCTATGTATTTATCGGCTTCTTCTTTTAGAAATGCTATTCGCTTCATATGAATCTACTGTAGCAGAAAATGTCCAAAGGTCTATTTATCAAAGTTTGTGGTAATATACCCATACTATGTCTCATCCTCATGAATATCTCCTCAAAGAGTTCCAAATCGCTATCGACAAGCTGGTGCCGTTGACCCCGGCCGCCGTTAAGCTCGAAGCCCAGCAGCTGCACGACGAGCTAGCGGCTACTGAAAACAGCAGCGAAAAGCAGATTCACGACGCTTTAGTCCACATTGGCCGCAAGGAATACCCTTACCGCCAGGCCTACCATGAGCTCTGTGCCGACGACGAAGAAGTTCGCCTGCAAAAGCTCGTCTTCGATCGCCTCGAACCAGAGGTCAAGGCCAAAATCGACGCCGTCACGCAGCACGGTGTGCATATCTTGGACTACGTTAAAAGCCCATTGTTCGAAGACCAGCTCACCTCTAGTGAGCGTTACCAGGTCGAGCAAGCGGTACTCCTAGCCCACGATGCGCTCAACTCGCAGTGCAGTGAACGCGCCGTAAAGCGTCAAGAAACTTACGAAGAGTTAGTCGCCAAGTGGCAAGCAGAAGAAGACCGTTTGCAAAAGCAAATCGACATACTAAAAATCATGGCAGACCGCGACCCCAAGTGGCGCGACGAGGTTCTCGGTAAGGTCGCTGAACTGGAAGAAGGTTGGTCCGTCACCGAGCGCGATCCAGTTGAGGAAGAGATTAAGCAAGAGATTGATTATTTCCAAACCGTCATTGCGGAAGACGCCGAAGAAGGCGGGTCTGTTGTCGACGAGGACCTGGTAGGGTAATATACCGCCGTATGCAGATTTCATGGAATGGTTTTGGTAGCTTCACTCTCGCGGCGAAATCCACGAGCGGTGACGTTACTCTCGTTACTAACCCGTTTTCCCGCGAAGACGGTCCAAAGTTTCCTCGTGCCCTCGCCGCATCTATCGTCGTGCAAAGCCACGCTGGTAGTGACACCGATAATTTAGCCGCTATCACGCCAGAGTACGCGGAGGACAAACGCTCGCCTTTCATCGTTAGTCATGCCGGCGAATTCGAGGTCCGTGGCATCGCCGTCACCGGTGTTCACACGCCAAAAAAGGACGGCACGTCGCACACTATTTACCGCTTTGACGTGGAAGGCTTGAGCCTCGGCTTCCTGGGTGCTCTCGACCGTTCGTTGACGGATCAAGAAGTGGAGCTCTTGGGCAACATCGACGTGCTAATTATCCCTTCGGGTGGCGTCGACGTCCTCGCTGCCTCAGCTGCCGCGGAAGTCATTGCCCAAATCGAGCCACGTCTGATTATTCCGTCCTACGTCAGTGCTGAAGGTGTGGAATCTCCTTACGCCGAAGTCAGCGCCCTCTGTCGCGAGATTTCTTGCCCAGTGGAAGCTGTAACTAAATTCAAGTTAACGCGCGCTGGATTACCAGAAGAAGACATGAAGATCGTGACTTTAGCTCGCGGTTAAGCAAATTCTATGATTGAGGAGCGTCGCCACATTATTCTGGAGGCCGAACATGGTCACCGGCGCAGTCGCGTCTTCGCTATCCTCATAGTGGCGGGCCTTGTCCTCATTCTAGCCGTTTGGTTCTTGCAGCTGAAAAATACTTTTCACGGCGCGGGGCTCTCTCAGGTCGGTACCGATTTGGCTGGCTTCACTGCTTCCGTCAAGGACAGCCTAGCCACCGCGCCTTCGCCAAAACCAGTACTTTCAGCAGCTGACGAGGCTCTAAAGCCAGTTCCTGCTACCACTCAACCAGTAACTCCGTAATTGATGTATGGCCAAAAAACTTCCGCACAAAGCTAAGGTAAGTCAGACCGCCGAGGGCGTCGTCATTGAAGCCCCCTTTGCTACAACTATCGGCCAAATCCAACCGCAAAACATTTCCGAAGAAATGCGTCGCGCTTACTTGGACTACGCCATGAGCGTCATCGTCTCCCGCGCTTTGCCAGACGTGCGCGACGGCATGAAGCCAGTGCATCGCCGCATTCTTTACGCCATGTGGAGCATCGGCCTTCGCGCTAACGCCAAGTTCCGTAAATCTGCCACCATCGTCGGTGAAGTGCTCGGTAAATATCACCCGCACGGTGACTCTTCCGTTTACGAATCCATGGTCCGCATGGCTCAGGATTTTTCCTACCGCATGCCACTCGTCACTGGCCAGGGAAACTTCGGTTCCATGGACGGCGACTCAGCGGCTGCTTACCGTTATACTGAAGCCAAGCTTTCCAGCATCGCGGAAGAACTTTTGCTCGACATTGAAAAGAACACCGTCGACTTCCGTCCTAACTACGACGCCAGCCACGACGAACCATCCGTTTTACCAGCCAAGTTCCCGAACTTGTTGGTCAACGGTACTTTGGGTATTGCGGTTGGTATGGCTACCAACATTCCACCCCACAACTTGGGCGAGGTTTGTAACGCCGTCATTCATCTCATTGAGAACCCCGAAGCGACAGTGGAAGATTTGCTTGAACACATTAAAGGCCCAGACTTTCCAACTGGCGGTATTGCTTACTCGCACGCCGACATTCGCGCCGCATATTCCACCGGTCGTGGTGGCGTAGTCACTCGCGCCGTAGCGGAAATCGTAGAAGACAAGAAGGGGATGAGCATGATTGTCATCACGGAAGTGCCGTACATGGTCAACAAAGCGGCCATGATTGAGAAAATGGCGGACTTGATTCGCGACAAAAAACTCGAAGGCATCCGCGACCTCCGCGACGAAAGTAACAAAGAAGGCGTCCGCGTGGTCATTGAACTCAAAAAAGATGCCTACCCTCGTAAGGTGCTCAACCGCTTGTTCCAATCAACCGCCCTCCAGACCACCTTCCACTACAACATGTTGGCCTTGGTCGACGGCATTCAGCCCCGCATCTTGAACGTCAAAATGATCTTGGAAGAGTGGCTCAAGCATCGTCGCGAAGTGGTGAAGCGCCGCACCCAGTTCGAGCTCGACAAGATCAAGGACCGTTTGCACATTTTGGAAGGTTTGCGCATCGCCTTGGAGCGCATCGATGAAGTCATCGCCACCATCAAGAAGAGCAAGGACAAAGACGAAGCTCGCGTGAACTTAATGACCAAGTTCAAGATGACCGAACGTCAGGCTGTGGCCATTTTGGAAATGCGTTTGCAGGCTTTGGCCAACTTGGAACGCTTGCGCATTGAAGAGGAATATCAAGAGAAGCTCAAGATCATGAAGGAACTCATGGCAATCTTGGCCAGTGAGAAGCGCATGCTGGGTGTCATCAAGGACGAAACGCTCGAACTCATGGCGAAGTATCCTTCACCACGCCGCACGCAAATTATGCGGAACGGCATCAAGGAGTTCAGCATGGAGGACATTATTCCTGATGTTCCAGCTGTCATCATGATGACCAAGGACGGCTACATCAAACGCTTGCCACCAGATACGTTTAGCCAGCAGGGGAGAGGCGGCAAGGGTGTCATTGGTCTCACCACCAAGGAAGAAGATCAGATCGAAGCCATCTACACCGCTACCACGCACCAGGACATGATGTTCTTCACCTCCCGTGGTCGCGTTTTCCGCCTCAAGGCCTACGACATTCCGGAAGCCTCACGCACCGCCAAGGGCCAAGCCATCGTCAACTTCCTGGAACTTGCCCCAGGCGAAAAGGTTTCAGCCGTGCTTAACGGCGACCTCAAAGCCGCTAAGGCCAAGTACATCATCATGGTCACCAACCGTGGGACCATCAAAAAGACTAAGCTCGAAGATTTCGAAAACGTCCGCAAGTCCGGCCTCATCGCTATCAAGCTGAACGACGGCGATAACCTGGAATGGGTTCGCACTTCCGGCGGCAAGGACGACATTATGCTCGTCACCAACAAGGCCATGTCCATTCGCTTCAGCGAGAACGACGTTCGGCCGATGGGTCGCGTCGCTAGTGGTGTTCGTGGCATTAAACTCAAGGGCGACGACTACGTGGTCGGCATGGAAGTCATGAACCAAGACGCCGTGAAGGAAGGTCGTCAACTCCTGGTTATCATGGAGAACGGCTTAGGTAAGCGCACGGATATTGAAGAATACGGCGTGCAGAACCGCGGCGGCCAAGGCGTCAAAACCGCCATGGTCACGGCCAAAACTGGCCAACTCGCCGGTGCCTACATCGTCAAGAACGACGACCCTCGCGACCTCCTCATGGTCAGCCGCGGCGGCCAGGTCATTCGCCTCTCCGTCAAATCCGTCTCACTCATCGGTCGCGCCACCCAAGGCGTCCGCGTGATGCGCTTTAAAACCGCTGGTGACACTGTGGTTACCGTCACCATGGTCGGCGGCGACGACAAAGTAGTGGAGTAGATACTACCTAAGCATCAACCCCGGTCATATTCGACTGGGGTTTGTGCTATAATACAGGCAATTAAATATCCGCTTATGTTCCCAGCCGTCACCTCCGCCTTCAAAGAAAAGTATCCCCTCAGCACTAAAAAGTTTTGGAAAAAGATGCTCGGCAGTATCCCCGGGAATATAGTGGTGTCCGGCATGTTTGCTATGTTTTGTGGCATCATCGGCATCATGCTACCAACCATCATCAACCGCTATAATGAACCGAATCCATTAAATTTCGTCATTTTCTTCTTACTCGGTGGCCTGGTTATGGCCGCCATTCTCTTCAGTTTCAGCGCTTGGTACTTCAGAGTCTACATCCGTACTTACTTCTACGACGCTGGTGACGGCTACCTCACCATCCGTAAAGGCGTCTTCACCCCGTCAGAAATTCACGTCATGTACCAAAAAATTCAGGACGTTTATGTCGACCAAGATCTTTTTGACCGCATCATGGGCCTCTACGACGTCCACATCGCCAGTGCCACCGCCACGAGCGGCATTGAAGCGCACATTGACGGTGTCGACGCCGCCACTGCTGACTCTCTCAAGAACTTCCTACTTTCGAGCATCAACTCCGGCAGCATAGGCGGGGTTACCACGCCCCGCGAAAATACATCCGCTGCCTCCGTCACTCAACCTCACATTACTGTCCCAAACAACGTCTCCTCGGAAACCTATCCAATCAGCCCTCGCTGGCTCATCTCCACCTTTTTCAGCACCTTCATCTCTTCAGGTATCATTGCCGTCTTCTTTGGCTTTCAATTCTTTGCTGGCACACGTTCTGCCGCTGGCAGCATCGGCGCCGTAGTTATTATTCTCGCCTTACTGGGTGCAGCCTTGGCCGTTCAGATCGTGGCCGCCATACTCTGGAAGATGAACTTCTCCTGGGTCTTCACCCCTAACTTCCTGGAAGTTCGCACTGGCATCATTAGCAAGAGCGAGACTCACATGCCGTATTCTTCCATTCAGGACGTGCTCATCAAGCAGGGCATGATTGAACGCCTCTTTGGCCTCTGCACCGTTACGATCCAAAACGCTGTCGGTATTTCTGGTAAGAATAACACTCCAAGCGGCACTCGCCTCCCCGGCCAGCCCCTCGCCAAGGGCAACGAACTAGTGGAAATAGTGCGTAAAATGAGCCAGCAAGGCCAAGCTGGGCGCATGTAGTTGACGTTTTTCCGCTAATCAACTACTCTTTAGCCAGTTTTACTGAATGAATTTTATAGAACTTTCACATTTGAGACTAGTTTCGATGAACGTCGAACAAAGCTCTTGAGGCTTAGTTAATGCTAAGATGAAAGAGTTTGTGAAGACGTGAGTCGAAAATAGGCCAAATGGGGAAGTTATATCTCTATGCCATTACCGTCATTCCGATCATCAAGATCCAAGGTTCGCCGACGCCGCAGTCACCACGCGCTCAAGGCCGTTATCATTGATAAATGTAAGGTCTGTAGCGCCGACGTGTTGGCTCATCACGCTTGCCCTAAGTGTCACAACTACAATGGCCGCACAGCCAAAGGTAGCGTCGACGCTGTCGCTCGCAAGCTCAAGGTCACCAAGGTAGCTGCTCCCAAGGCGGAGAAAGTAGCCAAGGCACCAAAAGCTGCCGCTGCTCCAAAGGCTAAGAAAGCCGCAAAAAAGGCTGAGTAATCAAGAAGCGTTCTAGGCCTAGGCCCAGGACGCTTTTGATTTCCCCCGTCGTTAAGGTATAATCATATTACCTATGTCTAATCGCCATCTTGCTCGCACCATGGCCATGCAAGCCCTCTACGAATGGGACTTTCGCGGCCAGGACACGAGTCGCATCCCCGAACTAGTCACCTACGTTAAACAAGAATTCGCTAAAGATTTTGACGACGGCGGCTACGTCGAGCGCCAAGTTGAATCTATCGTCAGCAAAGTCGCTGAACTAGATGCGGATCTGGAACGCTTTGCTCCCAACTGGACCGTTTCCGGCATGACCGTCATGGACCGCAACATTTTGCGTCTCGGCATGTACGAACTCAAGTACGACAGCGCCATTCCCTCCAAAGTTGCCATCAACGAAGCTATCGAACTCGGCAAAACCTTCGGCGGTGACGCTTCGGGCAAATTCGTGAACGGTGTTCTCGGTGCCGTCTATAAAGCTATGGTTGCCGCTGGTGAGCTCAAAGAAGCTGATAAGAACGAGGCTAAGCATTCGAAGAAAGAAGCCGAATAATTTATGCAAAAAGACATTTCTCAATTGGCCAAAGCTCTCGGCGTGCCGTTCAAGGCGGACGGTCATTTAGAGCAAGCTGTAGTTCATCGCAGCTACTTGAACGAGCATCCGTCGTTCCCACTAATGCACAACGAACGTCTGGAATTCTTGGGCGATGCCGTGCTTGAGCTGGTTGTCACCGAACATCTCTATAACAACTTCGACAACGAAGAAGGGGAATTGACCACCTGGCGTAGTGCCTTGGTTAACGGCGAAAGCTTGGCTGACGTGGCCATCACGCTCGGCGTCGAACCATTCTTATACTTGAGCAAAGGCGAGGAGCGCGACGTTAACTCCAAAGCCCGCCGCACAATTCTGGCCGACGCTATGGAGGCCATCATCGGCGCCATTTACAACGACTTCGGTTGGGAAGTAGTCAAGGAATTTATTCTTCGTGTGGTCGTCACCAAACTCGACCTCATTCTCAAAGATCGCTCCTATCTCGACCCCAAGAGCCGCTTCCAAGAAGCTGCCCAGTCTCGTTCCTCCATCACTCCAAGCTACAAGGTCCTCAGCGAAGAAGGCCCCGATCACCAAAAGCAATTCACCATCGGTGTTTACCTCGGCAAAGACTTGGTCGCCGAAGGCCACGGCAGCAGCAAGCAAGAAGCCCAAATCAGCGCCGCCGCGGCTGGCTTGGCTGCCAAGGGGTGGTAGCAATAATATCAAATTTACCCAATAAATAGGCCACTTTTCAGCCCTACAAGGTTGACAAAAGGCCTATTTTTTGCTATACTACTCAGTCAACTTTGCTCCTTCCCCAGTCAACCGACCCTCAACCAACCCCCGGAGTCTCGCATGAGTACCAATCCCACCCCCGTCCGTCTCACCCCCCGTCGTATTGTTCCCGAGGCCGAGCAGTCGGATTGGGGCATCGCTCCCCGTTCTGAGCTCTCCTACCGTCCTCCCAGCAGATTCTGGGGAGCGGCCCGCACGTTCGCCCTTTGGACCTTCTACGTGGCGCGGTTCCTCGCGCTGTCGGCCCTGGCCACTGGCGCGATCTGGTACTTCTTCGGCACCACGAGCATCAACGCCAGCCTCGACGGACGACACGTCAAGGCGCAAGTCTTCGTGGACGGCGACTACGCTGGCGACACGCCGTTGAAGAAACTCTTCGCCCCCGGCACGCACGAGGTCGTCATCATCCAGCCTGATGGTAGCGACACCGAGCAGGGCGAGTGGGACTACACCATGATGATGTTCAACCTGGGCGCGAGCATCAACGCCGAGTTCACCACCATCCACGACCAGTAGTCTCTCCGGTCTGGTCGGGGGTACGTCACAAAAACTACACCCGACCCAGAGCCTCGGCTCCTGGTCGGGTGTTTCTGTTATATGGCCAACTGGGCAGTTCTACGGATGAAAGAAGAACGCCACCGCAATAATTCCGTAAGCAACTAATAGCTGCAGCCCCTCAAACCAATTGGTCTCGCCGTCCTGAATAATCAAGTTCGCAATGAACACGGATAGCATGATGACAATCAGCTCAAAAGTATTGAAGATAAGGCTCATCGGGGTCGGGAAGAACAAGCTAATCAGCACGAGTACCGGTGTCACAAACATGGCAATCTGGGTAGCTGAACCAATAGAAATTTGAAGCGCTAAGTCCATTTTGTTCTTGATCGCCATGGTAATCGCACTGCTGTGTTCCGCCGCGTTACCAATGATCGCAATGAAGATGACACCAATGAACAAATCAGTCCAACCGAGTACTTCCACCGCCGGTTCAATCGCTCCGACCAAGATTTCACTCATCCAAGCCACGGTCAGCGTGGACACGACTAATATCAGCAGGCTTTTGCCGAGACTCCAGTTCGCTTCGATTTTGCCGACTTCGGCAGCAAATAGATGCTTATGAGTCTTGAGCGCAAAGAGTAGACTAGCCAGGTAGACGCCAATCATCAGGATCGACACCACCACGCTCAACTCTTCAATCACGAAGTTGCCAGCCTCTGGCGCCGTAATTACAAAGATTGCTGGAATGATCAAAGCAATCACCGCCAAGAGCAACGTCGACGCACTGGCCATGACCAAGGTGCCATTAAATTTCTGTTTCTTAAACTTCAGCCCGCCAAAGAAAATGGACATGCCGAGCACCAGGAGCAAGTTACCAATAATCGAACCAGTAATCGACGCCTTGACCACCTCAACTAATCCGGCTCTAATAGCGAAAACGGCGATGATGAGTTCCGTGGCATTACCAAACGTCGCGCTAAGTAGTCCACCAAGCGCTGGCCCAGTATGCACAGCTAACTCTTCTGTAGCTTCACCAATAAACTTAGCCAGCGGAATGATCGCCACGGCCGAAAGGAGGAAGACCAAGAGGGGAGAGAGGTGCAAGAAATGCGCCGCGAGCGTCACCGGCACGAACAGTAACATGGTCAAAAAGATTTTTTCGAACATATTATGAACTGAGCCCAGCAGTTAGTTTTTTAAATTTATCGAAGTCAGGTTGAGATATTTTACCCGCCAACTTATCAGCCCGAAGTGATTCGGTAATTTTTCGCTTGGTCGTAAGACCAATTTTTGCACCCGTAGGCAGGGCTCTAGCATGCTTAGCTACAGTATCCACATACAAATCTTTATCATGGTGACTCAGGCCGGCATAGGTGGATCGACCATGGTGAATCTCTTTTTCAAACGCACGTCTTACGCCGTGTGCTCCTTCCACCATCAGGCCTGCACCTGTCTTTACAGTAAAGCCACCATGCTTTTTTTCGTGATTTTCGGCAGCATGAGGTTTGACCTCTACTTTCTTGGCCTTCGGTATCTCCACCTTTTCGGGTTTATGTCGTCGTTCGCTATACGGCTGCGCCACCAAGTGCCGCAAACTCTCGCTCTCCTCACCGACCGTATCCTCGCGTCTAGTTGGCGCGTGTTCCGCCAGTGGGCGAGCCATAACGCTCGGACTAAAGGTCTTCGGCATTGAAATGCCACCCATCGGTATCGGCGCAGTATGGAAGTCGTTCATATGTGACTATCATAACATTTTGTCGACGCTTTGACTTTGCTCCGTGTGGATACAAAAAATAGCAGCCGAAGCTGCTATCTTATGGTGCGGCATGAGGGACTCGAACCCCCGACCTTCTGGTTCGAAGCCAGACACTCTATCCAGCTGAGCTAATGCCGCTCGTTTATCCCGATGGTTAACCACGGGGATTACTGCTTCGAACCACATAAGATTAGCTCAAATATTGACTTTGGTCAATGAGTGTGGCATTCTTTGCCTCGTCAGATAACACCATAAACGCCCATACATTGGGCATCGGTAGCTCAGCGGTAGAGCAGGTGACTCTTAATCACTTGGTCGTGGGTTCGAATCCCGCCCGGTGCACCAAAAAATTCCAGCCTCGGCTGGAATTTTTTGTGTGCCCGGGAGTAAGCAACCTGCGTTGCTTACGTCGGGATTCGAACAGCGGAGCCATATGCGAGCACCAGCGAGCATGGCGAGGTATGAAGTGAGAGCTCGGCGCTCTACTTCATACCGAGCTGGTGGCCAGTCCTCGGGGAGCGACGGCGACCCGAGAGGCGAGGCCGAATCCCGCCCGATGAGTCATTTCCCGAATACCACCATTGACTTCCCCCTAATTCCTCGGCACCATACTCCTACTCCAGCACTTCCGCCGGAGCGACTCTCTCACTCCGTCAGCGAGGCACAATTGGCTTTTCCCCGTTCTAGCACCCCTCACCGCCGTGGCCGTGGCCCCAAGCGCGATCAGCGTCGCACCGACAGCTCGCCGATCGACTCCCAGCATGCCGACGGTCCAATCAAAGCCGTCCCCCCGCACAGTCGCATCCTCGAGCGGCGCAAACGTCGTGCCGAGCGTGATACGCGGCAGGCCAGCGATGAGACCCGCAAAGGCTCCGCCGCCGCCGCTGCTCGACCCAAGCCCCCGGCCGAGCCGTTCGCCGTTCGTCAGTCGCCGGCCGAGCCTGCAGCCAGCGGCTCTATGCTCGAACAGATCGTCGCTGCCTTCCATCGCCCAGCCACCTCCTGATCCTCGTCTCTCTTGAGCCTCCCTCGCACTCGCGGGGGAGGCTCTTAACTTGACTTTGCGGCCAATCTCAGGCATTCTAGCCCTCGCCGCGCAGCTCTGCTCGGTTTCTCCAACCCCCGCCCCAGAAGGTGCAATTTGCCCGTCTCCAAGCCCCCTTCCCGCAAGCCCCCCTGCCAGAAACGGCCCCATGCCGCCAGGTTCCTGGCTATCGTGGTCCCAATCTCCGAGCGATCGGACGGCACGATGTCCCGCTCCGAAGAGACCCGTCTCCAGTTCTTGCTGCGCGGTATCGACCTGCCGCGCGCCAAACTGCCGCGTGACGCCAACGGACTGATCACCAAGCCAATTCGGCTGGTCGAGCACCGGCATCTCGTCGTCGAGGCCATCGCCGCGCATCACGACAAGCTCGTGAGTCTGGGTGAGCAGCGGCCCACTCACCCCAAGCAGACCAACCTCTCGTAGCCGCATCGGCGCCTACGCTCCCCACGCCGTCCTCGTACGGCCTGGATTGGCCCCCTCCGCATTTCGTGCGGCGGGGTCCTTTCTTTTTTACCCTCACCGCTTGTGTTATACTTCACCTAACGAACGAGCCTTCACGTCGGGTGACGGTGCGCAGGTGCCCTGCCAGATACCGAGCTTAGCGAGTATCTGGGAGGGTGCAAGCCGGCAGGACCCGACGATAACTATCAACTTATGTCCATGCTTCTCCTCGTCGGCCTCGTCCTGGCTGGCGTCCCATTCCTCCTCATTGTCGGCTTTGCTGGCTTTATCTTCGTCTCCTTCATGAACGACGACCACGAAGCCAAAGGCATCTTCACCGTCGCCCTAGTCTTCATGGGCATCGGCATTGCTCTTATTTTGACGCACTTCATCGGGCAGTGGGTGGTGGTGAACTAGCTTTCAAGCCAGGCCAGAGTAACCCTCTGGTTTTGCATTTGCACAATTTTACTGTTCCTATTACTATCAAATGACTATGCGTTTATCTCAATCTTTCGTTAAGACCTCCAAAACAGCTCCAGCTGACGCCGAAACAATCAACGCCAAACTGCTTCAGCAGGCTGGCTTTGTTGATCAATTAATGGCTGGCGTCTATTCGTATTTACCGCTTGGTCTCAAAACTTTACGCAATATCGAGCAAATCGTCCGTGAAGAAATGGACGCGCTGGGTGCTTCTGAAGTTCTCATGCCGACGCTGCACCCTAAGGCTAACTGGGTTAAGACTGGCGGTTGGGACAATATCGACGTCCTCTTCAAGATTAACAGCCGCACTGGCAACGACTACGCCATGGGCCAAAGTGAAGAAGAAGTTGTGACGCCACTCGTTATGTCGCGTGTCCTGTCCTACAAACAGCTTCCCGTCAAAACCTACCAAATCGGCTGGAAGTACCGTGACGAGTTGCGCGCCAAGTCGGGCATTATGCGCGGCCGCGAGTTCCTCATGAAGGACATGTACAGCTTCCACACCTCGCAGGAAGACTTCGATAAATTCTACCGTGAAGCTAAACAAGCCTACCTCCGCGTCTTCTCCCGCCTTGGTCTCGTAGCCAAAGTCACTGAAGCCTCCGGTGGCGCTTTCACCACCAAAGTTTCCTACGAGTTCATGGTCCTCACCGACGCCGGCGAAGACGACATTCTTTACTGCGAAGCTTGTGACTACTGCGTGAACACCGAAATTACCAAAACTGTCGCTGGTGCCGTTTGCCCTTGTGGAAATGGTGCGCTTCTCATGGGCCGCGCCTGCGAAGTCGGCAACGTCTTCGATCTCGGCCAAAAGTACGGTAAAGATTTTGACTTGAGCTACGTCGACGTGGACGACAAAAAACAGTACCCAATCATGGGCTGCTACGGTATAGGCATCTCTCGCGTCATGGGCGTCATTGTCGAGAAGTATAACGACGAGAAGGGGATTGTCTGGCCCAAGTCTGTCGCTCCAGCCCTCGTTTACCTCGTCTCTATCCCAGGCCGCGACAACGCTGCTCCTGTCCTCGAGGCCGCTAGCAAACTCTACGCTGACCTCCAATCCGCTGGCATCTCCGTCCTCTGGGACGACCGCGAGCTTTCCCCTGGTGCCAAGTTCGGCGACGCTGACCTGACCGGCCTCCCACTTCGTCTCGTCATCTCGGACAAGACCTTGGCGGACAATCAAGTGGAGTGGAAGGAGCGCACCGCTGGCGACGCCACTCGCGTCTCCCTGGATGAGGTAATCGCCAAAGTCATTGCTTTCAAATAAACTCACCAACAAATAAAAAGATGAGGTCACGACGACCTCATCTTTTTATTACTGTTATGTTTACTCCGCTGTCTTACGCTTCAAGGCATCCTTGAGGGCCTTACCAGCTTTAAACTTCGGCACACGTACGGCTGGGATCTGCATCTTCTCGCTTGGCTTCTGTGGGTTCACACCCATGCGAGCGGAGCGAATCTTAGAGGAGAAAGTACCAAAGCCAGCGATTGTTACTTCTTCACTCTTACACAATGCCTCAGTTACCAAGTCCTCAAACAATTCGACAAAATCCTCAGCGGTCTTCTTGGGGAGTTCGAGCTTCTCTGCAATGCGGAGAGCGAGTTGAGCTTTGTTCATAGAGCGAGTAAATGAATTGGAATGGGCTTATCTTAGCCAAGTATCAGAATTAATGCAAGCCCTAGCTCCATTTCGACTTTACCGAGCGTACTCAATGACCCTAGTTTCTCGGATAACGGTAACTCTTACCTCACCAGGATACTGCAATTCAGCTTCAATCTTTTTCGCAATATCACGCGCTAAACTGTAAGCCGCCATGTCGTCTACCTTAGTTGGTTCAACGAACACGCGCACCTCACGACCGGCTTGAATGGCGTAGACTTTCTCGACGCCTTCAAAGCTCATCGCTGCCGTTTCGAGTCCTTCCAAGCGGCGCACGTAATCTTCCAGTGAATTACGGCGAGCGCCCGGTCGTGCTCCACTAATCGCGTCAGCTGCTTTAACGATGACGCCTTCAATTGTGCGTGGTCGGTCCTCGTGGTGGGCGATCGACTGGTAGCACATCTCCTCCGGGAAGCCGAACTTCTTCATCACGTTATAGCCAATCTGTGGGTGGGCGCCTTGCATGTCGTGGTCCACGGCCTTACCAATGTCGTGGAATAAACCACCCTTCTTACAGGCAAAGCTATCCATACCGAGTTCCTCTGCAATCATGCCGGAAATACGGGCTACTTCCATGGAATGCTGCAATACGTTCTGACCGTAGCTGGTGCGGAACTTCAAGCGGCCCAAGATAGCTACCAACTTCGGGTCAATCGACGACACCGGAATACCGAGCTCATACAACGCATCTTCACCAGCCTTTTTCATCTCTTTAGCCAAATCCTTCTTCGCCTCGTTGATCGCATCCTCAATCTTAGCTGGCTGAATACGGCCGTCCTTCATGAGCATTTCGAGCGCCTTCTTAGCCACTTGGCGACGAACAGGGGAGAAGCCACTGATGGTAATCGCCTCTGGGGTGTCGTCGATAATGAACTCACAACCGGTCAGCAATTCGAGAGTTTTAATGTTGCGTCCTTCGCGCCCAATAATGCGGCCCTTATATTCGTCACTTGGTAATTGAACTTGCGTCGTCGTCGCGTCGACCACATGGCTACCAGCAAAACGCTGAATCGCCAAGCTGAGAATCTTGCGAGCCTTGGCCTCTACGGCCTCATCCTGCTCCTCATCGAGCTTGCGAATGCGGCTCATCAACGCGTCCTGGCATTCAGCTTCGGTGCGCGTCATTAAAATCTCCTCCGCTTGTTGTTTGGAGAGGCCAGCGACTTGCTGTAATTTAGTTTCCGCTTCCGCCACTTTGTCCGCAATCATTAAACGCTGCAATTCAACCTCTTCTTTTTCTTGGTCGACCTTGGCGCGGCGGTTCTCAAACTCAAGTAACGTTTTGTCGAGCATGCCTTCGCGCTCGGCCAAACGATTTTGCTCAGTCTTCAGCTCTCCGCGTTGACTATCAATCGTCCGTTGACCTTCTTCCACCATGCTCATGGCCTTCTCTTTGGCTTGCAGTATCAGTTCCGATTCCTTGGTCTTAGCTTCCTGGATAATTACTTCGGCGCGTTGCTCAGCACTACCAACCGTGTTTTTAGTTAAAAAACGACGTAGGTAAAAACCAATCGCGAGGCCGAGTCCCGTGCCCAACAGGGCGACGAAAATACTCAGTACGTTCATAAAATATAAAGATCAACAGCATTAGTTACTGTTGGAGAGTAGCACGGGCGGGAGGCTATGGTCAACCCAATTTTGCGCAGTTAGCTGCTCAATCTTAGCACTTTTCTCGATGCCAAACGGGCCAATGCTCGTCCTCCGCAAAGCCGTCAGGTAGCCAGCCGTCCCGAGCGCCTCACCCAAATCCCTGGCCATCGCCCGAATATACGTCCCCGAGCCGCAATGAATCTTCACTTTAACCTCCGTCGGCAGCTCGAACCTCGTCCGAGCCTCGTTTGTTTCATCGAGGTCATGAACGAGCTCAAAACTATGGATAGTCACCGCCCTCGCTGGCCTTTCTATGTCTTTTCCTTGCCGAGCCAACTCGTACAGCTTCTTCCCATCAATCTTAATAGCCGAGTGCATTGGCGGCAGCTGGAGAATATCGCCGACCTGTTTCTTCATGGCCGCCAGCAACTCATCGATGGTTACAGGAGGGCAGGGGGCATCGCTAATCGGGCCCTCGGTATCAAACGTGGCCGACGCTTTACCCAAGCAAATCGTGGCCTCATAAATCTTATCGAGCCCCACGAACTTACTCAACTCTTTGGTCGCCTCGCGTCCCACGGCCACTAATAACAACCCCGTCGCAAACGGGTCGAGCGTCCCGGCATGGCCGACTGTGCGTTGCTTGGTAATCCTTCTAATTTTATCGACGACATCATGGCTGGTCATCCCAGCTGGTTTGTCGACGAGGAGCAGTCCGGAGGGTTGGTTGATTTCATTCATATAGTAGGGTTGGTAGTCGGTAGTTTAAACGAATTTAGCAGCCGGAGCCCTTTAGGAGCGAGCGACTGCCGTGTCTCCTGTGACGACGCGATGGCCGACCCGAGAAA
>CAYHFQ010000009.1:0-42869 GCA_964355955.1 uncultured Gammaproteobacteria bacterium
CCCCCGAGTCAGACGAGGTGAGCCGGCTGGCACGGTTGACGAGGTGCAGCTAGGAGCAGGAGATACGGCGGTTGCGAGCGAAGTACTAAAAACACTAATCAATCACCGCCGAGCCAAGTAGCTCATCCCCTTCATAAAAAGCAATAAACTGTCCCGGCGCCACAGCTCGTTGCGGCGCATCGAACACGACCTCTAAAACTCCCAGCTCAACTTCGCTTACCACACAAGCCGTCAACGACTGACGGTAGCGAATACGCGCCGTTATTTTTTTACCAAAATACTTCTGTAAATTTCCCTCAATCGTTTCCGTCACCTCCGAAGCCCGTAATTCAGTCCGATATAAAGCTGGATCATCCTCGCCAACCGCCACAATCACCTTATTACTCTCAGGCTTCCGTTCCACCACGTAATACGGCGTTCCTCCGCCAATGCCCAAGCCACCGCGCTGGCCAATTGTGTAAAACTCAAACCCTTGGTGCTGGCCAATTATCTTGCCCTCGGTCGTCACAATATTACCCGCATGAGGCTCAATTCGCGCCTGTAAAAAGTCGTCCATGCTCACCTGTCCCACAAAACAGATACCTTGACTATCCTTTTTATCCGCCACCGCCAAGTTGAACTTCTTCGCCAATTCTCGCACGGCTGGCTTCTCCAAATCCCCAATCGGAAACAATGTCCGCCTTAATTGTTCTTGTTTTAACTGACATAAAAAGTAACTCTGATCTTTATTATTGTCGACGCCTGCCAGCAAATGCGTCGTCCCATCATCGTCTCGCTTCACCCGAGCATAGTGCCCCATGGCCACAAACTCACAGCTCAGTTTATCCGCCTCCTGCAAAAATAGGTCGAACTTCATGTACTTATTACACAACACATCCGGGTTCGGCGTCCGCCCAGCCTTGTACTCGGCAATCATATACTCATAAACCTTCGCCCGATATTCGTCCTCAAAATCAAAAGTATGGAAAGGGATACCCAATTTCGCCGCCACCGCCATCGCGTCCCGTCTTTCAGCTCGCCAACCGCAGCTTTCATCCTGCGTGCCGTCGCTCCAGTTTTTCATGAAACCGCCAATCACTTCATAGCCATCCGCTAACAACAAAGCAGCGCTGACACTTGAGTCAACGCCACCGCTCAGGCCAACTAACACGCGTCCCCTACTCTTCATACAAACTGCTTGAAAATTGGTAGCGTCGGCTCTGCCGTCACCATCACGCGCTTCTTAGTGACCGGCTGATCAAAGCCAAAACTCCGCGCGAACAAAGCAATATTGCCGTCCAACATCTGCTGTGCGCCGTACTTCTTATCGCCGACAATCGGAATACCGAGCGTACCCATCGCCACGCGAATCTGATGCGGCCGGCCCGTCTTCGGCCTAATCTCCATCAGCGACAATTTATTTTTACCCTCACCGATTGTCTGACGTACACGATAACCCAACTCAGCCTTCATTGACCCTGGCACTTCTTCACCATAAGCCGTCACCGTATTAGTCGCCTCATCCTTCACCAACCATTGCACCACCTCGCCCATCATAGCCTCTGGCGACCCTTCACACACCGCCCAATAAATCTTCTCGACGCGGCGCATTCTAATTTGATCGCTCAAACGTGACGCCCCCTTACTCGTCTTCGCGAACACGACGACGCCGCCAACTGGCCGGTCCAAACGGTGCAACAAACCCAAAAAAACATTACCGGGCTTTATCCCTCGGTCTTTAATCAGCTTTCTCACTTCCTCAAGCAAACAGGTATCACCCGTATCGTCACCCTGCGTCAACATCCCGTGCGGCTTGCAGACGGCTATTAAATGATTGTCTTCGTAGAGAATTTCCATACCGCTATACTCTAACATATTTGCTAAAATTAGCAACAAATAGCGGAATCTTGCCCCCGCGTTCAGAACGCGAGGACTGGACAAAAGGCCTATTTTTTGCTATGCTATACCTCGTCAGTAATTTTCGTCACCACCCAACAGGAGCTCTCATGCTGCGATTCCTGACCAGCAACATCAACTTGCTCTACTTCGGAGCATTTGTCTCCATACTGTTCTTCCTGCACATGGCTCTGCTCCGGCAGACCAACAAGAAGAGGCAGTGCGACGCCCCGGACATCAACGGACCCGACTACCGCCAGGCCACCCTGGACGCCGGCTGCGACCGAGGAGCCTCCACCAAACGTCAGTCCACCTTTCGCCGCGATCATCCACGTCCCGTCGAGTAGCCTCGCCTACTCGGTCCTGAACCCTCGCACTTCGGTGTGGGGGTTCTGCAATTCTAGTCGATTTTTACCAGCTAGCCCGAATAACAATCCCGGTCGGCAACTCAAAAGCTCGCGTCGTCGTCTCCTTTAGCGTCAATTCAACTGCTGCAAACTCTTTCGCAAAAGACACGCTCGTTCTTATCAAGTTCTCCACCGCCAACGCTGGATAACCAAGCGAATAGGCATTTACCAACAAGTAGCCATGTTCTTTATTCAAAATCTGGCCACATAACGCCAACAACTCTGGCAAGTGCTCTTCAAACTTCCACAACTCCCCTTCTGGTCCGCGGCCAAAAGCTGGCGGATCCATCACAATACAATCGTACACATTACCGCGCCGTACTTCGCGGGCCACAAACTTCATGACATCATCCGTAATGTAACGCACGGTGCGCGACGCCAAGCCAGATAGTTCGATATTTTCTTTGACCCATGTCACCGCCGTCTTGCTCGCGTCAACGTGCACCACTTCAGCCCCAGCACTGGCCGCCGCCAAGCTCGCTCCACCGGTATAACCAAATAAGTTCAGCATCTTCATGCCTGGTTTAATCACACTCCGCAAATATTTCCAATTGCTCGCCTGTTCCGGAAATAAACCCGTGTGCTTAAACGACGTGGTCCTAATTCGGAACGTCAGATCCTCCCAACTAACAGTCCAAGCCGGTGGCAACGGTCGCACAATATCCCATTCACCTTCACGCCCAGTTCGCGTGTAAGTCGCCCAAGCGCGCTTCCATACCCCACCGTCAACCTCGGCTTTAGCCCACAAAGCTTGCGGTTCAGGCCGCACCATCACCACATCGCCGTAGCGTTCACACTTTTCATTATCACCCGAATCTAAAAGCTCAATATCTTGCCACACGGCAGCTTCACGTTGCAACGGAGTCGACATACACGTAACTGATTAGTTATCAAAACTCATGCGCTCACCTGGCATTACCTGCACAACTGGGCTAGGCGCACTACTTACCACTTTTGGTCCATTTATGCCAGCATCGGCTACAGGCCTCGGAGCACTACCGCTACTACCTCCACGATTACGCTTCCGACGGTTACGACTACGAGCCGCTCCTTCAGCGCTCGGAGCACTCTGCACAGCTGGTCTAGCTACTTGTGGCATCGTCGAACTAAGCATGGCATCAGCCCTAACTTCCGGTACCGCCGAGACAATCACCGGAGCCACCACCGTCACCTTAGCTGGCTCACGCCGTGCTGGCTCCAGCTTAGCCAAACTCATCGCCGCGACCGGTTCCCTAGCCACCGTCGTACCCTCACTAATCTTTGGCGGCAACGCAGCCTTAGGCTTTACCTCCTCGCGCTTTTCTTGCTTCCCTTTACCATTCTTACGCTCCTCCATGATGATTGGATGACAATCCTCGCAATAAATTGGTCGTGACCTATCTAACTCAACCGGCAAACCAAAAGTCTTCTTACACCTTGTGCACTCATACTCATGACTGAAGCGCGCCTTCTTATCTTCTTTCTTTTGGTCGGAAACTTTCTTCAACTGATCAGCCACATTCACGTTAGGATCAAAACCACTCCACACCATGACGTGTTCCTCAATCGTCTTGCGGTTGCCACCGAATCGTTCACGCGACTGCTCTACCACCTTGTCACGACTACCCGTCTTCTGGGAAATTGCCGGCAACGTCTGCGCAGAAAACGGCTGACTAGTAATACCGTCGACCATCAATTTTAGATAGATGGAATACTTTGGCAAGTTAATCAAATCCTCCGGCAAGAAACGTGGCATGAACTCGCTTTCCAAAAACTCGGCGTCTGGTGAACCAACGCGGAACATAATCATGCTGCCAACGTTACCAAACACAGCATCGCGCACCGCCGTACTTTCCTTCGTATCCAACTGTGAAATATACTGGTGCGCCATAATCAGGTTCAGGCGATACTTACGCGCTTCAGACAAAATACCGGCAAACGACTCCACCGCAAAGTTTTGGAATTCGTCGACGTATAAGTAGAAGTCTGGACGTTCTTCTTCTGGCACGTTAACCCGTTCCATAGCTGACATGTACAGCTTGGTCACGAGCATACCGCCGAGAATACGCATGACATCCTCACCCACTAAACCCTTCGATAAATTAACAATTAGAATCTTCTGGTTGTCCATGATTTCTCGGAAATCAATGGCAGATCTGGATTGCGCTACGATGTTACGCATGATAGTACTGGTCAACAACTGACCAATCTTGTTCTGAATTGGCGCCACCGCTTCACTCGCAAACTTCTGGTCGTAAGCCGCAAATTCCTTCAGCCAAAACTGCTGGACCACCGGATCCTGCACATTCTGAATAATTGACGTCCGATAATCCTTGTCCGACAACATACGGTTCACACCAAGCAGCGTCGTCCCCGGCGTATCAAGCAAAGCCAAAATGGTATTTTGCAAAATATACTCCATGCGGGCGCTCCACACGTTCTCCCAGACCTTCTTAAAAATCGACATCAAAGCCGACATCACTTTGCTATTGTAGTCGTCAATTTTAGCCGCACTTTCTGTCTTTTCCAGAATATTAAAACCAATCGGATGATTTGTATCCGCCGGATTAAAATAAACTACGTCGTTAATACGCCAAGAAGGAATATAATCGAGCAAGCGTTCTGCCGTATCACCGTGCGGGTCAACGTAACAGCAACCATGGCCAGCATAAATGTCGGACAAAATCATGTTCTCGAGCAAGGTCGTCTTACCCATGCCGGTCTTACCAATAATGTACATGTGGCGACGTCGGTCATCAGTTTTGACGCCAAACTTACGCATGGCATTGCGAAAATTCGTCTTCCCGAAATAGATAACGTCCTGCTCGTGTTCGTGCGGATAACGATTAGCCATATAGTCTTAAAGTACCGGCAAGTTAGCTGGAGCATCATCGTCATCAGTAATTGGTTCCGCTGCTAGGGATAATCCGGGTGGCAACGGTGCTGGCTTGCCAGGCTGTGGCATGAACTCTGGAGCTGCATGCGGTGTAGCTGCCTGGTGAGCTGGTGCATGAGTAGGAGTCGAGGAATGACCCGGGGCGTGAGGAGTTGGTACCACGAGCGGTGCAGCAGGAGCATGTTCTTCATGTTCATGCGCCTTCTTTTCCTTGTTACTCCCTTGCCAATCATGCATGTCAGCTTCACCTTCTTCAGCAAACGGCAATTCAAGTGGCGCCTCACCACGTCGTGCACCAGAAGTCGCCAAGATAGGCGTTCGGGCGTCGGCCGCTGGGAAGTGGAAGAGTGTCGCCAATTCCTCAGAGTTAAGATAGAACGGCGCTGCTCCAGCCCCCAGTTGTCGACCCTTATAACGGCTCACCAAATGATGCATGCGGTGATAAATCTCCCAGTTTAACCAGAAATAATCATCTTTTGGAGTAGCATGATCGTGCATGCCAAGCTTGTTCATATTCAAGTGTGCGAACGGATGAAACATGCCTTTAATCATGGCTGCAATCAATGGCTTGCGATACTGCTCATGTGAAGCCGAATACAACACACGAATCTTCGTCGCCCAGCCAATCTTGCTAATCTTTTCCGCAATCGCATCAGACACCAAACGCTCCGTCGGTGTCATTCTGAACATTCTAAAATCATCTTTCTTCTCGTCACCATGCGCCCCACCACCCATCAAATCCAAACCAACAGACTGCGCCAAAATCTGGTTTGGCAACCAAGCCACATTCTTGACCGCTTGACCCATCACCGTCTCGTGATGCTTCTCCTCTTTGCCCATCATCTTATCCAAATACTTTTCGCCTTCCTTAGCCCAGGCTTGTTCATCTGGCTGCTGGATAATAATTTGAATCCAAAATTGTTCAGTCTTCTTCATCTTACCTAATACTTCGATAATATTATGCAATGGGTCTTTAAATCGCATATCCTTCTCGCCCATGTGTTCAAAAGCAACATAAGTTCGCAAAGGATAATAGCTTGGCTTGGCCAACTTCATTTCGCTGCCAAAAACAGCCGTATGGTCATTCGGATAATGATCATGCACTTTATCCACATAATCTTCAGCTTCAATAATATGAGCTTCCGGATACTGAGCGTATAAAGCAGCCTCAACCAAATCACGGTACTTCGTCGAAGTTCTAATATAAAACTTCACGTCACCTTCACTACCAACAATCTCTAAACTAAAATATGCCTGAAACTTACCGAGTAGCTTAGCTTCCTTCCAGGTAATCGCCGATTTAGATCCAGCGATATTATTAAAAAAGTTCTCCATGCCTTTTGGCGTGTTAATCGCTCCAGCCGGTACACTCACATTCAATAACACCCATTCAATATGCGCGTTGTATTGGCCTTGCTTATGGTCTACCCAGATTTCAATAAAACCCCAAATAAGAACGCCAAAAATAGGGATCCAGCCAACTACCAGCAGTGCCTGTGAGGCCATCGTAATCGGCGACGTCGTGGCAATATAATGCGCTAAGAACGGAGGCAAATTGAGAACAATACCGAGCATAGAAGAAAAAGCTATGAGACTAACGTCATTATAACACAAAAGCGAGGGACTATCCCCCGCCCTGTGCAACAATCAGTTTCAATCATTTATTTACGCTTCTTACCCCAATGCTCACTCATCGCCAACAATGGGCTAGCAATAAAGATGGAGGAATAAGCACCAGCAAAGATACCAGCCAACAAAGTGATAGCGAACGGTCTAGTCGACGCACCACCGAAGATAACAATCGCCAAGACCGGCAAGAAAGTGGCCAACGTGGTGTTAACTGAACGAGCCAATGTTTCATTAACACTGTTATTCACAGTTTCTGGGAAGGTGGTTCCTTGGTGACGGTGACGATGCAAGTTCTCACGGGTACGGTCGAATACCACAATCGTGTCATTGATCGAATAACCAAGAATGGTCAATAACGCTGCCACGAAAGCTGTATCAGCCTGATAGTGGAAGAAATGACTCAGTACCGCGAAAACACCAACCGGAATCACGACGTCGTGAAAGGCGGTCAACAGAGTAATCAAGCCGTACTTCCAAGAAGCCACCGGGCGCGATACACGGCGGAAAGCCCAAGCGATGTACAAACCAATGATAGCCAAGACCAAAATAATGGCCGTCGTCGCCTTCCTCTCAAGTTCCTGACCAATGGTTGGTCCTACAGAGTCAAAGCGCAATTCCTCCAAATTACCCAAGTTTGTACGCAATGAGGTCAAAATAGCCTGGTGCTCTTCTTCACTCACTGGGCGCACACGAATCAAAGTCGAACCGTCGTCCGCTTGCTGCACAATCGGCTCGTAACCCAAGTCAGTGACAGTTTTGACGATAGCTGATTGTTCAGCTGGTGCATCAAAGCGCAAAGAAATCAGGCCACCGCCAGTGAAGTCAATGCCCGGGTTTAAACCAAAGGCAACGAACGAGACTACTGCCAACACAACAATCGTGCTGGACATCGCGAGCCAAATTTTTGAGTGCTTAATGATCTGTAAGTTGAAGTTGTTCATACGCTTATTTGAGGCCAAGGAAGAACAAACGCTTCTTGAGGCTAGGTCGTCGACTAACAACTAGGAGTAATGAACGGGTAATTACCATTGCACAGAAGAGCGAGACAAAGATACCAATCATCAAGGTCAAGGCGAAGCCCTTAATAAAGCTCGTGCCCATCGTGAACAGAATGAAGGTAGCAATCAACGTCGTAGCGTTACCATCACGAATGGAAGGCCAAGCACGCTTTGCAGCTTCCACAATCGCCGTCGGCAAATCGCGGCCACTCCACAGCTCTTCCTTCAAACGCTCAAAGATCAACACGTTAGCGTCAACAGCGATACCCACCGACAACACGAAACCAGCAATACCAGACAAAGTAATTGTCACCCCGAAAATCTTGTACAAGGTCAAGTTGATTGTGCTGTAAATAAGCAAGGCTACAATCGCCAAGAAGCCTGGCAAACGGTAGTAAAGCACCATGAACAGCGAGATGAGCAAGAAAGCAATAAAGGCTGCTTTCAAACTAGCATCAAGCGAAGCCTGGCCGAGCGTCGGACCAATCGTCTGTTGACTGAGTACACTAATAGCTACTGGCAAAGCACCGGCGTTCAAACGCTCTGCGGTCTGCTTAGCCTCGGCCAAGGTAAAGTTACCGGTAATTTGGGCTGTGCCTCCGTAAATCGCTTGGTTAACAACAGGCGTTGTGACCGGCTCACCATCCAAGAAGATACCAATCACTTGACCGACATTGGCAGCCGTTAGTTTGCCAAACAAGTCGGCACCCTCGGCGTTAAATGTGAGAGAGATGAATGGAGCGTTTGTTTGTTGATCAAAAGCCACCGAAGCGGATTTGATATCCTTACCCGACAACTCCGTATTCTCCCATGGATCTGTGTTCACTACGTCAGACAACGTCGTCCAAGGCATTTCAATGTGACTGAACTCGTAGGTTGGTACGTTCTTGCTGCTCTCTCGGTAAATGATGTGATAACCAAACTCAGTTTCGACCACGTCGGAAATGGTACCGTTCTTCATGGCAAACAAGGCATCCTCGAATGATTGTACCATCGCCCCCTTCTTCACGGTACCAAGCGATCCAGCCGAGGTATCTGCACCTGGCTCGTCTGAATTCGCCTTAGCCAAGTCGGCAAAGTTAGCTGCTGTTGCCTGAACCTTTAAGCCGTCAATAATTGTCTTGGCTTCTTCTTTCGTACGAGTCTCTGTACATCTGGTAGCTCCAGCGAAACAGACCAAAATGTGAGAAGCGTCAACAGTCACGTCATTTCCTTGACTGATGTACTTAACTACGTTGATAGTCGACCCATTCTCATACACACCCTTAACTACACCAGTTCGGGTCTTGCGCGTAAATGTCTTAATCAAATCGGCGTAGAAGCTATCGTCAGCGCCCACAAAGCCATCGTTCACAACGTTACCCAAGGCAGCGAAATCTTGATCTTTCTCCAAGGCACGATTCAGAACGTCGACAGCTGCGCTACGCTGTGTCTTTTGGTCAGCGTCAATCTGAGCTTGCTGTTCAGCCGTTGCTGTAGTTGGCGTCTTGGCAGTTGGCGTCTTAAACTGCAAAACTGGTGTTTCACCAATCGACTTAGTTGCTTCTGCTGCGTCCTGAATGCCAGGTAATTCAATAATCACGCGGTAATGACCATCAGCAATCGTGGTTTCGACACGCGACTCACTAACACCGAGCGAGTTAGCGCGACGTTCAATCACGTCACGTACACCGTTCAATGCACTAGCCCGATCTGCTGCCGGAATAGCGCTCATGTCAGCCTCGTAAACCAAGTGGACACCACCCTTAAGGTCTAGGCCCAAGGTGAAGCCGTTATCTGGAATGTTTGGCAAACTCCAGCCTATTTTATTCTTAACTGCTCCCATGGCCGTATTCCATGGCGCTGGAAAGGCCGTCAGACCAGTCACAACTAGCAGCATGAAAATTGCGAACACGCGAGTAAAACTCTGTCGAGCTGAACGTGACATGGACAACTTGGGCAAATGCAAGCGAAAAGACATAGTGGCAGCATTCTAAGTCAAAATCCCCCTGTAAGCAAGGGGATAACAGGTAAAGCTATACACAGCCAAATTCCAGCTAGTCGTGATATAATAGGTGTATTCTATAATTTGGACTATGGGTAAAGCAAAAGCACAACAGCAATATAAAGCACGTCAACCAGAACCAGGTTCGCAGCCAGCACCAGATGTTGCTAAGGCGGCACCGAAGATTGATAATCGGGATCGACAACCCAACCGCAATCAACAAACACGGAGACCAGACCAACCCCCTGAATCACCTGCCGCAAGAATAGAGCGCATAGCAAAAGAAGCCCTAGAACTACGTAAATCAGAATACGAAAGGGCCGTACATAATCAAGAAGTTATCCAGGATTTAATCGATGTCATCAAAATCAAAACTCCAGCTGAGCAGCGCGCTCTTCGGGATGAATTACAAACTCTTGAACGTGATCTCAAAGACGCCTTACAGTATATTACTAAAGTAGAATTTGAAGATCGGAAATCAGAATCATGGGAACAACAAATAGCTGTCATTCAAGCAATTCCCGAAGCAGACCGAACTCCTAAACAAAATGAAGATCTTCAACTGCTATTCGATTCTGTCAACGACTTCGATCACAGAATGAAGCTTTATAATATTGGGCAACCAGCCACTAATAATAAGTCCGAAAATCAAGCCAAACAAGCACCAGCTCCATTAATCGGAAGTCCTGAATGGAGAAAAGAGGAGCTTCAAAAACAAGCTGCACAAGAACTAGCAAAGAAAGCAAGGATCGCCGACGCTATTACTGAAAAAGCACAACTCTATCAACGCGTGGCAGATCTTCACGAAAACCTAAATGACCTTCCTCAACATCCACTTATAATAAAAGAAATTCAAAAACTAGAGGCCCGAATTTCTGCGCTCGATAAAATAATCCCCCCAGATCCAGCCACCGCCAAAACAATTATCCCTGGTCAAATGCCGGCCCCAGCTCCAGAAAAAGGTTCGCTGGCCTGGAAACAAGCAGAAGCTCAAAAAGCTGCTACTGAATTACTTAACATTAAAGATGCAAGGAACAAACTGGCCCTAGAAATAGTAGAACATGAACGCCATTTACGAGTTCTTCCTTCTCCTGCGTTACGTAGTTTGATTAGCGAGAAAAAAGCTGAACTAGCAAATATCGATAAGAAAATTACAGCCGAAGCAAAAGTTGATCAAGTCACTCCCCAAAAAATCACTCTTAAGCCAACCTACACAACCAGAGAACTAGCCGAACAAGAAGTCAACGAAGATTATGCATTTACAACTCAAAGCATTGAGGAAGCAAGAAAACAACTCACAATTCTAGACGCTCGATTAGCAGCTCAAGATGTTAGCACAACTGTCGGCAAGAGAAATAGCGCCGAACTCACCAAGCGACGACAAGAAATCGAAGCTGCTATCGCCGAACACCTACCTACTCCACCAGATATCCGTCCTGAAGTACAATCACGTCTGGCTCGCTTGGAAGACATCCGATACGAGTCCAGAGATTTGTACAACAAATCCGTCGCTTTCCAAGGCGACAAGGCAGCAGCAGCAACCGCAGCAGCAGAAATCGTAAAATTAAATAAACAAATAACAACCAAGTCCACACCTATCTTCAAAACAATTCAAAAAGCCTATAACGAACTAACCGATCTTCAACGCCAGGAGCTACCACCCATGCCAACTAGTCCTGATAAAGGCGCATTAGACCTAAATGATTGGTTTACTGCCTGGAAGGATAGCGAGGCTGGTAGCGGTAGCAAAGCAAAAAAAGAACTGCCATTCTATAAACGAATCTTTGCTAAAACCAATCAGTTAGCTCTCGACGACCTGCTGAATTTAGCAGAATCTGCAGGATTAGCTGATGCAGTTGATACTCAGAACAGTCTTGAAGCGGCACGCAGAACTTGGGAAGCAGAAGTTCGCCAGCAACAAAAGTATGTAGCCGATTTCTCCAAAGAAGTAGACGATGTTATTAAAAATGGCTTGCCAGAACTACCGAAGAATATTACCGCCGACGAACGCGCCGCCTGGCTACCGCTCGTTAACGAAATCGCTAACGAGATCAAGGATAGTGCTATCCCCAATCAAGTCAACAAAGAGACCCTAAAAAAATGGGACGCTTTTTACAAAGCTGTCGGCAAACAGCTCGACATCCTAAACGGTAAAGTAGAAACAAAAGAAGCTAAACCAGACTCCACCACCGTCACCGTTGAAGAAGAACGTAAAGTCGAAAAGGATCCAATCCTGCAAATTAATTTAGAGGATCAAGCAGTCAAAGCTACCCTCGATCAGTACCAAAATAGTCTTTTCGAAGGCACGGCTGCCTGGGAAGCAGCCCAGTTACTACGCATCAAAAAATCCATCAACAAAAAATACTTCATGTTACGCACTAGAGATATCAGACGTGATACAGAAGAATACTCTACCGAAGAGCTAGAAGACGCCTGGAACTCCTTAGTCGAAGCCATGCAAGAACAAGATGAAGACGAGAATGAGGATGAAGACTAAACAAAAAGTACGTCTCAGATATTTCTGAGACGTACTTTTTTATTCTGCTAATCCTTCTTAAACCGCACCGTAAACGCTGGCACCCAACGCACATTCATATCGTCGACAATCTCCACGTTTTCTTGGGCCAAGAACTTGTTAAGCGACATGTCACTGAGCATCTCTTGGTCGCCATGAATATCAGCCTTCAACGCCTCCATCTCTGCCATATCAGAGGCCGTCCGTACCATATTCTCGATGCCCTTCTTTTCTTCCCGCAACTTCTGCATTTCCTCCACAATCTCACCATAACGAGCATTTTGAGCCAGCTCATCGCGGAAGGATTTGGCTAAATCACGACGCTTTTTCTTTAAGGTTTGCAATCTTTTGTAAACGGACTCAAGCGTATTTTCCATAATTATAAAATCGATTTTAGATGATTGGGCGACGCCGTCTATTATAGCACATTTCCCTACCTCGCCACCCCGCTACTCCACTACCCTACCAAGCCCAAAAAACTCCCTCACCAACACCTCATTTCCCATCACTAAGTTCATCTGAAGCGCCTCTTCTGCCGTCACCCAAGCCGCCTCTTTATGCTCGGCTGAACTCACGACAAGGCTCGGCTCTTCATCGAGCTTAGTCTTATACATATTAAACACAAAGTCATAATCCGGGTAACGCACATAAGCTGTCTTAAAATGCTCGTAAGCATTTTCTTCTAACGCTATCCCCGTCTCCTCCCGCACCTCACGCGCCACCGCTGCCAACGCCGTCTCACCAGCATCAATCTTCCCGCCCGGCACACCCCACTTATTACCCTCACTCTTATCGTCGTTGCGCAGTAACAACAAAAACTTATCCCCCACTAAAATATACGCACTCACCACTCTAAACTTCGGTATAAATCCCGCCGGCTCACTCCACAATATTTCTGCCGCCATAAACTAAATTAATACAATAAGCCTTGTTCTTTACCCGCATCAATCGCCTTCTGCAACTGAGTATGCTGAGGACTAGGCAAATTATTCCAATCAAACCAACCAATCTCGTCAATTTTATACGGCTCTCCATTCCCGGCTTGAGCTGGATCAATTTTTACCGCATAAGTGATGCTAATCCAATGCGTCTGCACGCCATTCTGTTCGCGCAAAACATTCTGCACATTAACAAACTGGATATCCAGCGCATCAGCGCAAAATTCCTCCTTAATCTCTCGTTTGAGACAATCCACAAAATCCTCACCGAACTCCAGCGCCCCACCACCGCAATCCCAATTGCCTTGCTCATCCCTGCACTTCTCTCCCCTTTTATGCAACATCACCTTCCCAGCCCCATCATGCAACACAAAACTAACTGCCACCCCAATGCAATCCGTCCCCCGCTTCACGTCAGTTTTAGTCTTATCATCCATATAACCCGCCCTTAATTCGACAAATTAATTAACGAACCCCAAATAATAAGCGGCAACATGATAGCGTGAATAAGAACGTTTTCAAAACCAACCATTAACTGCTGACTTTTCGTGCAAGTATAAGCACCATGCTGTCGAAATCCTTCCGACACACAACTATAAGCCACGCCAGTTTTTATTCCCTGCACCGTAAAACCTTTACCGTCAGGTCGTTCGTTTTTAAAACCATCAATATTCCTCAAGGCCAACGCATACCACAAAGCAAAAATACAAGCCGTCACACCAACTGAAAATAGTATAATGGCTCGTATTTCTTTTTTCATACACCAGACATTATATCTATAGCCTTCTTCAAAGCAATACCTCTATGACTAACTGCATCCTTCTCGCTGGCAGATAATTCACCAAACGTCTTTTTTAATTCTGCGTAATAGAACACAGGATCATAACCAAAACCACCGGTCCCTCGTGGCTCACTCAATATTCTACCACGACAAATTCCCTCACACGTTTTAAGCGATCCATCAGCTGGATTGTAAATTACAATAACTGCCACAAACTGCGCACCACGCTCTTCATCTGATAAGTCCTTGAGCTCGTTTAGTAACTTTCTATATCTATCTTCGTCACTTCCTTCACAATATCTCGCCGACAACACTCCCGGCCGACCCCCTAATACATCAACCATCAAACCCGCGTCTTCCGCCAACGTCAACATCCCCGCCTTATCGCCGTAGCCTCTAGCTTTAAGCTCCGCGTTGCCGACAAACGTCTCCGCAGTTTCTTCAACCACAAAATCCTTATCGACTCCCGCCTCATCCAAACTCACCAACTCAAAACCTCTACCCGCAAAAGCGTGCTGCATTTCCTTCACCTTTCCAGCGTTGCGTGTGGCAATTAGGAGTTTCATAGATCAACTATAAACCTTGTTTCTTAACCCAGCCGTTAGCATGCAGAAAACCAAAAGCTGTAATAGTAGGCCCATCTTTCAGCTCACCATCGGCAATCAGCTGACACAACTCCTGATAAGTTACCCACTTGAATTGCATGCCTTCCTCGCCAGGATCATGTTCAGTCTCCCCTGCGGTCAAACCAGTTGCCAAATATAAGTCCATCGCTTGAGTTAAGCTACCATTCGCCAAATAAAACCTACCCAAGGACTCATATAAAGCCGCAGTTAAACCAGTCTCCTCCTTCAATTCTCGTTTAGCAGTTTCTTCCATGGTCAAACCAGCCACACTACCGGCCGGGAATTCCCACGAAAATTCGTTCACAGAATAACGATACAAGCCAACTAAACCAAACCGTGCGTCATCCCAAGGAATAACCATGGCACAGTCATTCTTGTGCACAACGCTCCACGTCAATAAATTACCGAGCTCTGTCTCAACCTGGTCTTCTGTAACGGAAATCCATGGACTCCGATACTTTTCTTCCGACGAGAGCTGTTTCCAAGCCATATAATTCGCGATTAAACCCCATGACACTTCTTGAACTTTTTACCACTTCCACAAGGACAAGCCTCATTACGATGAGCATGACTGAAGTCAGGAGTCGACGAGGCTACAGCCCCACCCACATTTTGCGTATCAATCATGACTGCCGACGTGGCTGCGCTATTCGAGTTCGAGGACTTATCAGCCGAAGACATCTGCATCCCGCGAATCAACTTCGGTGCCAGTTCCAGCATCTTCTTAGCTGCCACTGCTTGGTCGAAAAGTTTGAAGAGGTTATAAGCGACATCATGTTGCACTTCATCTTGCATTGTGCCGAACAAACGGAAAGACTCATGCTTATACTCAACCAACGGATCACGCTGCGCATAACCCTGCAAACCAATCGTGTGACGCAGATACGTCATCTCATCCAAGTGACGCATCCAGTGACTATCCATAGCACGGAGCAACACATTGCGCTCGATTTTCTGTACCTGCACTTCATCACCAAACGTCGTTACAGCTTCCTGGTATTTGGCCTGCAAATAACCCAACATTCGTTCAATCACCGTTGTACGCTGACGAGCTAATTCTTCTTTATCCAAACTCAAGCTCGGCAAAACTGTAGTAATCGCGGACTTAGTCTCGTCATCAAGCGGCACAATAGTATTCAACGTCTCAATAATCTCCTTAACATCCCAATCCCCCTTCACTTGTTCCTCACCATCGACTTCATTTTGCACAGTAACTCGTTCGCCAGTGTGTGCCAAAACAACATGTTCAAGCTCACGCTCAATCGTGGCCATCACATCTGCATGAGCAACGCTCACGTCCTCTTGCAAAATCTTGCGACGACGGCCGTAAGCCGATAAACGGTGCTTATTCAACACATCGTCATACTCCAAAACATGTTTACGAGTGTCGTAGTTATTGCCTTCTACGCGCTTCTGCGCACCTTCGAGTGACTTTGTAATCATTTTACTTTCAATCGGCGTCGAGTCATCAAAGCCGAGTGTATCCATCATGCTCTTCACCCGACTGCTACCGAAAATACGCATCAAATCGTCGTCCAAAGACACATAGAACTGCGTCATACCGGGGTCACCCTGACGAGCCGCCCGACCACGCAACTGGTTATCAATGCGGCGTGATTCATGACGTTCCGTGCCCAAAACGAAGAGACCACCGAGCGCCCTCACTTCCTCTGCCTCGACTGGATTTGGTGGATTACCACCCAAAATAATGTCGACACCACGGCCAGCCATGTTCGTTGCCACCGTCACCGCGCCCTTACGACCAGCCTGGGCGATAATCTCACCTTCACGTTCGTGGTTCTTGGCATTCAACACTTCGTAGCGTACACCAGCCAAACGGAGCAACTCACTCAAGCGCTCGTTCTTTTCCACCGAAATTGTACCAATCAGCACTGGTTGACCGCGTTCCTGCAAAGCCTTAACTTCCTGCACTAAAGCCAAGAACTTGCCATTTTCCGTCTTGTAAATACGGTCTGGTGCATCCTTACGCAAATTAACTTTGTTAGTTGGGATCTCGACAACTTCCAAATTGTAAGTCTTAGCCAGTTCTTCAGCTTCCGTCGCTGCCGTACCCGTCATACCGCCAAGCTTAGCGTACAAACGGAAGTAATTCTGGTAGGTAATCGTCGCCAAAGTGCGGCTCTCACGCTGAATTTTGACGTTTTCTTTAGCCTCAATCGCCTGGTGCAAGCCTTCGCTATAGCGGCGACCTTCCATCACACGACCAGTAAACTCATCCACAATCATCACCTCACCTTCGCGAACAATATAATCCCTGTCACGAATAAACAAAGCGTGTGCTTTCAACGCTTGATCCGCGTGATGCACGGTGCTGAGGCCTCCTTCGGCATACAAATTCTCAATGCCCAGTGCTTGCTCAATCTTTTGTAAGCCGGCTTCAGTAAACGTCGACGAGCGCAACTTTTCATCAATATTATAATCCTCATTCAGCTGCAAGTGCTTCACAATATCGGCAAACCGATAATAAGTATCGGCCGATTCTTCTGCTGGCGCACTAATAATCAACGGCGTTCTGGCTTCATCGATCAAGATGCTATCAACCTCGTCGACAATGGCATAATGCAATTCACGCTGCACCATGTGAGCAGCTTCCTGCGCCATGTTATCACGCAAGTAATCAAAGCCATACTCATTATTCGTACCGTAAGTGATGTCCGTGGCATAGGCAGCCTGCCGACTATCCGGGCGCAAAAAGTCCATTTCCACGCGGAAGGACGACGTCGTAACTGCGCCATCTTCAGGCACTGGCACTTTATACTCAGCATCAAATACATAACCGCACTCGTGCTGAATACAGCCGACTGTAAGGCCCAAAAAAGTAAATACTTTGCCCATCCACACAGCATCACGTTTGGCCAGGTAATCGTTGACCGTCACCGCATGTACACCCTTACCAGCCAGCGCATTCAAGTAAATTGGCGCGGTGCTCGTCAACGTCTTACCTTCACCGGTGCGCATTTCCGCAATCATGCCGCGGTGTAAAGCCAAGCCACCCATCATCTGCACATCATAATGACGCTGACCAATACTGCGCTTGGCCGCTTCACGCACAACAGCGAAAGCTTCAAAAGCAATATCATCAAGCTTCGCACCAGCCGCCAGCTTCTCTTTAAATTCTACCGTCTTGCCCTTCAACTGTTCATCAGTCAAAACTGAAATAGTTGGCTCAAAGGCCAAAATTTTAGCTGCATCAGCTTGTAAACTTTTCACCAGCTTAGCGTTTGGGTCACCGAAAATCTTATTCAACAAGGACATAGGCAAACATACGATTATGCCCCCAAGTTTGCCTGAAAAACCCTTTTTCCACAAGGGCAAAAACTGGCTTTACATCACCAGTTTTCTAGCCACGCTATCAATATCCCCAGCACCCATGATCAATACCACGTCGCCTGGCTTAACTAAATCACGCACCTGTTGCTCTGCTTCCGCCAAATTCTTAGCATAACTCATAGGCCTGTCGTGACCCAATCGACGCTCCACCGCGGCCAACAAATCATAACTCGAGACAGTCGCATCATCCGTCCGCCCAGTCACACCGTAAATCTCGACGAGTATCAAGGCGTCAGCTTGATCAAACGAACTCACGAACTCGTCAAACAATTCTCGCGTCCTGTTATGTTGATGCGGCTGAAAACACAAAACAATTCTGCGTCCAGCATAAAACTTCTTCGCCCCCTCGAGCGTCCCTCTAATTGCCGTCGGGTGATGACCGTAATCAGACACAATCGTCGCTCCATTCAACTCACCAACCACCTCAAACCGTCGCCAGATACCACGATAGCTCTCTAACGACTTCTTAATCACCTCATCACTCACACCGAACTCACGAGCGACAACTCTGGCCGCCGCCGCGTTCGCCCGATTAAACTCTCCCGGCACCAACAACTCATAACCGGCCACATCGTTCACGCCATATCGCGCAATCATCGAGCCTGCAAGTTTCTGCGAATTCGCATCGTCCGCGTTAACAAATACACTTTTACTCGTCTGCTCCACCAACTGCTGAAACGTCGCCACAATGTGATCGAGGTCTCTGTACACATCGAGGTGGTCTTCCTCAATATTCGTTATCACCGTTACTTCCGGATGCAATTGCACCATCTTCTGCTTATACTCATCGCCTTCAATAATCAAAATATCGCTCTTACCAATCCGCAAATTACCCAATTCCCAGCCTGGCACAAGGCTACCAACAAACACCGTCGGATCCAGCCCAGCGTCGACGAAAATCTGGCCAGTCATAGCCGTCGTGGTGCTCTTACCGTTCGTACCAGTCACACAAATAGTCCGATACTGCTTCGATAATTCGCCCAACCAGCCAAAATGGCCAAGCTGCGGAATCCCTCGCTTTGTCGCCTCAATCCTTTCGACATTCTCCGGTCCGGCCGCCTCAGTATAAACAACAAGATCGCATTCGACCGGAATATTACTCGCCTCATGCCCAATCTTTATCGCCGCGCCTCGCCTAATTAAATCATCGATAATTGGCGAACCAGTACTATCGGACCCGCTAACAGTTTTACCTTGCGTCAACAAAAACTTACCGACGGCACTGATACCAATGCCGCCAGCTCCAATTAAGTGAATATGCTTAGCGTCTTCCAGCATACTAGTTATGAGCGTCCAATTTTTCCTTATGAGCAATCAACTGACGCTTCAAGTCATCTTTAGCAGCATCAATTGCCGCATACAAATCCTCCTCAATTGCCTCCGCCCGTAGCGTCACACCAGGAATCGTCATCATGAACTCAGCCCGGAAAATCTTGCCCTTCTGGTGGTGCTCACTAGTCTTACCAACCTCGGCCGACACCTCACAAGTGCTATAACGCTCACAAAACTTCTCTAGGCTCATCAGTTTTTCATGTACATAGTTACTAATAGCCTCCGTCATTTCCATGTGAGTAGCCAATGTCTCTAGAATATTCATAAACAGCTAATTACATTAATCGAACTGACTATTTCCATTCTACTACATCGTCCTCCTAAGTTCTACCTTTTATCAACATAGGCCGTAAATAGCGCCCAGTATGACTTTCCGGCCGGCGAGCGATATCCTCCGGCGTGCCTGTAGCTACTACATTTCCACCCTGGTCGCCACCTTCTGGTCCCATGTCGATAATATAGTCGGCTGTCTTAATCACATCTAGGTTATGCTCAATCACAATCATACTATTGCCCTTGTCGACCAGGCGATGCAACACTTCAAGCAATTTTCGTACATCATCAAAGTGCAAACCCGTGGTCGGTTCATCGAGCATATACAGCGTTCGTCCCGTTTGACGTTTACTCAACTCACTCGCCAGCTTCACACGTTGTGCCTCGCCACCTGATAACGTAGTCGCACTCTGGCCGAGTTTGATGTAACTCAAACCAACCTCGTTAAGCGCCTTCAGTTTATCGTTGACGTCCGGCAAATCGGCAAAGAAAACTGCCGCCTCCTCAATGGTCATTTCAAGCACGTCGGAAATATTCTTGTCTTTATAGACAACCTCCAACGTCTCGCGGCTAAACCGCTTACCCTTACAAACCTCACACGTCACATACACGGTCGGCAAGAAGTGCATTTCAATTTCAATCACACCATGTCCTTCGCAATGGTCGCATCGTCCACCCGGCACGTTAAAGCTAAAGCGCCCTGGTTTATAACCCCGGAACCGCGCTTCTTCCGTCATCGCAAACAAGTCGCGAATCGGACCCCAAGCCCCGGTGTAAGTCGCCGGATTACTACGTGGCGTGCGACCGATCGCGCCCTGGTCAATCAAAATCGCTTTATCAATATACTCAATACCAAGTACCGACTTATGTGCGCCAGCTACTTTCTTTCCGCCGTAAAGCTTCTGCGCCACAGCCTTATACATGACGTCATATGCCAAGCTCGACTTACCGCTGCCCGATACGCCAGTGATACAAACAAAACGGCGCAACGGAAAATCCACGTCAACATTTTTCAAATTATGCTCCGTTGCTCCACGCACCTTAATTGCTCCGCTGTCATTCACCCGACGCTTCTCGGGAACTGGAATCATCTCATCCCCCCGCAAATAAGCCGCTGTGCGCGACTTCTTGTCTGCGAAAATTGCTGGCACTGGCCCAGCCGCCACCACGTAACCACCATGCACGCCAGCGCCCGGCCCAATCTCCACCATGTAATCACTGCGGCGAATCGTGTCCTCGTCATGCTCCACCACCAACACCGTATTGCCAAGGTCGCGCAAATCTTCCAGAGTTTTAATGAGCTTCTCGTTATCACGTTGATGCAAACCAATTGTCGGTTCGTCGAGCACGTACAGAGCCCCCGTCAAACGTGAGCCAATCTGCGAGGCCAAGCGAATACGCTGTGCTTCACCACCCGATAACGTGCCAGCCGTCCGATTCAAAGTTAAGTAATGCAAACCAACGTCGAGCAAGAACGTCAACCTGTTCTCGATTTCTTTCAGCACCATGCTAGCAATCTCTCGTTGACGAGCGTCTAGTTTGACGTTCAAGAAAAATTCCACCGCTTGGTCCACGGAATAACTCACCACGTCCGTAATGCTCTTGCCGTCCACCCACACAAACTGGGCCTCGCGCCGCAACCTATCGCCATGACAAGTTAAGCAAGCTTCGGTCGAAAATAAATCAACCGTACCCAAACCAGAACAAGCGGCACAGGCGCCGTACGGGCTATTAAAGCTGAACAAGCGTGGTTCAATCTCCGGGAACGAAAAGCCGCATTTCACGCAGCTGAACTTGGACGACAACACTCGTTCGTGATAACTATACAAAACAATCGCCACGCCTTCGCCGCGCTGCACCGCCGTCTCGAGCGCCTCATTCAAACGCTGAGCCGTGTCCTTGCTTGGCTGCTTGAGGTCAACAGCCGGAATAGTATCCACCACGAGATCGATAGTATGTGCCGAATAACGCGACAAACTAATTTTCTCGCTCAAATTATGCATCTTGCCGTCAATCCGCACATTGGCAAAACCACTATTATAAAGATCGTACAAAAGCTGATAATACTCACCTTTACGGCCTTTCACCACTGGTGCCAAAATCAGCACTTCCTCACCGGTCACTAACTTCTTTTTCTTCGTCGCTGCTGCCTTAGCTTCCTGCACGTCGCGCACCACAATGTCGGCCATCTCGTCGACCGTCAGCTTCTCAATCTTCGTCAAACAGTTCGGACAATGCGGCTCACCAATACGGGCAAACAGCACACGCAAATAATCGTACGTTTCCGTAATCGTGGCGATGGTCGAGCGTGGATTACGACCATGTGCCTTCTGGTCAATACTAATCGCCGGCGACAAACCCTCAATCTCATCCACATCCGGCTTCTGCATCGCGCCCAAAAACTGCCGCGCGTAAGCGGACAAAGATTCAATGTACCGGCGCTGGCCTTCCGCGAAAATGGTATCAAAGGCCAAGCTCGACTTACCACTGCCCGACAAGCCAGTGATACACACCAACTGGTTACGCGGAATCGTCACGTTAATATTTTTCAAGTTATGTTCCCGCGCTCCCTTAACGACAATATTATTTTGCATATGATTCTTTAAGAAGTGATGACATTGAATTGTGACGACGCCAGCCTCGGCCCTGTGCCAACCCCCGAGTCAGACGAGGTGAGCCGGCTGGCACGGTTGACGAGGCGCAGCTAGGAACAATTTAATGTCGTCGCTTCTTTTTCACAGAGTTTTCCTTTTGACCAAGCTCTTGCTCGAGCAACACAATCTCATCACGCAGCAAGCCCGCCGTTTCAAACATCAGGTTAGCGGCCGCGTCCTGCATTTCACCCTTCTTTTCCGCAATCACCTCCCGCAATTCTCGTGGCGTGGCCGTCATTTCAATCGACAGAATCTTCTTCGTGTCCTCCAGCCTCTCGCCCATCAAGTCCGCCCTAATATCGCTAATCTTTTTCTTAATCGTTTCCGGCGTAATGCCATGCTCTTCGTTATATGCGACTTGAATCGCTCGACGTCGATCAGTCTCCGCAATCGCTTTTTTGAGCGAGCCAGTCATCACATCAGCATAAAGAATTACCTGACCATTCACGTTACGAGCCGCACGGCCAATTGTCTGAATGAGCGACGTGGCTGAGCGCAAAAAGCCTTCTTTGTCTGCGTCAAGAATCCCAATCAGCGAAACTTCCGGTAAGTCGAGTCCTTCACGCAGCAGGTTGACGCCAACAATCACGTCATACAAACCCTTACGCAAATCCGTCAAAATGGTAATGCGGTCGAGCGTCTCCACGTCCGAGTGTAAATACGCCACCTTAATTTTCTTTTCCTTCAAATACTCAGTCAAATCTTCCGCCATCTTTTTGGTCAACGTCGTCACCAAGGCTCGTTCACCAACGTTGACTCGCTGCTCAATGCGTACAATCAAATCACCAATCTGGCCCGGATAATCACCTTTCTGAATTACCGGCATCACGATTGTCTCCGGGTCAACCAAGCCAGTTGGCCGAATAATCTGCTCTACCACCTGATCACTCGTCGCCGCTTCATACGGTCCTGGTGTCGCCGAAACATACACAGTCTGCCCAATCTTTTTAACAAATTCATCAAATTGTAATGGACGGTTATCGCGCGCCGACGGTAAACGGAAACCATGCTCCACCAGCGTATTCTTACGCGCTTGGTCGCCCGCAAACATACCGCCAATCTGCGGCAAGGTAACGTGCGACTCATCAATAATGGTTAAGAAATCCTTAGGGAAATAATCCATCAAGGTATATGGCGCTTCACCAACTTTACGCCCATCAAAATGACGCGAGTAATTTTCAATACCGCTACAGAAACCAATATTTCGCATCATCTCAATGTCATATTTAGTGCGACGCGACAAACGTTCATACTCCAACAATTTCCCTTCCTTCTCAAAAATCTCCAACTGCTTTTTAAGCTCATTCTCAATATCCTTAATTGCTCGTTCACGTTCCCCTTCCGCCGTCATAAAGTGCTTGGCCGGAAAGATCATCATGTCGCGCAAATTCTCGCGACGTTCCCGCGTCACCGGGTCGAGTAACAAAATCTCGTCAATGACGCCCTTCGTCAAAGTTAAACGATACAGCACTTCCTCGTTCATCGGCATCAATTCAAGCACGTCACCCTGCGCCCGGAAATGACCGCGCTTCAAGTCCGCCGTCGTCCTCGTAAACTGCATGGCGACTAGTCTGCGCAACAGTTCGGTTCTTTCAATTTTGTCGCGCACCATCAAGCGCATGCCGCTCTTTTCATACTCAACCGGCGAACCCAAACCATAAATACAAGACACTGAGGCGACAATAATCACGTCACGGCGCGACAGCAAAGCCTGCGTAGCGGCGTGGCGTAAGCGGTCAATCTCCTCGTTAATCTGCGCGTCCTTCTCAATGTAAGTATCCGTCCGAGGCAAGTATGCTTCCGGCTGATAGTAATCGTAATAAGACACGAAGTACTCGACCGCGTGATCCGGAAAGAACTCGCGGAACTCCTGACACAACTGCGCTGCCAACGTCTTGTTATGGGCAATTACCAAGGTCGGCCGCTGCTCCTGTACAATCACGTTCGCCATGGTAAATGTCTTACCAGAACCCGTCACGCCAAGTAATGTTTGACGCTCAAACCCCGCGCGCAGTCCTTTTACGAGCTCCACAATGGCCTTAGGCTGATCCCCAGCCGGCTGATATTCTGACACTAATTTGAAGTCCATAACGCAAATATCCGCGAGCATTGGCTCTACGGGAGGTCACTCTTAATTGTTTATCTATGATACCGTACAAACAGCGAACAGGCAAGAGCATTTTGGTCTACGACATTTTGGTCTACGTTCAACGTATACGTTGAACGTAGACCACTTATCCACAGCTCAAAATGAAGACCCCCACCGCTGCGCGAGCAACGATGGAGGTCAGACGACTCAGCTCCTACGCGGTCACCTCTTTCTTGCGCGGGTCAGAGCCCACCCAGTCGGAGGCCCGCACCAACTCCTTCTTGATCTTCACCAAATGCGACTGGCGATTCACCGACGGGATGTAGCTGAAGGCCACGCTCAGACAGGTGCTGATCTCGAGCAGGACGTTGTTCTCGAAGCCTCGGCCCATCGCCTCCGGCAGCTCAGCTCGCCGCTCGTGCAGAACAGTGATCCACTCATTCCACGTCTCCTCCGTCACCACCGTCCGGTGCCTGACCGCGTCCGACACCTCGGTGATGAGGCTCTCGAACTCGTACTGCCACAGCAGCAGCTTGAAGCAATCGATGATGTTCTTCATGAGTTGCCGGATAGACTCCATGCTATCGGACTGCTGGCCGCGACTAGCATTCATCAAGTCACCAATCACCCGCGCCACTTCCTCGGCATCACGGATGCAGTGTGCACCAGGATCCACGAACGGTCGGACCACGAACAGGTCCTTCATGGTAGCCGCCAGCAGTTCGAAGTAATCACGCACCGCCGGCTTGAACGCCTCCTGCCACACGAGGCTGAGCTTCTGCTCGAGCTCTGGCAGCAGCTCCTTGACCTGACCGATGACGCCATCGATGTAGTTCGCCACAATGGTCCCGTACGAAACCACACACCTCATATCTCCATCGAGTTCGTCGGCTCGATCAGCCGTCTGAATCGCGATCGACGCCAGACCCAGCCGATTACGAGAACCGACACGTGTCGGGTGAACGCGGAACAGCTCCGTCGCTCGACGCATCCGTCGGTTGTTCTGGTAGAGCGGGTCACCCGGCACAGCGTCGATGATCGGCTGCATTTCGGTCTGCAAAGCCACAAACGCCGGCTCGTCTACCAACGCATTGCCGTAGGTCGCGTTCATGGTCATGAGCCCCAATCGGTTCATGTTCCGTGCTTGCGCCAGACGCATCGTCACCCATCCGGCGATGTGCAGCAGATAGGCCCGTCGAAATTTGTAGGCGTTGTCCGTCGCCATGACCAGCTGCCCCTTCTTGAGCTTGGTCGCTCTAGTGGCGCGAAGATCCGGCCCGAACCACGTTCCAGGCTTCACCTTGTTGTCGACGTCGACAGCAACGTAGATCTGCTCATTGCTACCAGGCAGCACGCGCCAGGTACCGACGTAATCGCGCTTGGCGCCCTTGAGCGTCATCGAGGCAGTAATCGGGAGAACAATGATCACTTTGACTTCCTTCAGCAGCCTTCGCCGCTATCTCACGTTTATCTGGCCGGAAATCGACCAGGGCGAATATTAGCCCAAAAACTGTTGCAAAGTCAACCTAAGCGACCAATTCGGCTCTTATCTTCGCTGACACATCGGCCAACTCCTCCTGCGTTGGATGCATCTTCACAAAAGTCCTCGCCACACCGTCGACCCGTGGCATCAAGTGCAAATGCGTATGGAAAACGTCCTGTCCATCTGACAATCCATGATTCATGCCTAAATTATAGCCGCTGGCTCCCACTGCCCTCATGATCGCTGGCGCCGTCGAATAAATCGCCTTCATTAGCTCCACCGCTTCATCCACCGAGCCTCCAGCTAAATCAATCGCATGCTTCTTTGGCACAAACAACGTATGCCCCACCGACACCGGGCCAATATCCAAAAACGCCAACACGTGCTCATTTTCAAACACTTTGTGACACGGAATATCGCCAGCAATTATTTTACAAAAGATACAGTCCATACCGGTAAAATTAAACAACCCAAACTTAAAAGTAAGCGCAGCTCACCAAACACCACACCCTGCCGCCACATAATCACCGCTAGCACCAAGCCAATCGCCAAGGCTGGCAAATAGTACCAACGATAATTGATCGGTTGCGGCCTCGTCGACGCATAAAGCGTACCGAAAATCAGCGTCAGCAACAAGACCCAATGCACCGAAAAAACATAACTCACGAAACCAGCGCTCTTATATTCCAACAATATCAATATCAAGTAAGTCGCTAAGCTCGTATAAAACGCCGTCCGCAATAATCGTTGATACATATTACTTATGCCAAGCTATCTTCACACTCTTGATGTCGACGCTATGCCCGCCAGCCTTCACCTGTGGCGCTGACAAAATAAACTTAATCGTGCCGTTTGTACGTGGCAACTGCGTGATATCAAAGTTAACCGTCGACTCCTGCCAGTCGCTACTCTCAGCCACAAAATTATCGAACGCTCGCAAATCAAAACTATTCGTCGTCATGTCCGTAATCACACCTAACTTGAAAATTAGTTGCCCGTGATTGCGGTAATACAAGGTCACGTCAGCACTCGTGTAATCGCCGTTTGGTACACGAGCCGTAAAGTACGCCGGGTCATCAATCATCGTCACATACTCATTATTTGCCGACGCTGGCACGCGAGCTGCTGGTAATATTCGATTAACATACGGCGACCGATCAAGTGTATCCGTCCACACCACAAACGTCCCGCTCGGCGCGAAGTGCAACCAGCCCAACACCAAGAGCAACGTCAAAGGAGCCGCCACAATCGCCGCATGTCCCAGTCCTTCAATAATCGATGTTTTCTTCAACATAACTGCTATTTTTGGTCTACGTTCAACGTATACGTTGAACGTAGACCACTTATCCACACCTCATTTAACTGAAATTCGATACAACGCCTCATCGCCAATCTCGTCGATCAGTTCAATCTTCAACCCCATGCTTCCAAGCTTATCATTGTTCAAATAATTTAGGTCGACTTCCGGAAATGGAATACCAAAGTAATACAACGGCGCCAGCTTAACAGCTATCGGCATGGCTGCATACGTCGCCTCACTGCGTAACGGCTGAATAACGTGTCGATACGGCCACAAAAACTTATCTGCCCTGTCTACCACTACGATCGAGTTTGCCTCAGTTTCCGCTAGTATCACTTCCCTCTTGGCTGCACTCGCCAGCAATACCTGGCGAGTCTTAATCAGTCCATCACTACCCCCAAAAACCAACAGCGCCGGCAAGATAAATAAAGCCGCTACACCGGGCACTAAAACTCGATGATGTTTTAAATTTAATTTATTTTTCAGCAAAACTTGCAGCAGCGCTTTCGTCGCAAACAACGTCGCCAGCACAAACAGCGGCAACCAATAACGTAAATGCGAGTCCCCAATCGTAATCGCCGTCGGGTCCGGATTGTCATTAAACGACCAACTACCGTACAGCACGCCGAGCCACGTCGCCAAAATCAGCGTCCCAATCGCCAGCTTGCGCCAACTTCCCTTTTCGCGCAACGACACATAAATACCAATCCCCGCTAAAATACTCAACCACCAAAATAAACCAATCCCGTAATGCCACACATTCTTCACAATCGCTTTCGGATGCACACCAAACGGTATCAACAAATTGATAATCGAGCGTTTTGGCGGGATTGTTGTAATACTCGCCGTGTGGTCGATTGCCTCCGCAGAAACATGACTATCTACAACCGTATATCCCGTCGACCATGGCTGCTGATACAACGCAACATTGAGACTCGCATTCACAGCCAGCGGCAAAGCAAAACCGATAATCAACATTATCCACGGCAACTTACCACTTACTTCTTTTCGATAATTAATCGCCACCGCAATCACTGCCGGCACAATCCACACCAGCTCCGACAACCGGAAAAATGCCGCTAGGCCGACACCCAAACCAGCCAGCAAAAACTCCAACCAAGCACGTTTAAATGGCCTCACCACTACCAACCATGCAGCAAAAATCAGAAAGCAGCTAAACCCCACATTCGGCATCATCGTTCGCGCTGCGTAATGCCAAACAGCCGGTTGCAAGGCCAACATCGTCGTGGCCACATAAGCGAACACTTCATTCTTCGTTAACTTTTTAACTGTAGCGAACCAAGCCAGCAAAGCCAATACCAACAAGATCGGCGTCAATAAGCGCAAGTCAAAAACACCGACCAGACGCCCAAACAAGCCCGCTACAAAAGGCAAACCAAGGAACCCACCTGGCACGATAAACTCGCCAACCGCCAAGGCACTTCGGGGATGCACCAAGCTGTCTAACTGCGCCGTCACATCGTCATGAACGGCCAAACTACCAGTCTGTAACATTGACTCAGCAAAAATATAGTTAGCGTTCTCGTCAGGTGAAGTAAAAGACGCTGGTACGCCGACCGTCAACCACAACGTCGAACAAAAATAGATGACCAGTGCCGCACTAATTAAAATCTTCTTTCGCATACTTACAAAGAATAAGTCATGGCCGCGATCGCACCGAGCACTGTCGCAACCACCAGCGTCCACTGGCCGACAACAATCAACACTGGAATCTGCAAAAGAATCGCTAAGAGAAGCAGTGTTAGCGACAATATCTGCAAACACAGCTTACTCTTACCCCACAAATTAGCCATCATCACGCCGCGATTAGCTTTTGTCCGCAATCCCCAGGTAATAAGCGGCAATAAGTCACAAAAAATCGCTGCAGCAACCACTAACGGATTAAAATAGCGCAAAGCAAAAACAAGAATAACCAGACCAACCAGCAACTTGTCCGCCACTGGGTCAAATAAAATTCCCCACGGCGTGATCTGCTTCCTGACTCTCGCTAATGATCCATCAAGCATGTCCGTCGACGCGGTCAGAATAAACAACGGCACGCCAAACGTTAAGTTACCAATAGCTAGTAAATACACCACCACTGGCGTCATCGCAAAACGCAACATCGTGACGTGATTCGGCTTAATAAAAGCTGGAATAAACGGCAAAATGAGCGCCTTCAGCACATAATCCTGAGGGAATAATTTTGCTGGGTTTCGTGCCATATTCTCCCTAATCCCTGTTACAGCTTCCCTGTCTCTGTTATTATCATACCAGATTATGGAAAAAATATTCCTTCGCGGCACAATTGCCCTAAGTTTAGTCACAATTCTTGGCAGCTTACTCTATTACGCCCTCCCAGTCACCTGGCTCGGCCTTCTTCTGGTCCTCATCTTTTCCATCTTAATTGCCGTTCTCCTCCCCCTAAAATCCCCCGAGCCTCTACCGACTACCGACTACCAACTACCAACTTTCACCCTCCCTCACCTCCTCATCATCCTCTCTCTAACCTCTTGGTGGACCGTCATCCTCCCCATCAGCATCACCACCGCCGTTCGCTCCCCCTGGGGCATCGTGCCCGTTTTCTCACTTTTATCTTTAGCCATCGCAATCTTTTGTCTAATCGTATTGTTTACTTCTAGCCAGCAGGTGGCGTCTCGCCTCAACATTATTCTATTTTCAGCGACTTTCTTCTCCGCTATCTCGATGGCCGCCGTCATCTACCCCATCGGCTTCGGTTTCGACCCCTTCCTCCATCGCGCGACAGTCGAACACATCGCGGAGTTCGGCACCATCACCCCAAAACCCCTGTACTACATTGGCCAATACGCCCTCGAACTTACCTTGCACCTCGTCGGCGGCCTCCAACTAATCCTCGTCGATCGCTTTCTCCTCCCCATCCTCGCGGCTATTCTTCTCACTGGCAGCACTCTCCTCGGCCTTGCTTCCTACACCAAAACTAAGTCGAGCTTTGTCCTCGCTGGCCTCTTGATTTTTCCGTTCAGCACCCTCATCTCGACGACCCCGCAAGGCCTCGCCTACGTCTTCTGCGCTAGCGCGGTCATGCTCTCCTTGACCTCATCCATCATCCCCGCTGGCCTCTTAGCCCTTGCTGCCGCCATCACTCATCCCATTGCCGGCATCCCCGCCCTCATCTTCGTTTTCACCGCCTATTTGCTGCGCAAAATATCTAGTCGATCACACCAAAAAATAATCCTCACCATCTCTTTCTTACTCAACATCATCGCCATTCCCACCCTCTTCGCTCTCCAATCCGCCAAATCCGGCCTCGCCCTCTCTCTCAATTTTAGCAATCTCCTCGACCTCTCCCGCTGGCACTCCCTCGGCCTCACCTCATTCTTCAACAATCACTTTAACACCTGGTACGACGCGCTTTACTTGGTTATCGACAACCTCATTCTCATCACCATCATATTTGCCCTCATCGGCTTCTTCTATCACCGAGCCATTAATTCCTGTAAAGCGGGTGACACGGAGGGAGGTCCCTGCTTGGGCGCGCAGCTTGCGAGCACCCAGCGGGGTCCGCAGTGGCAGGACCCGCGTTCAGTTTATTCATTACTTATTTTACTTACATCCGGTGCCATGTTCATAAGCTTCATCATCTTATCTCTTCTATTTAATTTCGATTTTCTCATCAGCTACGAACGGAGCGATTACGCCTTGCGCTGCCTCACCTTAGCCCACATCTTCCTCATCCCTCTAGCCGCCCTGGGCCTCGTCGCCATCAATAACTTCTTGCAAAAGAAGCCGCTAGCTCTTCGCCTCATCTTCTTCGTCTTACTCACCATCATCGCCGTCGGCAACATTTACGGCGCCTATCCTCGTCACGATAACTACGCCATAAGTGCTGGCTTCAACACCTCGCAGGCCGACGTCGACGCTGTGCAAAAAATCGACGACCTCGCAGGCAGTCAAGACTACATCGTGCTCGCCAACCAATCTACCGCCGCCGCCGCCATCAGCCTCTACGGCTTCAAGCAATACTATCACGACGACATCTTCTACTATCCCATCCCGACCGGCGGCCCGCTCTACCAGCAATATCTGGCCATGGTCAACAACGCGCCCAGCCTCGACACTATTCATGAAGCTATGGACCTAGCTAGCATCGACCTCGCTTATTTCGCCATCAGCAGCTACTGGTGGGACGCCACGAACATCGTCGCCCAAACAAAACTTCTCACTAACTCCTGGTTCACCACCCCAGACGGCTCCGTCACCATCTTCGAATTCCGCCGCTAATTCTGAATCTGTTCAATCAACTCCGCGATTCTACTTTGCGCCAAGCCAGTGCGGTGTGACATCAACTCAACCTCATGATCTGTTAAATGCTTAGCCAATAACACGTTAGCCTCAGCCAGTGCCGCAAACTCAATATCCGTTAAACCGCTAATCGCTGTCACGGGGTAAGTCATAGCCGTCAGCATCGACACCAATTGGTCCCCATCAATCAAGCGTAAACCTTTGTGACTTGCGTAAGCCACCGCCTCGGGGCTGAAAACACCATTCGTTACTAGCCAATACTCATCAAAGTGCGGACAAGCCTGTACGTCCGCCCCGTCGAGTAAATCAAGATAAGTAGCGTACGCCGCCAACACCTCTTGCAACGTCACCAGTTGCCCGTGTTCGGGTAAAAACACCGTTTTAATAGCGTAGGTCTTGCAAGTCTGTTGCGCCACTACATCGAGGTCATGCGTGGCACAGGCCCCCGGTACCGCCACTCCACATTCAGCCTTAAAACCCTGTTCGTTCAACACCGCAGCCACAAAATGCGTGAACGCTAAATTCACCACGCCCAAACGCAACAAGGCCCGACGCAAATCCTCCATACGTCTCTATTGTACTACAAGTGTGGTCAACAGGTCTCGTCCTTTAGCTTCCCATTCACTCAAACCAAGCGTCTGCTTTTCCAAAATATAATCAGCCACGTACTGGACCGCTGACACATGATCAGTCGCATTCAACTGCTTGGCGTATTTCTCGACATAAGCATAATGCAATTCCTCACGTTTAGCGTCGTCCTCCACCTGTCGCCAAGATTCAGCCATGACAACCACAGAAAATTCCGGGTCACCGTCGTCAAATGCCCTCTCTAAATAAGCTACTAATTCCGTTTGCACTTCAGAAATCGTTCTGTTCGACAAGTCATCCTTAGACAAGCGTCCTTGCAATCTAGCTAATAATGTTGCCACCTGTGTTTCCGAATTCGCAAAATCAAGATGCAAATCCTGCGTCACATAAAATGGTTTCATGTCGTAAGTAATCTTCTCCGGATGAGCGTTAATATCCGCCACCACTAAACCTTCGTACAATGCTCGAGCCGTACCAAAACTCATCTTCGTATCCACAAAACTGTACAACAAATATTGCAAAGCAGCTGGCACGCGAGCTGACGGTCCACCGAACTTACGCAACACGTCGACAATAAACACGGCTTGATTCTGACTTCGTTGTGGGTCACCAATCGCATAACTCTGACGGTGACGCAACCACTGCAAGGAAGACGTTGTCGGCAAACCCAACACACGCAAAGAACCGAGTACCTGCGAAAAACCAGCCGTTACTACATAATCAGCTTTGACGCCCAAAATATGTTCAATCTGGGCGATGCCGTAATCCAACCCAGCAAAAGCACAGGCATTCGCTAGGTAATAATCGGTCGGCGAATAATTGCCTGGTGGAATGTAGCTATAAGTACCGCGCGGCACGCTTGTCACTTTAACCGTCCAGTCCTTCACGTTAATCGCAAACAAATGAATGGCGTCACAATGTTGCTCTTTGCCTTCCTTGCGTGAGTCGAGACCAAGCACTAAAACATTCACCGTATCTTCAGTACCAAACGGGGCTGCATCAGCCTGCAGCGTCGTCGCCGTCCTCTCAGCCAACACCGTCTGTACCACGTCTTCTATTTCTGGCACTGGAGCGGCAATCTCCTCTGCTTGAGTATGAAAAATCAAGAATACAACTACACACACCGCCACAAAACTCGTGACTACTCCTAGCAACAACCGTAAGCGAAAGCGGGACATACTATTTTAAATGAGATTAATCGACTGTGCCAAATGATACTGCCCAAGCGCTCTGGCGACGTTATGACTACGTCTATCGGAGTAACGTACAGCGTCAAAACCGAAGTAATTATCCCGCACCACGTCAATCAAGAAACGACTGGTCAACTCCAGCGCAATCAACTTAGTGGCCCGAAGGTACAGTGTCCGCTCGCTATCGGTCAACTCTCTCCCTAATCCTGCAGCATAACCAGCCAAAGCGGCCTGGCACAGTGCCTCGTCAATTACTGCTCCGGCGTCGTCCTCACTCGTCTTGTTGCACCACGAACGTAGCGCGTCGCCCAAATCAATCGCCGGGAAGTGCCACAAAATAGTATCAAAATCAATCACACCGACCGCCTTACCAGCTTCGTCGAACAACAAGTTAGAAATCTTCAAGTCACCATGAATGATCTGTTTCGTCTGTACAGTCTCATTGAGTAACAACTTTGGTACCTCATCAATAATATCTTGCGCTATCACCGCTAACTCACTCGGCAACTCAGAACTTACAGCTTGCAATTCGCCCACGATATACTCGGTCTCATGAAAATGCGGAATACTTCCCGTCGGCTGGTAATCTAACTTCGCGAGTAGGCCATGCATCTCGCCGACCATCTTCCCAGCCTCCCGCACCATCTCTTCGTTATCGACGGCATTCACGACCACACCCTCAATCCATGGATACACTCGCCACCTACTACCCTCGCCGTCAGTGGCGAACGGCTGGCCTTCATTCGTCAAAACTAGCTTCGGTACTCGCAATCCATGCTCGGCCAAATAGCTCGTCACTACAAGCATGTCCGTCGCCGCAGCATCGGGAATAATCTGGTGAATCTTCTGCAATACAAAAACCCCTCCCATGGTCGTCACCTTGTACGTTGTATTAATCAACCCATTTCCTATCGGCTCAATAATCAAGCCCGTAGTGACGCTCTCAGCGTCTACTACTGTGCCACCCAATTGCCAGTTGTTGACCACCTCATTTGGCTGCATAAAAATCTATTACTTTCTGTATCTGTTTTATCACGCGCCGACCATTGCTGCAACAAACAAAAAAGCCCGGAAAATATCCGAGCTTTCTTGCTTCAAATGAGGAAGTTCTACAGCAAGGCCTCCTTGCAAGCCTTGCCTACGCCGAACTTGAGTACAGTCTTAGCTGGGATCTGGATAGTTGCACCAGTGGCTGGGTTGCGGCCCATACGAGCGGCACGTGCCTTCTTGGCGAGTTTGCCAAGACCTGGGAGAACAACCTCGCCAGCGCGCTTTACTTCGCTGTACAAGAGAGCCAACATACCATCCCACATTTCGCCAGTCTGCTTCTTGCTTACACCCCACTTCTCAGACAATTCAGCAACGAGCTGTGACTTGGTCAAACGCTTTGCGGCCATAAAATATTTTATGATTTGTTAATTACGCCGTAAATCTTAACATATTCAGCCAATAGAGGAAATAGTTATGCACAGCCAACCACAACAATCACTCAAAATATTATCCACTTTTCTACCTTCTTCTTTTTATCATCTTCCCTCTTCAAACAAAAAAGAGGCTAATAACAGCCCCTCTTTCGCTAACTTACAACTTACTTCGTAGTCTTCACTGGTTCCGCCAGCGTCACCGTAATCTCTTTCTCTTCACCGTCATGCAGCACCTTTAACTTCACTTCATCACCAGCCGCTCGATCTTGCAACAAAGTATTTAACGGTTTTTCCGTCGTCACGTCGACACCGTCCACACTCAAAATAATATCATTCTCAACCAACCCTGCCTTGTCTGCTGGCGAGCCCGGCACTACCGCCAACTCTCCATTACCGCCGCGCAGCAACAATGCACCATGATCGACCGTCAAATTATTAGCATCTATCAACTGCTGATCAATCGTCACAAAACGCACTCCCAAAAATGGTCGCACAATATGGCCATACTTTTTCATGTCCTCAATCGACTTACTAACCTCATTCGCCGGCAAAGCAAAAGCAATGTTCGATCCACCGTTACTGGCCGCCACGTTGACGCCAATCACAAAGCCTTGCAGGTCGAGTAATGGCCCACCAGAGTTCCCAGAATTAATCGCCGCATCCGTTTGAATTACATCTTGCAACAGCTCTGATTGACCCTGACCGCTCGAAGCCGTCACTGAACGCGACAAGCCCGATACAACGCCGACCGACACTGTATTACGGAACTGACCGAGGGCATTACCAATCGCAATCACCGACTGACCTTGTTTAAGTTGCTCCGAATCACCAAACTGCAAGTAAGCCAAGTCCTGGCCGCCATTATCGATTTTCAACAAAGCGATATCATACACGTCTCCGAGCGCTACTACCGTCGCTTCATGCTCACTACCGTCATTCAAGAACACCGTGTAGGCAGCCTCCTTATCCGCCACCACGTGCTGGTTCGTCACTACATAACCATCAGCCGAAATTATAAAACCCGAACCACTACTCACCTCTTGCGACTTCGTGCCGTTCTGTCGATACTGCGGAATAACAAAGCCAAACCCCACACTCTGATTGTATCGCTCCATGTTCGGCACATCTTTTGTGGCCACAATACTAACTACCGCTGGGTTAACTTTCGCTACAACGTCGACCACGCTCGTCCCATCACCACCACTAACCGATTCCCCATCTGCAACCACCTGACTCATGGTACCGGAGCCGAGCCAACCAGCCAGCTTACCGTTCTTATGAGCGGCAGTTAAGCCAATACCTGCCAGAATAAACACCACACACATGGCCACCAGTGAACCCATTAACCCGAACATGAAAGCTTCTCTTGTGCGTTTAATATCTTGTTCATCCTGCATACAAATTTCCATTAATTACCCAGAAATTGTAGCATGCCCAAAACTACTTTTCATCTTCAGTCTTCACTACCTCTTCATCGTTTCTGTATCGTGTCCGAATTTTCGCCAAATTCAAGCGCACAATATCTGCCAAGGAAACGTGCAACTCCGTCGCCAACTGCGCCATATACCACAACACATCACCCAACTCATCTGCAATCATTTTACGGTGCTCAGCGTCAATCTCGCCCTCATGTTCGCGCCACATTTTTTTGACGACGTTGGCTACTTCGCCAGCCTCACCAGCCAAACCTAAAGTCGGATAAATCGGATTATTGCCATGGTTTGGGTAAATCGCCGTCTTCCTACTTTCTCGCTGATAACCTTCCCAATCCACATCAATCCCTTCACTCACCAAGGCAAACCGCGGGGTAATCTCCCCCTCAATCACTAGCTGTTCTGTGAACACAGTCAGTAAACGAACCCATACTTCTGCCTCACCATAAAGGGCCCGGTAAACAACCAGCTCTTCGCGTGTTTCTTCATTTTTTCCCACCGCCATTACTCGGTAGAAATTACCTTTATAATGTTTGTAGGTCGCGCCGATTATAACTGACATAAAATTTTTATTGAGCCTGAGCCCTGTAGGAGCGAGCAACTGCCATATCTACTATGACGACGCCAGCCTCGGCCCTGCGCCACCGCCCGAGTCAGACGAGGTGAGACGGGTGGTGCGGTTGACGAGGTGCCGCTAGGAACAGGAGATACGGCAGTTGCGAACACTAAACCAAATACCTCCCATCCTTAAACACCACCTCGCCATCAATCGTCACCTGCGTCACGTCGACGAACACGTCAACATGATACCGGCTCGAACGTTTCGGGAAACCCGGCTTAGCGTAAATTGTATGCTTCTGCCCGAGCGACAAGTGAATACCGCACATTCGTTCGTAGCTGCCAATGTCAGTCAAACGAATCTCCCGTGTCATGGCGCGGTTCAGACCAAAGCCGAGTTCGCGCACCCACAGCTGCTCGTCCATTTTAATCTGATCAAGGATGTCGACAAACTCTGGTGGCGCATCTGGTGCGTCGACGATTATCCCCTCTTTGATGACCACCAGCACCGGCTTCTCAGGCGAAATAACTCTAAACTTATTATCACCAAAAGCAAACAATTTAACCGTACCGTTAACACCACTCATGTTCGTCGGTTCAGTAAACACCTCACCAATCGGGAACTGCCCGCCAGTATTCTTCATCCCCGTGTAATCGCCAATATTGAGCTTAGCGTCCTCCATGGGCGTGTCGTACACCAACTCCGCACCATCACAACTAACTACAATCCGTTGCGCCTTATCTATCTTCGCCTTAATCGCTGGCCCAACTGTACGGTAATATTCCTTGTCGTATTCTAACGCCTTAATATACGTCGGCCATTCTACTTCCGGAATACGTCCCAAATGCGGATGCTCAATGACTTTCAAACTGCGATTAAACAACTCCAATCTAAATCGAAACTCATTCAACCTAAAACTAGTCGACTGCACCATCACCACCAAATCCTTGGGCGACAACGCATCAATCGCTTCTCTAATCTCGTCCGGCGTCTGCTTATTGAAGTCGACCAAAATCGCCTCCGGCAAGGCCACCTTGTACGCCTCAGTCAACATCGTGGTGAGTCCACAATCCTCGTCAAACACAATCATCGCCCTATTCTCTAGCGTATATTCTAACGCCTCAAACACGACTCCGTGAATAATCTCATTTAACGAAAGCTCCATAGTGTAGTTAGCCTACACCATGGAGCTATTTTCTGGAAGTCTAACTACTTGAAGTATTATTCAATGTTAACTGGAATCTCCACCGACTTACTCTTAGCTGGATCACCCGATGGATTATCGTTACTCAATACGAGTGTGCCGCATGAAGTCGTTGGCACGGTCGTGTAGGTCAACGTCGCCGTAAACGGCACAAAATCCGTTGTCATCCAGTCACTACTAGCGCGAGCCTGGCCAGACGCCACCTCGTTACCGTCGCCATCAAGCAGCTGTACCGGGAACACTGCTTCCGAGTACCAGGTACCTCTGGCTACACCGCTGATCGCCACTGGACTCGTCAACGTTTCATTATCAATCGGTGAAGCGACACGGATCAGATCACTGTACTGTCCGCTGCCAGTCATCATGCCAGACATGGTGGTACAACCAAGAGCTGCCGTATCAATCCAAGTAGAATCAAAGTCGTCCATCATGCCGTACGACGAATCGTTCGACCAGCTCCCAGCAGTAATGTCATCCCTCAATCCGTCCACACCAACTGCGCTCATGGAGAAAATACCAGACAACGACATCATGACAATCATGCCAACTATCCACACCAAGTTCAAACAGAAAATAACTAAACCAATTATATCCCACACTTTCTGCACGCGCTTAAATTCGTCGACGCTGACCCACTGACGCTCGCGCCACGCCCACTCTTTACCCTTCGCACCGAGCACAAACATCATGATAAAACCAACAAATGGCACGAAACATAACAGCGACAACCAGACGCTATTACCAACGCCCCAAATCCAGGTCAGCATAAAACCGCCCCAGCTCCAACCCCTAATTTCCGCTGGCACTGTGGACGCTTCACCTTTACCCGAACGCTTATCGTACGGCCCAGTTACTGGTGCTGGTTTGGCCAAGAAATAAATACCAACTGGAATACCCACAATCAGAGCTATTACAATCAGTATGCCAAGTAATCCTACGCATAAATTAACTAGTCCACCAATAGTTCCTGCCAATGTCACAGAGTCGCTTCCGGTCGCTCCTGCAATTGAAGCCGAAACGAAACTAAAAATTGCAAAACCAGCCAACAGAATCACTAAAGATATTGTCGGTAAGATCAAACACATTGCTCCAATCAGCTTATTGTTTCTCATAGGAAAAATCTTATTACTTAGCCCAAGTATAGCACAGCTTAATCTTCTCCGCCTTCGTCATCTTCTTGAGCGCATTCTCGCGCAAATGTGCCGCACTTTCCGACTCTTGCGCCTCGACGAAAACTAACTCCAGCGGCCCTCTTCCCCTCGTATACTTCGCCCCCTTGCCTAATCGATGCTTCTCTAACCGGGCCTGCACATCAATCGCAATCCCCGTATAGAGCGTCCCGTCCACGCATTTTAGAATGTAGACGAACCAATCTGACATAAACAGGTTATAGAGTTGGTAGCTTAAAATCTGTTACTGAGCCTAATAACGAGCCGACATCTGAGGTAGACCCTGTCTTCCTCAGATGTCAACGGTACGAGCCCGAAAGGCCAAGTAGCGAGGGGCAGGACCAGACGAACTTTCGCACTCCGAGCCTTGGCCAAATCAGGAGATGTGGCAGTCGCGAGCGACAAATCTTAAATATGCAGCCGTCGTAGCTCTCCCCTCAACTTCTTTGCATTCGGCACCGTCTCCTGCATCCTCCGCCAAAAAGCTGGCCCGTGGTTGTGCTCGGCAATATGACACAACTCGTGCACTACCAAATAGTCCTGTAACTCTGGCGGCAACATGACGACCCTGTAATTGAACGACAAGTTGCCGACTCGATTACAGCTCCCCCATCTACTCTGCTGATTGCGAATGCTGAGCTTGCCAATCGCAAATCCATAATGTCGATTAAAATATTCCAGCCTGGCCGTCACCAACCGCAGTGCAGCCTTTTTATTCTTCTTGTACTCAACCGTTGTCCCCTCGCCGACCCTCCTAGCCGACGTCAATTTCAGCTTCGCTCTCACCCCCTCAATCCAGCTAATCTTACTCTTCACCAACCCCGCAATCATCCGCAAACTTACCCTGAGCGGCGCTGAAACCCTCACCTCGCCCGCCCCATCAATCCGTATCCTCACACTTCGCGACCGCCGGTAGCGCTTTATTTTAAAATCAACTTCGTCGCTAACCATAAAGAAAATATAATAACTTGTATTTTATTGGCAAAAAGATGATACAATAGTAACAGAATTTATCATTAATGATTATTGTATGGGTTTAATGGATACTATGAAGGGGATGTTTAAAGGACCAGATAAAGTACCACAGTCGAGCCGCGAAGGTGTAGATTACAACCAAAAAACCACCCCAGAGAAATACAACGTCGACGTACTCGGTCCTAACGCCGACGCTGAAGTCGCCGCCAACAGAGCTCGCATCGAAGCCAACGAACGCGAAGTCAACGCTGCTATCGAAGTCGGTGATCAAGCCAAGGCTGCCGAACTGATTGCCGCCTTACAAGCCGGCACCTACGAATCAGCAGCTGCTAGCCCAGAAAAAAATTCCGACGAAGAAGTCGCCTAAAACTGTTCCGAGAACAAAGCCGCAAAGGCTTCACGGAACCGCCACCACAGACTCCGCTTACGCCATTCGCGTAGGCGGATTTCTTTGGCCTGTTTGGTATCGCGAGTAAAGGCCGACGTCAAATCGCCAACCAAGCCCTCGTCGAGCACCGCCAACACGTTCTCCTCATTCAACTCTTTACTGCGGATGTCTATGTTGGCACTCCCCACAATCGCCCAAGCTTCATCAACCACAATAAACTTACTGTGCAACATCGTCTTCTGATATTCAAAAATTCGCACCCCAGCCGCTAACAACTGTTCATAATAATAACGCCCGGCCCACAACACTGGCGCCACATCAATCAACTCATTTGGTACCATCACGCGCACGTCGACGCCAGCCATCGCTCGTGCCTTCAACACTGCAAGAATGTGATGATCCGGCACAAAGTACGGGTTCTCAAGCAAAATCTGCCGTTGTGCCCCCATGAATGACATCCACAGTAGCGAGCGCATGGGGTGAACCACATCACTTGGCGAAGACGCAATACTAATGAACGGCACGGTGCCGCGAGTTTTAACAACTGGAAAATATTTCTTGCCCACCAGAATCTCACCCGTCGACCCAGACCACATTTGTACAAACGCCGCCTGTAAGCGGAGCGCCATCGTGCCCGTCACCTCAAACATATTATCCCGCCAATGCTTAGGGCTCTCTGCATGCCCCAGCCATTCGTCACTTACCGACATACCACCAGTAAACGCAATCCTACCGTCAATCACAATCGACCGTCGGTGATTACGTCGCAAGTAACGGCTCAGCTTACCAAACTCAAATCTGCTGAACCAAGCCACCACGCCACCTGCCGCTTGCAGTACCTTAAACTTATCTTCTGGCGCATAAAAACCGCCCAAGCTATCCAAAAATACTCGCACCTCGACGCCCTCCCGAGCCTTTTCAATCAACAAACTAAGCAGCACATCCGACAACTTACCGTCCGCCCAAATAAACGTCATCAAGTGAACGTGATGCTTAGCACCTTTTATCGCTGCGAACATGGCCGGGAAAATTTCATCGCCATTAATCAGCATCTTCACCCTCTCGCCCTTATCTATCGCCGAACCAGTTAAGGCCGACAGGGCTGCCATAAACTCATCAGAACCAGTCACAATCGGCGTCCCAGTAATGGCATTCGGTCGCTTACCAACAGAACTAAAAAGCGTGACCAGCGTATAAGCCAGCACACACAGTAGAATGATGATAATAACTATGAGCCACCAGAGTGTCAGCATATCCCCCTTATTGCTCTAGTATAGCACAAACAAAAAATCCCTCAGCCTAAGCTAAAGGATATTTTGGTGGGCCGGGAAGGGTTCGAACCTTCGAAGGCGTGAGCCAGGAGATTTACAGTCTCCCCCGTTTGACCGCTTCGGTACCGACCCTGGAGCCGGGGGTCGGATTCGAACCGACGACCTGCTGTTTACAAAACAGCTGCTCTAACCAACTGAGCTACACCGGCGCACTGGCGCGCGAGTAAGATAACAAATAATGCCATTTTAGGCAACTTATTCATTCCTTAGCTTTTTTAATGCCTTTTGGTAGTACCCATCCAAATCCGTAGCGTAGTTCGGATTCATCTGCCGCCAATTCGCCCCGTTGTACTGAGTAGCAAATTGCTCAGCATGTTCGTTTATTGGGAATATCGATAATGGATCAGGTAACTTCTCAATCAGATACACCACAACCAACTGCACCGCATTCTTTGGACTGTTCATCTGCCCTATTGTTTTGTGCAAATTATATCTCGCCCTTTTACCTGCACCTTTGTCTAGCACATGATACGGCGAAATAGAAAACGTATGATTAGTGGCGTCATACAAAGAAAACTGACTCGAACCAATCTGCTCGCCCGACTCCATTTTGGCAATCGCTAACATACTTGCACTAAACTCATCTTCGCCGATTTTATCAATAATCTTTTGTGCCATTTCGCCATAACACTCGTTCGTAACCAACTGCTCAATCCCCTTCTTAGTTTCCACTAAAAAATCCTCATCGCTAATCTTCCTATCACTACTCCGCAAAGGAATCGGCAACCGGTCAACATCATGCAATGATTTTTCGGCGATATTCCAACCTATCGTCCTCTTCTGCTCTTTATTTTCTTGCGCTAAATACCGATATTCCGGCAACAAACTCAACGTATTTTGAATACTCTCCTTCGTATCACCCGGCTGCACCCGATACCAATCGAGCCCAATATCATGAAAGATCTCAATCCCCGGCATCACCACTTCCGTTCTCGCCGCCCGCTCTTCCGCCGTAAACTCCCCACCTGGCACTTCCCTGTCAAGCTCGGGATTATCGCGATACTTCTCCACCTCTCCCTGCTCACTCGTTCCTTCATCAGCTTTCCGCTCCATCGTTTGCGACTCTGCTAAGCGCATACCCAAAACACCCGTCCCGAGCGCCCCGGCCGTCACCAATCCCCGCAAATATTGATTCGGTCGTTCGTGCATAGGTGTTTCGTTAGAGTTGGTAGTCGATAACGAGCCGACATCAGAGGTAGACTCTGTCTTCCTCG
>CAYHFQ010000010.1:0-34474 GCA_964355955.1 uncultured Gammaproteobacteria bacterium
GTTCTGTCTTAAACGTAATGCAAAACTTGAAATCCGTATAAGAGAAGCAATAGTCCGAGGACGGCAGGCAGCCACAAACCAAAGGCGGTGCAGACCCCTGTCGCTACGGCTAGCACAATTAACGTACTTTTCATGGCGCCGTCGGGCACAATCATCTTGGGGGCAACACCGTGGATGAGCAGGACGGCCGCGGCGCCAGCCAGACAAAACCAGGTTAGAGCGACAACCGGCGGCATATTATAATACAAGCCCTCCGCGTTATAATGCCACAACTTCAGAGCTAAACCCGCCGGTTCGACGACGAGCGCCGGCAAAACCCCACAGATGCCACCAATGAGTAGCTGTCGGCCAAGCGTCTGCCCGTAATGTTCCGCCAGCAACCAGGCCCCGCCACCGAGTGCCACGGCTAGGCAAGCGAAGACTGGAGCTACAGCTATCGCCAGTACGAGGCCAATAACCGCTATAAACAAACCAACCTTCCATGATTTTTCAATCCACAACCCACGCGCCAGTGGCCACAGGGCCAGCAACGAAAATATTGTTAAAATTAACGTAAAATTAGCGTCATGAATGGCGTGACCGGTTAGAAAGCCGAAAATTAAGAGAAGAGGGATAAGCCAATGCATACAGACGCTATTCTACAACTGCGGTATACTATGCACAACTAATTTTATAATCGTCTATGAGAAATCGCTTCTTCGTCGGTCTAAGCCTCCTGGCCATTGCTGGGTTCATCCTCCCCGCTCAAGTCTTCGCCGCTGCTTTCGTGTCGACGGCAACACCAACTGCTAACAGTATTCGCGGCGTTGAATGTTACGGCAGCAGTTACTGCGTGGGAGTCGGCACTAACAACACTATAATCCGTACCACGGACGGCACCAACTGGAGCACGATTACCTCGCCTTGGAGCACTGCCACCACCACTTTGCGTGACGTCGACATGTGGACCTCGTCATTCGGCTTGGCGGTTGGTGACAGCGGCGCCATACTTAAATCTGTTAACGGTGGCTTGACTTGGACTGATATCCACTCAGCAACTGTTGGCAGCGTCTCTATTTACAGTGTAACTATTTCATCTTCCAGTACAGCCTGGATTGCTACCAGTGACGCTGATTTTTACCGGACGACCGACGCTGGGACAACCTGGACCAACCTGTCCGGAACGACTACAGTGGATCCTCTAGCGATTGATGCGTATAGCTCTAATACAGTTTTTGTCGGTGGTGCGGGTGGCTATCTCTACCACTCAAGTGATGCCAGTAACACAACGCCGACTTGGGCAGCAGTTACTACTGGAACCAGTAATAGCTTGTACGCCATGGATATACCATCGTCATCCGTCGGTTATGTGGGTGGTGCTAATCGCTACATTGCGAAAATTACCTATAACTCCAGCAGTGCCACAGTGACCAGTCAAATATTGCCTGATTTCGGAATTACCGAAACTGTAACGGATATTAGCTGCATCTCAGCCACTACCTGCTTGGCTACTGGCAGTGCCGGTACAGTAGAGACAACCTCAGATAGTGGCGTCACTTGGTCTAGAGTCACAGTGAGTGGCAGCTATCAACCGCATGCTGTTAATTATTACTCGGCGACTAGTGCCTATCTCGGTACGGAAACTGGCACCATCCTAAAACTCGACGCCACTGGCCCAACTGCACCTGGCAGCTTTGCTATGACAGCTGGCACACTCACCAATGATACGACTCCCAACTTCACCTGGACCGCCGCTACAGACACGATGAGCTCGATCTCCACTTACAAAATGTCGATGGACTCAGGCACAGCCGTCGACGTCGGCCTAACCACTTCTGGTACTTGGAGCACTGCCCTTTCGACTGGCTCACACACTGCTACCATCTATGCCGTCGATGCGGCGAACAATAATGGCAGCACAGCGAGCGTCACCTTCACCGTCGACACCACAGCCCCAACGCTCTTCACCTTGACGCCAACTACGGCTACAGCTGGCACTGCTGCTACTTTCAGCACCCGCGCTGGTGACAGCAATGGCGTCAGCTCTTGTAACCTGTACATTAACAGCAGCAACGTCGGTGCCCTAATCTTAGACGTCGATGCCGAAGCTTACACCCTTTCTTACACTTTTGCCGCCGCTGGTAGTTACAGTGCCTATAACACTTGTACGGATGCAGCTGGCAATACCTCCACTAACAGCACCATTACTGTGGTCGTCAGTGCTGCGCCAGCTACAGCTGACACAACTGTGCCGAGCGTCGGTGGAGTCACACCAACTAGTGCAACGCAAAATTCAGCCACTACTTTTACTGCTACCTATAGCGATGCGGTCGGCGTAACCAGTTGCTTACTCTACGTCAACAGCAGCAACGTCGGTAGCATGAGCCTCTCCGGTACCGTCGCTAGCTTAAGCTACACCCCAGTTTCTTCTGGTTCATACTCAATGTACGTTATGTGTTCTGACGCCGCCGGCAACACTGGCGCTGGCAGTACTTCAACTATCACTGTCGCCGCTGCCTCGTCGTCGAGTAGCGATACCACAGCCCCAAGCGTTAGCGGGATTTCCCCAACCGCCACCACACAAAATGTGGCCACCGTTTTCTCAACCGGCTACACCGACACGGTTGGTGTGACGAGCTGCTACCTGTACGTCGACGGCAGCAGCGTGGGGGCTATGACCCTCAACAGCGGCATTGCTAGCATTACTTACACCCCAACAGGGGCTGGCTACTACTCCATGTACGCCAAGTGTTACGACGCGGCTGGTAATGCTGGTAACGGAACTTTGGCCAGCATCAGCATCACAGTTCCCGTTACTAGCTCGACAAGTGCGGCACCAGGCTCACTCGTCAAGATGGCTTGTCCAGATAATTCCGACGTCAACGATCCATGTCGTGCCGTTTATTACCTCGACACCACTGCTGGCAAGCGTCATGCCTTCCCTAACGAAAACGTCTACTTCAGCTGGTACGCCAGCTTTGACGACGTCGTAATTGTGACGGATAGCTACATGGCTTCCCTGACGCTCGGCAAGAACGTCACCTATCACCCAGGCTACAAGCTAGTTAAGTTCATCACCGTCAACACCGTTTACGCCATCGGTACCTCCGGTGAACTGCGCGGAATTGACAGCGAGGCCACGGCCAGTGCCATCTACGGCACCAGCTGGAACCACATGGTCGACGACATCTCCGACGCCTTCCATGGTAACTATATCTTCGGCACGGACATTACGAGCAGCGCTGACTATAACTCGGCTTCGGTTTATAACAGTGTGAACCAGATTGATTCCATTCTGCAGTAGACAGAACTTCCTCGACGAGTAACGAAAAGAGCCGGGCTGAGGCCTGGCTCTTTGTTTTGACTCGGAGGCTCATTTCGGATACCGTGTGTCCTTAGCTACCGCATGGAGCGGTATCTATCACCCGAGGTGTCCATGTATTTCTTCGTTCAGTTTGTGCCTCCAGCTAGCGCTCAGGAGCAGGTCGCCGTCGTCTCGACCACCGAGACTCGGCCGGTCAGCAAGAGCGAGCCCGACCAGACCACGGCGCTGACCGTGGTCCATACGAACCCACCGCCCAACTCGTGGCCGAGATATCTCCCCCACTTCGTCGTCACCAACTGAGCCGAGTCGTCTGACTCCGTCCGTACTGGCCAAGCCAACGGGAGGAGCTGATGACCTCGGCTCCTTTCTTTTTTCGATATTACCGCTCGAGTTCCGTCAACCCCATTTTGAGCAACGCTTTAGCCTGCGGAATGGTGAGGGGCATGACCGAGAGGCGGGATTGTTTAACCAAGTGAATGTGCGAGAGTGATTTACGCATTTTGATAGCGAGAAGGGTGACTGGCTTGGCGAGGGCTTTCCAGGGAGCCAAGTCGACGGCGGTCCACTTGGTGTCCTTCGGGTCAGCGTGCGGGCCGGTGAGGACTTTAGCAATGCCGACGATGCTCTTCTGTTCCCCGCTGTGATAGATGAGAGCAATATCATTCGCCTTCATTTGCAGCAAAAAATTACGCGCTTGAAAGTTGCGCACACCATCCCACACCGTCTTTTTATCTGCTACGAGGTTGTCCCAACTGTAGGTGGAAGGCTCGGTCTTCAGCAGCCAGTAGGCCATAATACGGGTATGGTACCAAAGTTGGTGGAAGATTACAAAAGCTGTTTGGTCTCTAAGTGACCTGCCTTGTCTCTAAGAGACCTGGACTGGTGCAGTGTTAAAAATACCGCATTTGCTTGCAGGAAGTTGAGCAATGGCAATAGTGACTCCACCGAAATCGATAGCTCGGCCGAGCTTGGCGGCTAAGGCGACGGCGGTGGCGCGGTGATGGCCTTCGAGGCAGATTAGCGCGCCGGTGTCTTCGCGACGGACGGCGATGAATTGGGTTGGTGAGGGGAAATTATTCATTAACGATAAAATCTTGGGGTTAGTTTGTTGGTAGACGAAGTTGGCGGGAATATTTATGAAATCGGTGAACGTGGTGTTAGTAAGGCCGTCGACGCGAGCTTGCCAGCCTTTAAATGGACCAAGGAGGAGGGCTGGGATTTCTGTCAGCGGATTGTCGAAAGCGAAAATTTGCCAGATTAAATCGGCTGCTCCGATTTTTGCAGCAGCATCGCCACGCCAATCAGCCCAAGTAGCAAAGCCCTTGCTTTTGGCGTGTGCTTGCCAAGCGGGGTCAATCCCCTCCTCTTGCTGCCAAGCAGCAAAGACGTCGGCCCAGGTGGTGTTGGATAAGAATTTCATAAAACAATGATGACACTTTTGATCGATAAAAAGAAGAGCACGCTCCGCGGCCAGGAGCCACGGGGGCTCTTCTGCTACGGGGCGTGCGGAGTAGCGGCGCGAATGAGTGGGTCAACGCAGCCGATGAGGATGATGAAGATACCAATCCCAACCGGCTCAAGAATGTCGAGAAGGCTACCATTGAGACTGTAGTTGAACATCGAACCAAAGACAACAAGGCAAAGACCGAGGACGATGGCGCTAATGCTGGCGGCCTTGCGCAAAGGGAGCGGCCACTCGTGATCAGGTGGTACGAGGTTGTAACCAACGAACCCCAAAATCAAACCACCGATGCTTCCCGCTACATAGATGAACAAAGCGCTGGTGTGATCTGGAATATCGTCTACCGCCATCAAGGCGTTACTCCCCATCACGGAAACCATACCGAGCCCCATCAACAAGTAAGCGCTGAGTGTACGAAGCATGATGACTCCTGGTCGAGGACAGCGGAAGGCCGTCACGCGACGAGTCAACTATGGCATAAAAAACAAAAAGCCTCAACCGGAGTTGAAGCTTATTGGTCGGGCTAGAGGGGATCGAACCCTCGGCCTCTTGCACCCCATGCAAGCGCGCTACCGCTGCGCTATAGCCCGTAGATTAGCCAAATGGAGATTGACGACAGACAAAGATTACTCCACAAACTTGATAATAGCCAGCCGGTGGGCTACAATCCTGCTGCCCGGAGGGATCGCATAGCGGCCTAGTGCGCACGCTTGGAAAGCGTGTATACCGCAAGGTATCGAGAGTTCGAATCTCTCTCCCTCCGCCAGGTAATTTTCATTATTTCAGCCGCAACGGGCTATAGCGCAGCGGTAGCGCGCTTCGTTCGGGACGAAGAGGCCGTGAGTTCAAATCTCACTAGCCCGACCAAAAAATCCAGCCGAAGCTGGATTTTTTGTTGGTCGAAATGTGGCCGAAGCCCGCCAATTATAGACAAAAAAGTTAATTTGTGATAATTATTCGCCGAACGGCATCGCCTATGCTGCCCTTCATACCACCTCAAGGAGCTCTCCATGTCCCTGATAAATTATCGGATGATTGGATTCGGTATAGCGTCTTTCATCTTCGATGCCTATCTCAGCAATAGGGCGGCAAGAATTGATGGAGCTGCCTTCAACACCTTACCTTCGAATTCGCCCTTATGTACCTGGTCGGCTTGGTGGTCTGCTGGCTCAGCGTCATTGCCGCCAACACCAACAAGAAGAACTGAACTCGCGCGTCCTAGCGCCCAAGGCAAGCCGTCCCTCGGCCTGCTGGGCCCAGGGACGCGCTCTTTGTTTTGTTGGCTTTTAGGTGTTCAACTTTGAATGTGAGCTCGCGATGTCTACCTGGACACAAGGATTGGAGAATGGTAGTTTTTAACCGTCGAACACCGACCCAGTCGTCATTGGTGAGACGGCAATTGTTGGAGATTGCAATGAACATCCTGCTAACTGCATTTGCTGTCGTCTACGGCATCAAGGGAAGCCTGGCGTCCGACAAGGCTGAAAAGCGGAGCTGCTACATCTGGGCGGGGGTGAGCGGTGCAGCTGCTGCGCTGGCCTGGGTCGCCCTGTTCTTCCACCTGCCAGGCCCGCCAACGTAGAGCATGCTCGGCTACAGAATCACTCGCGCGTTCCTAGCGCCCAAGGCAAGCCGTCCCTCGGCCTGTCGGGCCCAGGGACGCGCTCTTTGTTTTGTGAGTGAAAGACCGCCAGGAAGTAGACAAATCCTTTAAATACTGCTATATTCCTCGGTTGCCATTTCGTGGTGACCCCGTGGCCGGGCCGGCTATTTACCAACAAGGAGCACGCCCATGCGTTCTTTATTTTTAACAGTTGTCGGTGTGCTAGCGTTCTTCGCTTGTGCTCCGGCCGTGGCTGCTGTGACCATGACTGTCCGGACAGTCGAACACCTCGGCGACCGCTATACCGTCGTCACGGTGCAGCTCGGGGCCGGCGTCGACATCAGGCTCTACGGCGGACAGGCCGGTGGTGTCACCTTCAACGAGGCGACTGCTACGGCCAAGCAGGAAGGACGGCAAGTGCTGGCCCTGATGAATGGCGGCATGTACGGCCCGGATCACGGACCAGTCGGGCTGTTCGTGGCGAACGGCCAGGAGAGTCACGCACTCAACCTCGGGGCTGGCGAAGGCAACTTCTACCTGGCGCCGAACGGAGTCTTCTGGGTTGACGCGAAGGGTCTGGCGCACGTCACGGTGTCGACGGCGTTCCCAAAGGATCGGTCCAAGGTGACGCTGGCAACTCAGTCCGGCCCGATGCTACTCGTTGACGGCGTGGTCAACGCGGCCTTCAAACCGGAGTCGACGAACAAGCTGCGGCGCAACGGCGTCGGGGTGTCGGCAGACGGCCAGACGGTGTACCTGGTCATCTCGGAAGGTGACGTCCGGTTCCATGACTTCGCCACGTTGTTCCGTGACGAGCTGGCCTGTGGCAACGCCTTGTTCCTGGACGGCGTCGTGTCGAAGCTGTGGGCCATCGGTGACGAGGTGCTGCCGCCGGACAAGTTCGGAGCAGTGATTGCCGTGACTAGGCAGTCAACACCGTAATCCGTCGAAGTACTCGCGCGTCCTAGCGCCCAAGGCAAGCCGTCCCTCGGCCTGTCGGGCCCAGGGACGCGCTCTTTGTTTTCTGCGAAAGATGCTACAATACCCTCAGTTATGGATATCATCCTCCCAAAAGATAAGTGCCCAAATCCGGTCGCTGTGCTGCGGAGCGCGGGTTATGGTTATAGCGTCGACCCGGTGACCAAGGAGGATAGCTGGATGATTCGGCTAACCGCAGGGCTTTATCCGCGGTTTCATTTGTATGTGGAGGATAGGGGCGACAAGGTGAAGTTTAGCCTGCATTTGGACCAGAAAAAGGCCAGTTACGGCGGCAATCATGCCCATAATGCCGAGTATGATGGCAAACTGGTGGCGCATGAGATTCTTCGGTTAGAATCCTGGATCAGGGCTGGAAATCGCTAATAAACGGCGAGTTTTTTGACATTTTACCGTATTTAGGCTATAGTTAGAGCCTTGATTTTTGCCACCGCTTAATAATCGCGGCTGGCCTGAGCCTTACGGTCGACACTTAGTTGTCATGATCATCGGTTCGATCAAGACAATCTATGACCGTATTAACTTCCACCCCAGAAGCTATCAATGCTTCCGAGGCGCCTGTTGTAGCGGCCCCAGTCGTAAAAAGTTTTTCGACGCTCGGGATCGCACCATCGCTCCTCACCATTTTGACCAACGCTAAGTTCACTGTTCCGACCCCAATTCAGGAGAAGTCTATTCCTGCAGCTATTGAAGGAAAAGACATTATTGGTATCGCTCAAACCGGTACTGGTAAGACCCTCGCCTTCGGTATTCCAATGATCCAACGCTTAGCCCAACACAAGGGTAAGGGTTTGATCATTTTGCCAACACGCGAACTCGCTCTCCAAGTTGACGAGGCTTTGCAGCGTTTGGGTCGCCCCATGGGTATGCGCACCGCCGTTTTGATTGGTGGTGAAAACATCCAGAAGCAATTGCGTCAGCTTAAAGCTAAGCCACACGTCATTATTGCTACACCTGGTCGTTTGATTGACCACATGGAGCAGAAGACGTTGACCTTGACCGAGGTGCGCGTGCTCGTTTTGGACGAAGCTGACCGCATGTTGGACATGGGTTTTGCCCCACAGATTAACCGTATCCTTGGTGCCGTACCAAAGGAACGTCAGACCTTGCTGTTCAGCGCCACCATGCCTAACGACATCGTGGAAATTGCTCGCAAGCACATGCAGTTGCCAGTCCGCGTGGAAGTTGCCCCAGCTGGGACTGCTTCCGAGCGTGTCGCCCAGGAGATTTTCATCGTCCGCAAGGAGGATAAGATTCGCTTGCTCGAAAAGATGCTCGAAGATTTTAAGGGCACTGTGCTCGTCTTCTCCCGCACCAAGCACGGTGCCAAGAAGATTTGTGGTGCTATCCACAGCATGAAGCACACCGCCGCGGAAATCCACGCCAACAAGTCACTCAGCCAACGTAAGGAGGCTTTGGAAGGCTTTAAGCGCGGTAAGTATCGCGTGTTGGTTGCCACCGACATTGCCGCTCGTGGTATCGACGTGACCGGTATCGGTTTGGTCGTCAACTACGACCTCCCAGATAGTTCCGAGGACTACGTGCACCGCATTGGTCGTACCGGTCGTAACGGTTTGGAAGGTAAGGCCGTGTCCTATGCTACCCCAGACCAGCAACAGGATATTCGCGCCATTGAACGCTTGATCCGCGGGAAGTTGCCAGTTGGTAAAATCCCAGCCGACCTACCAATCGCTCGCGTCATGCCTCACACCGATCGTGACGAAGATACTCGTCGTGGTAACGGTCGTGGTCGTCCAGCACCTGGTGGCAATCGCTACGGTCAATCCTCTGGTGGTTACGGTGGTGGCGCTCGCGCTGCCAAGCCATACGGTGCTCGTCCAGCTTACGGTGCTAATCGCGGAGCTGCTCCAGCTAGCCGCGGTCCAGCCCCATACGGTGCTCGCCCAAGCTACGGCACACGTCCAGCTGCTAGTGCTGCAGCCCCAAGCGCTCGCCCACTCCCAACCTATCGCCGTTTAGAAACGGTTGACGAGGACGACAGGCCAGCGTACCGCTACGAAGCTCCAAGAAGGAAATAATTGAGAATTAAAAAAGTCTGCATTATGCAGACTTTTTTGTTTGGTTGGAATTCCTATTATTTCTTTAGTTTAGCAATTGCGGCGTCGATGAGGGATGTAAAACTATCAAGTGGTACTGCACCCGAGATGAGCTGACCATCAATGAACGTAGCCGGTGTACCGTTGACGCCAGCAGTACGGCCAGTGGCAGCGTCGGCGTCGATGACAGACTGATACTTCTTAGTCTTCACACAGTCGTCAAACTGAGAACGCTTGAGGCCCAACTGATCAGCAACTTTGCCGTAGTATTCGGCGCTCAAGCTGTCTTGGTTGGCGTAGAGAATATCCGAGTACTCCCAGAACTTACCCTGCTCGTTAGCACACTCAGCGGCGTTGGCGGCTGGCATAGCTTCCGGGTGGAAGGACAATGGGAAGTGACGGAGGACCCAGGCTACGTCGTCGCCATACTTTTCCGAAAGCTGTTTCATGGTTGGGTGATGGCGGCCGCAGAATGGACATTCGTAGTCAGAGTATTCGATCATGACCACCTTAGCCTTCTTGAGGTCACCGCGGACGTGGTCCGTAGCGGTAACGGCGGCTAGCTTACCGGCGGCAACAGGTGCGGCAGCAGCAGGCTTAGCTGTAGTGTCAGCCACAGCAACTGGGGCGGCAGCAATAGCGCCGCGACTAGCTCCGTTTACTAGATCGCCACCAATGTAAGTGAGGGCAATACCGGCCACGAGACCGAAGACGAAGATCATCTTGGGGTTACCGTCAAAGAAACCGAGTTGCTTCTTGCTGACTTCTGGGACGACTTCTGGGACGACTGTTTCTTCGCTCATATAAAATTAATTATTTTTCGCAACTATCTTAACACTTTTTACTTTTTTCGCATCTTAGTTATCCACAACAACCAGAGGCCGACAATGGCTAAAATGGCGCCTAGATACTGGCCTGGTGTTAGCCCTAAATAACGTACGTCGACCAACCTGCCGCCATCCGTCAGCAACCGGAAGAGTCCGTACCAAAGGCTGAAGACACCAATGAATGTTCCGGTTCGTGCCTTTTTGTGGGCCAACCAGAGAAATGCGACGGCCATCCCTGCACCGTTTAGCATCTCATATAAACCGTAGTCGTGACGAGCTACGTTGCCAGGATATTGTACACCTAAAAAGAAATGCGTGGCAGTGCCCGGGTGATCGTGAATGAGAAAACAGCCGAGCCGACCAATCATAATGCCAAAGGGCAAACCATACACAGCCACGTCGACGTATTGCCAGACGTCCACCTTCTTCTTACGCAAAAACCACAGGCCGACAATCACGCAAGCAATGAGACCACCAAACATGGAGAGGCCGCCGTGCCAGATAGCGAATATCTCTAGCGGGTTAGCGAGGTAGTATGGAAAAGCGTAGAAAAGAACATGCCCAACACGACCACCAATCATGCCGGCTAGTACCATCCAGACCGTGAGGTCGTAAATAATTCCGGCGTCGAGGCCACGCTTTTTAGCCAACTTCCCCGCCATGAAGGCAGCAAAGAAAAAGCCGAGGCCGACCAACAGGCCCCAGATTTGCATGGTGAATGGACCAACAGCAATCGACGTCCAGGCGAAGTATGGGATCATAAATTACAGCGCGCCGAGATCAATGAGAGCAGACTTAAAGGCCGCGACAGCTTTGCTCGCCTCACCACGACGCAAATTATAACCAAGTTCGTGCGCTAAAGTGTTGCGGAGTTTATGCGCCCACCAGACATTGTTCAATTTACGATATTTACGCTCGGCAAACTTGAGGCGATAGGCCATGTTCTCACCAGGAAAGTGTTTTAGTTTCAGAGCTTGGTCGAGCACGGAGTCGGCCTGCATGACGGCCAGCTTGCTCGCCATATCTTCGTTGCGAGCTAGTAAACCCTCCACCTCTGCCCACGACTTCTTGACCTGCTCCCCCTCTTTGCCGAACAGCCAACGCTTGTACCAGCGCTTTAGGCGATAGATGAGATACCAAACTACGGCCATGATAATTACAAAGCCAGCGACCGAAAAGCCGAGCTTGGTGTAATCTGGATTTATTATTAGAGCTTGCACATTTGAGACTAGTTTGGGTGCGTAGTTAGAAAAGCTTTTGAGGCTTAGTTAGTGCTAAGTCGAAAAAGTTTTCGACACTACAAGCCCAAAATAGGCCAAATGAGCGAGCTCTAAACCCGAGGATGTTGGTCATGCCAAGAGGTTAGATTTTGATAAGCAGCAGCGGCCTGCAGAGCCTTCTCGTCTTGCATTGATCCAGCCAAGAATTGGAGGCCTACAGGCAAGTTGTGAGCAAAACCACATGGGACGGAAATGCCAGCGATGCCAGCAATATTAGCGGCGACCGTGAAGACGTCAGCTAGGTACATGGCCACAGGGTCGTCCATTTTCTCCCCCATGTTCCAAGCTACGCCCGGGGCTGTGGGGCTGACAATAACGTCGACACGTTTGAAGGCGTCGTCGAATTCAGCGCGGATGGCAGTGCGGACGGCGAGAGCTTTTTTGTAGTAAGAGTCGTAATATCCGGCGGAAAGAATGAAGGTGCCGAGCATAATGCGGCGCTTCACCTCCGTGCCGAAGCCGGTGCCACGGGCGTTGACGTAGCTTTCTTCGAGACTTCCTGGGGCGCGTGTGCCGTAGCGCATACCGTCGTAACGGCCGAGGTTACTGCTAGCTTCGGCGGGCTGGATGATGTAGTAGGTCGGTAAAGCGAAAGGAGTTAAGGGAAGGCTCAGGTCGACGATTTCCGCGCCGGCCTGCTTCATGAGTTCGATAGCTTCGTTTATGCGGCTGCGGACCTCCTCGTCCATACCGTCGACGAAATATTCTTTGGGGACGCCAATACGAAGGCCGTCGAAGTTTGCAGGGCCGAGGCTCGACCATGATCGATCAACTGACGTGGCGTCATGTTCATCGCGGCCGCCGATAATTGATAAGATGAGGGCGGCATCACTAGCTGTATGAGCGAAAGCGCCGACCTGGTCGAGACTCGAGCCCAAGGCAATAATACCGTAACGGGAAACACGGCCATAGCTCGGCTTCATACCGACGACACCGCACATGGCAGCGGGCTGACGAACTGAACCGCCAGTGTCGGAACCGAGGGCAACTGGCACGAAACCAGCGGCCACGGCGGCAGCTGAACCGCCCGATGAGCCACCAGGAATCTTCGTAGTGTCCCACGGATTGTAAGTCTTTTGCCAAGCTGAGGTTTCGGTCGAGGAACCCATAGCGGCGTCGTCCATGTTAGTGCGACCAATGATGATAGCGCCAGCAGTAATGAGGCGTTGCACGACAGTTGAATTGTAAGTGGCGACGTGTTCAGCGAGAATCATCGAACAGGCCGTGGCCTTATGCCCCGTGTAGAGCATGTTGTCCTTGATGGCAACAGGAACGCCGGCGAGAGGCGGCAACTCAGCTCCGGCGTTAACGAGCGCGTCGATGGCAGCAGCCTGTGCCAAAGCGTCGGCGTCAAAAGTTTCCAAGAAGGCGCCAACGGCACCATCACGGGCTTTGATGTCGGCTAAGGTTGCTTCGACAATCTGAGTAGCCGAAGTACGGCCGCTCTTAATTTCGTCAATAATATTTTGAACAGTTGAGAAGGTCATAATTTATTCGAAAACACCAGGAACCTGGAGCGCATTAGCAGCACTAACTGGGAAAGCGGCAATGAGGGCGTTGTGCTCGGCTTGATCGATGACAACAATCTCATCAGAACGCAGAACATTGAAGGCTTCGGTGAAGTAGTCGCGGGTGGAAACGGCCGAAGTGTCGACTTCCTGCAAACGGCTGACGTATTCCAAAATAGCTGGCAGCTGCTCAGCTAACTTGGTCTTCTCTTCGCTCCCCAACTGGAGGCGGGCGAGCTTGGCAACGTGGTCGATATCGATATTCATATTACTGCCCTAGAATACGCAAAAACTCCTCTTCCGACAAGGTTGGGACGCCCAAGGTTGCGGCGTCGTCCGCCTTGCTGCCAGGATTATCGCCAACCACAACGTAATCTGTGTTTTTGCTGACGGATCCCGCCACGCTGCCACCAGCTAAACGTATGCGATCTTTCGCGTCTTCGCGGCCCATGGTGGTTAGCGTGCCGGTGACGACAAACTTCTTGCCGGCTAGTTTTTGTTCAATCTTTTTGGCCTCTTTGACGATGACGCCGACTTCTTGGTACTCGACCAAAAGCTTCTGACCGTGCTCGGAATGGAGAAATTCGATGATAGCGTCCGCGACCGTCTCCCCCACGTCTGGTACAGTGAGCAAACGATCTTTGCTTGCGGCGATGAACGAAGCCAGCGTGCCAAAGTGAACAGCTAGGGCAAAAGCGGTTTCGGCACCAACGTGACGAATGCTCAAGGATGAGATGAAAGCGTCGAGGTCGATAACTTTTTTGCGCGCGATTTCTTCGATCAGTTTCTTGGCTGAGACTTCACCGAAGCCTTCCAGGTTCTTAATTTCGTCGACGCTTAAACGGAAAATATCTGGCGCACTATTGAGGAGTCCTGCTTCTTCCAAACGCTCGACGATTTTCCCGCCGAGTCCGTCGATGCCGAAAGCGCGGGCAGCGTGCAGAATGTGTTCGCTAGCCACGGCGAAGCATTGTTTATTACTGCAGACGAGGGCGACTTCCCCACTGCGGCGAATAACAGCCGAACCGCAGACTGGGCAGTTTACTGGCAGTTCGATAGCCTTTTCCGAGCCGACGCGAAGCTCTGTAAGAACTTTCGTAATCTTCGGAATAATGTCGCCGGCTTTGGTGAGAATGACGGTGTCGCCAAGCATAAGGCCGAGGCGGGCAATTTCATCGGCGTTATGGAGTGTAGCGTGGGTAACGGTGGTGCCGGCAATGAACGTTGCACCGACGGTGGCGACCGGAGTCAATACACCAGTGCGGCCCACAAACCAGTCGACGCTGGCGAGTTTAGTAGTAGCTTCTTCGGGTGCGAACTTCCAAGCCACCAAACCACGCGGGGTCTTGCCGACCACGCCGAGGGACTCATAGGCCTGCAAATTGTTGACGCGAACGACCACGCCGTCAATCCAGTAGTCGAGGCTGGCCCGTTCAGCGCCGAGTTCGGCAAAGTACTGTTTAATATCGTCAAAGTTCTTAGCGTGAACAAAGGGCGGCGTCGAGAAACCGAGTTGACGAGCACGTTCTAAACTCTCAACTTGGGTACGTTGGCCGAGGTCAGATTCCAAGCGCCAAGCAAAGAAGCGTAGTGGTCGAGCAGCCGCGACGGCCGGATCCAGCTGACGAATACTACCAGCGGAAACGTTGCGGGGATTAGCGAAAGGCTCTTCGCCAGCAGCGGTTCGTGCAGCGTTCATGGCGGTAAAGTCGGCTTGACGCATGTAGATTTCACCGCGAACTTCGACGCGACCTGGGATAGGTTCTAGGAGTGTGAGCGGAATAGATTCGATCGTGCGAATGTTCATGGTAACGTCTTCACCGATGCGACCGTCGCCACGAGTAGCCGCACTGACCAGCTTGCCGTCTTGATAGACCAAGGAAACCGCCAGGCCGTCGATTTTTGGCATGACCACATAGTCCTGTGCGCCTTCGGCTAATTTCTCAACCCGAGTGAGCCACTCCCCCATTTCCGCCGCAGAGAAGACGTCCTCCATAGAAAGCATGGGCGTGACGTGGGTAACTTTATTGAATTTAGCCAGGGCGACACCAGCCACCCGCTGGGTTGGTGACTCGGGCGTAATCAAATCCGGATGCTCTTGTTCGAGCTGGTAGAGCTCATGCTTCAGCGCATCAAGCGCCGCCTCCGAAATATCGGCCGCGTTTAGGACGTGGTATTGGTAGCGATATTTGTCGATGGCTTGGCGGAGTTTATCCACGCGATTGGCGGCTTCAGAATGGGTCATAGTTACGGGCACTGTAGCATAAGCGGCGATTAATTTTAAGGGATGAGCGAGCGTGCTATAATGCGGGTAATATGCTCGGCAACCGAAAAATTCCAGAGAACGAAATTAGTCTTGTGTACGTGCGCTCTTCTGGCGCTGGCGGACAGAACGTCAACAAAGTATCGACCAAGGCCCAATTGCATTGGAACCTGGCTGGTAGCACTATTTTTGACGCATCGGAAAAAGCTAAACTGCGAGCAGCTTTCAAAAATCGTTTAACGAATGAAGGTGAGATCGTGCTCACTTCCAGCGAACAGAGAACCCAAGCTCAGAACCGCGAAACGGCGCTCGAGAAACTCTATCGCCTGATTGACCACGCGCTGACGCCGCAAGCCAAGCGTATTCCTACTAGACCGACTTGGGCTTCGCAGTTACGGAAGAGGGATAGCAAAGAAAGAAGGACGAATACTAAGAGATTGCGGAAGAATTTGGTGTAGATTTACTGCAACAACGCTACGTAAGTATTCAACAACCAAGGGCCGAAGACCATGGCGATGACGGTAGCACCAGCCATGAAGGTACCGAAGGGAACATGGCTCGTGGTGCTGCGGTGTCCACCCAAAAGCAAGGCTAAGCCGCCCACTGCGCCGAGGACGTAAGAAAGGAACAAGGCGACCATGCCGACTGGTAAACCGAGTAAGAAGCCCATGAGTAGGCCCATGCGGATGTCTCCCCCGCCAACCCAGCGACCTTGTGAGACGAGGTATTGAATGGCAAAGAAACCGCCAATAGCCAAACCGCCGAGCAATAGCGAGAACGGTGAGGCGCCGAGCAGAGCGTTAAAAAGAATAACCAAGATGATAGCAGGGATTGAGAACTTGTCAGGGATGACGCTGAAACGGAAGTCGTAGAGAAAAATGATGACTAGGAAGACCGACACAACAGCGTCGCGAACAAAGAGAATGCCAGTTTCAGTGCCAGTGATAAATGATGGAATACCGAGGCCGAGTACCACACGAGCAGCAAAGAGGGCGAAGAGTAAGCCCATGGCTAACTCAACAGCTGGGTATTGCCATTCAATGGCGGCGGAACAACGTCGACAACGACCCTTGAGCACGAAGTAGCTGAGCACCGGAATGAGGTCGAACCAGTGGATAGGCTCAACACAGCTCAAGCAACGGGCCCGACTCATGAGGGGTAAGCCAGCTTTGGTGCGGAGAACGGTGGCGTTCACGATGCTCCCGGTCAAGATGCCGAGAACACCAGATAGAACGATGGCAAGGATAATAGACATAGAACTAAATGGTTGGGCAAGCGCCAGCTAATAAACTGCTCTCCGTAATACAATTAGCGCCTTTGACCAAGCCAAGAGCCCGATTAGCTGCTTCTAACTCAAACTGCAAATGATAGGTAGTCTCACCCCCGGTATAACAATAAGCATTGTCGACACCGCTACAGCTGGATTGCTTATGAAGTCCCGTAGTTGGTGGCGTTGGTACCACTCTCAAGTACGAATTGCTTGGCGCAATACTGCAGGCGAAACCGTCAGCCGAGAGACACTGCGTGCTGCCTTGACCTAAAGCTAGAGGTTCAGCTATGACCGGGTAACCAGCGTGGTCTGTAAAGTATGACTCCAACGAGTCTTGAATTTCACGAACGTGAGACAGACGAGTGGCGTCACGCGTGTGCAAACGAGCTGTGAGAACCGCACTGGCCGCTAAGCTACCACAAACACCAATCACGAGCATTACACCGAGGACTTCTATTTTTGTCATATTGCACTAATTATATCACACCGCGAGTAAACGTTTCATCTTGGTGACGAGGCTGCTCGGTGTTAGGTGACCGGTCAACACATACTCGGCGGCACCGGCGGTTAAGGCTTGATGCACGTTCGTGTGGTGAGCTTCGTCGGCTAGTAAAACTATTTTTGTTTTTAGCAAAGTGGGTAAGGTGCGTAGGCGACGCAGCTCCGAGGCCACGTCTGGCAAGGCTTGGGCGTCGATAATCATAATATTCGGCCGGAACTGGACAGCTCTCAATTCCGCGGCGGGCAACTTGTCGATAACTTCCACTGTCCAACCTTCCCGCTCAAACTGACGGGCAAAAATCTCCGCCAAATGCAGATCGTGAACGGCTAAAAGAATGGTGGGCTTAGCTGTCATAGCTACCGGTCTTTTTCACTAATACGCATAGCAAGACCTACAGCAATACTAAAGCGCGGGCCAACTTCGTCGAGCACGGGGCGGAGGCCGGCGGGTGAGGCAATGCGGGCCCAAGGGTCGCCAATGTAGACGTTGACGTTCAAGACTTTGGTTAGATACGGATCAAGGGCTGGCAAGTGTGCGCTGCCGCCAGTGATAACGATTTTCTCCACTGTTTGGTTGTCGTGGAAGGCTTGGTTAGCGTAAAGCTCCAGCGAATATTTAAGCTCATGAACCAAAGCTGTTAAGGAATCCTGCACCGCTTTTGGTGGTTCAGTCCCCTGACTCGAAAGTGACAGGTCACACTTGACCCGTTCAGCCTCCGCAAAACTAACGCCCATGCTGGCAGCCATGGTGCTCGTGATCATCATGCCGCCGCCCTTCATACTGCGGTGCAAGTACGGCACACCTTTATCCACAATCGAAATGTTCGTTTGGTCGTAGCCCATGTCGACCAACATGACACGAGATTTGTCCTTACCGATGAGACTACGAATGAGAGCAAAGACTTCCGTTTCCAGCGAGACGAGCTCGAGCTTGGTTTGACGGAAAAGGTCAATATATTTCTGCACCAAAACTTTAGGTGCGGCCGTAACTAGGACACGAATATTCTTGCCGGATTCGCGGCTAGCTTCCCCGTCTTTACCAGCAGCTAAATTTTTGACTTCGCTCGGCAGCAAGTCTTTATCCAAAATATTAGAATCAACAATCATGTCGGCGAGCGGCATGGGCAGCAGCTTGCTTGATTGCGTTTCGATCAGCGACTTCATTTCTTCCTTGTTCTTGCCAGGCGGAATGGTGACGATGGTTTGAAAGACTTGGGCGGAAGGCAAAGCGGCCACTACACGGGTAGCTTTCATGCCGGCGTCCTTAATAATTTGCTTAATAATTTCGGCCGCTTTAGCTGGATTATTGAGCAGTGAGACGGAGCTTTCGTCCACTGTCGCCATTTCCGAGTAACCGTAAGTTGATAAGCGGAGTCGCCCCTTCTCTTCCACTAATTCCACAATCTTGATACCTGACGGGCCGATGTCGACGCCCAACAAGCCGTCAAAATGTTCTTTCTTGTTGCCGCTAAAAAGACTCATAGTAACACCATTCTATCACATTAGGAGATTGCTATCGATAGTCTTATTCACCACAGCATCTGCCTCCGTATTAAAAGCACGGCGGACATGGCGAAATGTGATGTGGCGAAAGTGCTGCTTGAGGTTATACACTTCTAAAAATAACTTACCGAGCGCCGGATTTTTAACTTTGTAGATGCCGTTCAATTGCTTGACGCACAACTCGGAGTCCAAACAAACGTCAAGATTCTTAATCCCTAGTTCGTGAGCCTTGGCGAGACCGATTATGATACCAGTATATTCAGCGACGTTGTTCGTGGCATGCTCATAATACTTCCCCACTTCAGCTAGGCGTTCGATTTGATTCCCAGTATCATCCAATCTAAAAATAACTGCCCCTCCCGCCGCTGGTCCCGGATTCCCCCTCGCTCCACCATCCGCGTACATTCTCGCTTCGTAGTTCATACATTTCATTTTACCATTTATTTCTCACAACCTGATGGGCATAAGCAGACCCAGTGTACCACCACCTGCATCACCCTTAATAGGCGGGGTCACCGCGCCCCGCCGTTAGCGCGGATCATATTCTGAATCAACAAGCAGGTGGGGATAAACTTCGACTTCACTAATCAATCCATCCTCAACTGGATTTCGAATTATATACCAAACCTTTTCTTCTAATTTTTCATCACTTTCGATGACATAATCAAAGAAACTATCTTGCCAAATCTTCTTTATGATAATAGGCGGGGTTACCATGCCCCGCTGTACTTCTCTCTCACTAAACCACTTCGCCATATAGCTCTTCACCCCATACATAAAATCACTAAACGTCTTCTGGCCTTGTGGCCAAATAATACAGTGAAAATGATCAGGCATTACAACAGCAGCAATCAATAAAACATTATATTTAACGGCATAAAACTTCATCTCATCGATAAGCATCTCGGCTACATCGGTATCAACGAATAACGGTTTACGCTCATACGTGTTCGTTGAAATAAAGTGAGGGCAGTTCACTTCGGTCCAGAGAGCATGTGTACGAGGAGAGCGCATAAATTTCACCGCAGTTGAATATGCGGGGTTACCATGCCCCGCCAAAGCTTATTTAATACTTCGAGTTATAACGAAACCCCAAATACAACCAACTAAACCTGCGAATAACACATAAATATTTTCAGTTTCAAAAGCATAACCAAAAAGTAGAATAGAAGCTACGAGCAAACTCATTCCGCCTATGTGATTTCTCAAACTGATCATGAATGCCTTCAATTGAAATTGATTCGATTTCATAAAGCATAAGGCGGGGCACAGTGACCCCGCCTATTAATAATAAATGTCAGCTTCTGCTCTTTTTAGAGGGACTTTGAGTAAGCGCCGAACCAGCTACACTTTTTATCTGCTTTTTAGTACCAGCTCCACTTCGCAACAATTTAGAAGCTACTTTCCTGATTTTTTTACTAGTTTGTTCATTTCGAGCCATAAATAAGTTTATTAAGTATTCAATTTTAGATCAGGAACAACCACTTGTACTACCGCAGTTCAAACACTTATAACACGCTGCATTACGCACCATCATGCCGCCACAGGTGTCGCAAGTTGGCGCGTCCGACTGGTTATCGAAGGTGGCACCCAAGCCGCCATTGCCGAGCTTAGCTGGCGCTGTACCTGGCGACATGACCGGGTTAGCGTCGGTGGAAGATGGTGAAGTAAAGATTGATGGTTGAGCGTCCGTCAACGGCAAGACCACATGACTTTCTTCTTCGTGTTCATGGCGGGGAGCGGTGGCCCCACCTATTTGCGCAACAACCGGCGCTTCACCATGCTCACCGATGTTGTTAATGCCGACAGCTACCTGAGCCTCGTATGGCAAGAACTTCATGGCGAGGTAACGGAAGATGTAGTCGACGATAGACTTAGCGATACGAATATTTGGATTGTTCGTAAAGCCCGATGGCTCGAAGCGCGTATGCACAAACTTCTTGACGAGCACCTGGAGTGGCACACCATACTGCAAGCCAATCGAGACGCTACTGGCAAAAGCATCCATCATGCCACTTATTACCGAGCCCTCCTTAGCCATGGTAATAAACAACTCCGCTGGCGTGCCGTCGTCGTACAAGCCGACCGTGAGATAACCCTTGTGATTACCAATCGTAAACTTGTGCGTAATGGCCCGGCGTTCATCTGGTAAACGTCGACGACGTGAGTTAGTCACCTGGTTTGGCGCAATCTTCACCGTTTCGACTACGGCTGCCGTTTCCTGGCGGGGCGCGGTGACCCCGCCTATTTCGCTAGCAGCATGTGACTTACCAGAATCTTTTTCTTTACTCGTTGTCAAAGCCTGTTGACGCTTGCTGCCATCGCGGTAAATCGCAATCGCCTTGAGTCCAAGCTTCCAACCCTTCATGTAGACCTCCATCACGTCTTCCACGGTCGCGTCGTTTGGCATGTTGACCGTCTTACTGATAGCGCCAGAAACAAACGGCTGCACAGCGGCCATCATGGCAATGTGCGCCATGTGGTGGATCGTACGGGTACCGTTCTTCGCTTTAAACGCGCAATCAAACACGCCAACGTGCTCAGCCTTCAGGCCTGGCGCACCTTCAATCGTGTCCTGTTCATCCACGTACTTAAGAATGGCGTCACGCTCCACGTCGCTATACCCCAAGCGAGTCAAAGCTTCTGGCACGGTCTTGTTCACCATCTTGAGCATACCGCCACCCACCAACCACTTGTATTTCACAAGCGCAATGTCTGGTTCAATACCGGTCGTATCGCAATCCATCAAGAAAGAAATAGTCCCAGTTGGTGCCAACACCGAAATCTGTGCATTACGCAAACCGTACTGATAACCCAAGTTAACTACTTCGTCCCAACTCTGTTTAGCTTCTGCCAATAAATCCTGAGGCATAGCAACATTTGGCAATTCATAAGTCGCCCGTCTATGCATCTCCATCACATTCATACACGGCTCACGGTTTTCAGTAAAACCGTTGAATGCCCCTATCTTCGCCGCGATCTTCGCCGACTGAGCGTAAGCAGCCCCACTCAACAATGACATAATTCCAGCTGCCAAGTTACGACCCTCATCACTATCATAGGCTAAACCGCGACTCATCAACAGCGAGCCTAAGTTAGCAAAACCAATGCCAAGCGGTCGGAAATCATGACTGTTCTGTTCAATCGCTGGTGTTGGGTAGCTAGAATTACCAACCGCGATTTCCATAGCGGTAATCATCACCTCAGCCGCTTTCTTAAATGATGCCGCATCAAATTCCTGCACACCGTTTACCAACTGACGGAACTTCATCAAATTGAGCGAAGACAAGTTACAAGCCGTGTCATCCAAGAACATGTACTCAGAACATGGATTGCTGGCGTTAATCCTGTCCGTGTTCTTGCTGGTGTGCCAAGTATTGACGGTCGTGTCGTACTGGATACCTGGGTCACCACACTGCCAAGCAGCCTCCGCCATTTTGCGGAAAATGTCCTTAGCGTCATAAGCCAAGCTGTCCTTGCCAGTGGTAATTTCCTTGGTCACCCAACGGCCGTTCTGCTCCACCGCTTGCATGAAGTCATCTGTCACACGCACCGAATTGTTAGCATTCTGGAAGAAAATACTGCCGTAAGCCTCACCGTCCATACCACTGTCATAGCCAGCGTCGACGAGTGTCCAAGCCTTGCGCTCTTCCTTCACCTTGCATTCAATGAACTGCACAATGTCCGGGTGACCCACGTTCAAAATAACCATCTTGGCGGCGCGGCGTGTCTTACCACCACTCTTCACAATACCGGCAAAGGCATCCAAGCCCTTCATGAAGGAAACTGGGCCCGATGATTTACCGTTACTGCCACCCAAGTATTCCAACGACGACCGAAGATTAGACAAGTTACTGCCAGTTCCCGAACCATTCTTAAACAACATGCTCTCGGTCACCGCCAAGTTCAGAATGGACCGCATGTCGTCCTGCACGGAGTTAATAAAACAAGCCGAGCACTGTGGGTGCGGATTGATGCCGACGTTGAACCAAACTGGGCTGTTAAAGGCGGCCATTTGGTTAATCAAGATGAAGGTTAACTCATCTTCAAAAATCTGCGCGTCTTCTTTAGTTGCAAAGTAACCATCCTTACGACCCCAATTACTCATGGTCTTAGCCACGCGATCAATCAGCTGCTTCATGCTAGTCTCGCGTTCTGGGCTACCAACTTTACCGCGGAAGTACTTCTGCGCCACAATGTTGGTGGCTGTTTGCGACCATTCCTTAGGTACCTCAATATCCGTCTGCTCAAACACAACACCACCCTTTTCATTCGTAATCACCGCACTGCGACGCTCCCATTCTAAAAGATCGTAAGGAGTCACACCGTCCTTGGTAAAGTACCGCGTCCAATTAACACCCTTGCCATAAGTCTCGCCATCCGCCTGCGCCAAACCACGAGCCGCGTGACCCATGTACATCTTAGCTACATGAATCAAGTTGTTGTCGATGATAGCGATTGTCACCACCTCGCGAATTTCCGCCGTAGTTGGCACACGATGACCATCAAACTGACGAGTCAAACGTGAGATGGTTTGCGAAGTAATACGCGCCACATAAGAGTCCGTATTCTTTTGACCGGCTGACTCCAAAGCACCACGCACCGAAGCCGCCAGCTTCTCTGTCGAGAAAGCCTGGCTCGAACCATCACGCTTCTTCACCTCTTTGACCGAAGTAACGTATTGCCAAACTTGCGAGACGATTTTTTCGTCTGGCTTCACGTCAGTTGCTACTGCAGTTGCCACGCGGACTTGAGCTTCGGACATAGCTTAAAAAAATTTCGTTGTTTAAGTTGGTTCGTGACGACGCCTCAAGTTAAAATAAAATTGGCTAAAACAAACTACTCCTGGGGATTTATATGGTCCCTAAACCATTCCATCGAACTCTACATAAATACTATATGTAGTGTGCGTACTGAGTATTATACCACTAGCTGTTGTGTTGCCTAACTTTTCTGTGGATAAATTGTGAGGTCAAAAAAAGCGTCAAAAAACATCTGAGAAATCAGCTAAAAACCCATCGTGAAATTAAATTGTGGAGTCTCCGCTACGTCCTTAAAATCGACCGGGATCGCGCGGCGTTCTCCGGTCCTGTCGTCGAACAACAAATACCCATTTTTACAGCCAAATTCGTACACTTCTTTGGTGACTTTTACGTCCTGCAAACAATATTCGCGAATAGCCTCAATATTCCCCTGTTTCCACCAGGTTACCGCTTGTAAACCATGGCCAGACTTTCCCGTACCGAGTGTTGCCTTAGCCACGTCGTCGAGCTTTATGCGGTGTCCGAGGGCCTTTTCAATATGGCGCAAAATGTCCAGTTGCGGCAACTTCAACAAATCGCCAGTGTAGTAGTTATTCATGACCGGCATATCAAAACCAATCGAATTGTAGCCAATAATTCGCCCTCCCTTCTCCAACTTCTGAAACAAAGCCGGCAAATCAGGCTCTAAATAACTCTCCCAAGTATCAGTCTCGTAATAGTAGACGCCAACCAGAGAAACTTTCAATTTATCGGTGAAATACCCGCCAACCTCCTCAAAAGTATTCTGCGTTTCAATATCCAAAACAATTTCATTACTCATATTGCCGCCATCTTATCACATCTATCTTTGGTCTACGTCAAAGATATACCTTTGACGTAGACCACTTATCCACAGTTAATTACTTGAGATCATCGGGTTTATATAAATATAACCACTCATCCGGTCCTTCTTGTTTTTTGGTTGGCGTTACCCCCGGAATCTTGAATCCTCGGGAAATAATCCGCGTTTCAGCTGGCATCGCCGCCAACCGCGAGCGTAGCTTCTTCATGGTACTCGGAATCAAAAACGTCGTGATTACGTCAGCGTGCGGGAATTTATCCGTGAAGATATTACCTCTGACTGTCGTCACCTGATCTGACAATTTCCGCAGCTTAGCCCGAATTTTAGCCATCGCAATCAACACCGGATTAATCTCATAACCAATAGCGTGAAAAGCTCGAAACTCCTCCACTGCACAGAACAGTATTGCTCCATCCCCTGAGCCCAAATCAAGTACCGTTTCGCCTGGCTGCAAATCAGCAAAAGCCAGCATCTTCCTAGCTCTAGCTGGATGTGTCGGCACCCACGGCGAGCCAAAGAACAACGTCACCGCGAAACTGCTCAGTACAAATAAAATGCCCAACTGTAACGCCAGTAACAAAATCAACAGAATCAACATGAATGTTTGCATATTATTCCCACCACTTTGTGAGCGGTGTCTCAGCCAACGTATACAATTCCCACTTCTTGTTCGGGTACTTCTTCAAGTGTTTCTTAGCTAAATAATGGTCAATCGACCACCGGCCAGCCCCACTAAAAATCATCATGCCGGCAATCGCAATCACCAACATCTGCGCTTGCACACTACCGCTAAAATCCAGTGGTAAACTTTCAAAGAAAACAGCCACCGCCATTTCAATCACTACAGTAAAACCAACAAAGCGTACAAACATCCCAGGAATTGCCATTAACCCAGCCATGATTTCAATAAAACTAAAAACTAGAACAAACACTAACTGCCATTCATGCGAAAAGGTGCCAAGTAAACTACCAGAATGACGAATACCTGTTAGTCGCTCCAAACCCTGGAGAATAATCACGACACCAAACATGATTCGTAACGGAATCATGCCCCACATCGGCCTAGTTCGCGTAATTAGCGACCAAATTGTTGGAAAATGTTCTCGCATAAAAGATATTAGATTTCCTCTTTCTTTTCGCGCACAAAGTTGAGCCAATGTTCAATGAACTGAATAGCAACTTTGAATGGTGCTTCAACAATGAAGTCAAAGAAGAAAATGAAGACGTTAATCTTGGCCACCTTTACCGACAACCATGAACCCATCCGCACAATCGGCAACATGAAGATGTCGAACGCTGTACCAAACAAACCACTGCGCACGTCGAGCGCCACAATGTCTCGCGTCGAACTGCGAATACGAATACCAAAGAACGTTACGAGCGACAAGAAGAATAGGAACAGAGCAATAGACAGCGCATGGAAACCAAAGTGGTTAAGTACGCTACCGATTACGCCAAAGACCAAAATGAAAGTAATCGCGTAAACTATATTGAACAATGTAGTCCAGGCACTTCGCACGTCTTTCTTCAGACGCAAGTTCAATACCTGATGATCCGCATGAACCACTAAAGCCCGCACTGCCGCCCGGTAATCATCGGTATTCCTTTTTTCTGGAATCGTTATCGTTAAACTAAGTAAGGCTAAGAAAAACGGAGGAAAAATTACATTTACCGCCAGCTGCTCCCAGGCCACTTCCCCAGCCAAGATCAAGTCGTATGGTACTTCAAGAATCAACGCTAAGAACATCTTCGTAATAAACAAGAACAAAATAGTTCTCGCTACAATACGGCGCAGCTTAACCCTAAAATCGTGCGTCCGGTGATGTAACGCCTCACCCACTGCTCTGTCGAGCGCATCTGGCTCACTAAGCAAGCCGTGAAAATGATGCGGGTTGTGCGCAATAACATCCTTGATGACACGAAATATACCAGCCCGTCGTCGCAATAATCGCCCTAACCTGTCGGTCAGCGGATGATTAATCTCGCCGTCAATCAAGTCTACAATGTGCACCAAGTGCTGCGCGACGTCAGCCACTCGCTCATCATTGCCGGCGCCAACCCAATCTGGATAATATAAAGCCAAAACTCGGTAGCGCAACGTCTCTTGGTTAGACTTCAATAAGGTCCGATGAATGGCAATAAACAAACGCAAATCCTTAGTTTCATCAGACAAACCAAAACCCGGGTCCCAATCAACCCTACTTCGCATTTCCTCATACATGTAGCTCGCCAACGCTTCGTCATGCAACGGCGGCGCAATTGTCCGCTCGACTTCCGTCGCTAATACATCGACAATAAACTCCACTACCCTCTCCCGCTTCTCACCCAACCGATCAGCTGCCTTCAGTAAAACATCATACTTAGCAATCACCGCCGACAGTTTGACCGACAAATGAGTTGGTACTTCTTTATTCGGCAAATACTTCGCCCACACCAACTCCCGCAACAAATCACTAGATAACGTCGACAACTGCGCCTGATCACCAATATGACGCTTAAAGAAGCGCTCAATGGATCCTCGGCGCAGTAAATGCTCTTCCTGGTATTCCAAAGTATTACGCACCTTCTCATACAGCACAGCCGCTGTACTCACCGGCACGCTTACCTCAATCACCTCCTCACCAACAGCTGCGGAAAATCCGTGAGGTTTAGTAAATACCGTAGCTAAAGCTGACAATCTATCTGACATAGCAATATTTTAGAAGAACGACCGCTCTTTCGACATTCTAACCAACTCAAAAGCCTCTTCTGCAGTATCCACGACCTTAAATATCTCTAAATCAACACTATCCACAGTATCAAATTTTTCTACCATGGTCTGCTTTAGCCACACCACTAAACCATCCCAAAATTCATGCCCTACCAGCACCACCGCAATTTGTTCTGACTTCTTGGTTTGAATCAAAGTTAAAATCTCGAACAACTCATCCATGGTGCCAAATCCACCCGGAAAGTAAACATAAGCCTGCGCACTAGCCGCCAACATGACCTTCCGTGTAAAGAAATAGTAAAACGACCGCGACCTGGTCACATACGGATTAATCCGTTGCTCGTGATGTAGCTGAATATTCAAACCAATCGAGTCCCCGCCCACTTCATACACGCCTTTATTCGCCGCTTCCATGATACCAGGACCACCGCCAGTAATAACACTAAAGCCATTCTCGCCGAGCAAACGGCCAAATTTAACAGCCTCTTGATACCACTTACTTGTTGGCGGCAGACGGGCCGAACCAAAGACCGTTACTTCGCGCTTAGTCGTCGACAAAAACTGAAAACCCTCAACGAACTCCGCCATAATGCGGAATATTCGCCAAGTAATCTCCGACATTTTTGGTGCCTGATCCGGCGTGGCACACAGCTGCCTTTCCTCTGGCGTCAAGGGAATTCGACAAATTCCAGTCGACTCTCCCTGCTTACCCTTAGAACTCTTAAACAGATCCATAGTTGACTAAAGTATAGCACAGACAAGCAGCAAAATCGACAACCAAAAACGAGGCTACTTTAGCCCCGTTTCAGCGTCTCTAACTTAATTACTTACATGTTCACCTCAGCGCGTGTCTTCATCCCACTGACGTCGATGTTCTCGTCAGTTGTGATGTCGGTACCATGCATGAAGCGTGGGTACAAAGTGTCTGGGATATCAATCACGTAGTCACTCCAGTTGCTACCGTAGATCGAGCTAGCAAGTGACTCGCTAGTCACCCAACGGAGCTCACCGGAAGTACCAATAGCGTAGACCTTGTTCACGGTCTGAATTTTTACGAGGACGACACCTGGCTTTGGCATCATTGGACCACCAAGGCTCAAGGTAGGCAACGTAGCATCAGTTACCGTGATCACGTTGTTGAAGTTTGCTTGGTAAGTAATGAAGGTCTGGTGGTCGTTGAATGGGCGACGGATGAGGGTTGAACCGTCTGTGCCATAGTCGACGTAGTACACCGTGTCGTAACTTGGACTCTTAATGTAGTTACCAAAGGCCACCACCGAAATATCTTCTGACAAACCAGTAACTGGCGACAATCCAGTGTTTCCAGAAGCTGGAGCAGTTACCACCGCAGTCGAAATCGAGAACGCGCTGTCCGAGCTATCCGAGGCAAGTTCTGCGACTAAGTCTGTACCAATTACTTTCACAAACACTTGACCAGCCACAATGCTTGGCACCGTCCAGATGTAGCTACCGTCGTTAGCTTCATTGGTAGCAATCGTGTGGTAAGTCGCCCCAGCATCCGTTGTGTAAGAGATGTTGACGTTGTTCATAGCCGCACTATTTGTCTGGCTGCTCGACCAGGTGATGTTCTGGGTTGCACCACCAACCAACGCCTCACCACCGTTTGGTGCGGTGACCAGCATCGTGTAGCTAGCCACGGTAGGTTCAGCCGTCGAGCTTGTCAGCACCGTGAAATGGAATGGGTTGACTGCAGTCCCAGTAACTCCACCATACGTATTGCCAATGGCATCGACTGCAGTCGCCACAGTAATCGCATGATAGCCACCAGCCATAGCACCAATTGGCGTCAAAGTAGCTGCCGCCGCTGTTAAGTTCTTAGTATAATCAGCGACTGATTGACCTATGACTGAGAAAGTCATAGTGGTCAAAATCTCTGAGAAGGTTAAAGTAACCACAGCCGTCTTAGAAACACCAACAGCTGCGTTAAGCGGTGAGGTACTAACCAAAATTGGCTTAGCGCCGTCCACAAAGGTAGCATTACCAGCTTGTGCGCCAAGTGTGTTATTCGTATTACCAGTGCTATCTACCAAGCTAAAAGCTGCCTGTGAAGTAATAGCAATGGTACTAGCATTTTCCTTTGTATCAGTCGCACTAGAAGCCGTCCCCATCTCTATGTCCACAAAGGCCACCGTCGACGCAATCAAGTCAGCGCCAGCTCCAAAAGCCAAAGCCGTAAAGTCGCCCACGCCTGTCAAAATTAAGTCAGAAGCTCCAAGCACACTGCCTGCGACCACGCTCTCGGAGAAAGTCACTAGCATGTGATCGATCTTACCGTCCAAGCTAGTGTCCTCGTAAGTAAAGGTCTTAATCTGTGGTTTAGCACCATCTACTTCCGTGCTATCACCAGACGCAATACTGCCGTCACTAGCGGTATCAAGTAAGTTACCAGCCAAGTCAGTGATAAAGAAACCAGAATCATTCGTATAAGTGAACTGTGCAGCCGCTGCCGACGTATCAATCACCGCGTTATCGCTAGTGACATCAAAGATTTTAGTAGCGTCATTGTTCGCAGTTACATCCCAGGCACCAACATGTGTCGCGGCGGCACTGTCTGTCAATAAAGCATCAGCATTAGCGAAGCCGGCATCACGTACAGGGTGACTAAAGACAATCGTCGCTCGGTCGATGCGGCCATTTGGCCCAGCGTTGTCCGCCAAAGTGATAGAGGAAATGGTTGGCTTCACTAAATCCCATGAACCTGAGGCTGTGACCGTAGTACCAGCATACACCTGCAAAGCTCCTGCTGCAGACTGTGTCACAAAGCCATTAGCGATCGGCGTAACAGTACCTCCTGGCGCAGTCGCCGAAGCCGAGGTAAAAAAATCACCACGATCCACAAAATCAACAGTGATCGTCGTCGTAGTATTTCCAGCGACTGTGTTCATTATCGGGTTTGGCACTACCGCACCATCAGCTCCAGTACCAGTGCTAAAGGTAGCCAAACCAGTCACCGTACCGGCTGTGGTAAGCGCACCGACGTTGGTGGAGCTGGCACCATTGTTAACAGTCATGTTCTCAGAGTATGTGAAAGTGAGACGATTCAGCGCTACGCCAGCCACAGAACCAGTAGCCGAGCCAAGCACTGCAGACAGCAGAATTGGAGCAGCACCGTCGGTAGCTGTAGCATTAGGCGTAAGTCCAACGAGCTGAGCAGAGGCATCGGTATTACAAATCGCGAACTCAGTAGCACAATCCGCTACTGCTGTATAAGTGACGGTAGGCGTCACCGAAGTATTGGATGCCACACACCCACTCACAGTCAGCACAAGCGTAGCTGTTCCAGGACTGGCATAGTTACCGTTAACAATACCCGTACAACCACCATCAATAGCAATACTATCTAAACCATTAGCTGCTCCTAGCGTATCATTAATCTGTGCATTCGGACTAAAACTAACAGTAATCGTATCTACCGTTCCATCGTGATTTGCATCACTAGTGACTGCTCCAGTAATAACAGGTGCTGGCGCCGCAAAAGCTGACGACGTCATCAGGAAGAACACGAACGCGGCAGTCAGAGCAGCAAATACGTAAGCCAACGGCTTAACTTGTCGAGTAGAGACGATACTTTCTAACATATACGGAGAGAGATTTATTAATTGACTATATTGTACTCCAATACAGTCATCTTCGCTTACTAAATCTTCACCTTATCCCCATATCACTTTCAATAATCAAAAACGAGGCTACTTTAGCCCCGTTTTCAAGTTGATCTAATACTCTTACATGTTGACCTCAGCACGTGTCTTCATCCCACTGACGTCAATGTTCTCGTCAGTCGTGATGTCGGTACCATGCGTGAAGCGTGGGTACAAAGTGTCTGGGATGTCAATTACGTAATCACTCCAGTTGCTGCCGTAGATAGAGCTAGCTACTTCTTCGCTAGTTATCCAACGCAACTCACCGGAAGTACCGATGGCGTAGACCTTGTTCACGGTCTGAATTTTTACGAGGACGACACCTGGCTTTGGCATCATTGGGCCACCAAGGCTCAGTGTTGGCAACGTGGCGTCGGTCACCGTAATCACGTTGTTGAAGTTGGCCTGGTAGGTAATGAATGTCTGGTGGTCGTTGAATGGACGACGGATGAGGGTTGAACCGTCAGTGCCGTAGTCAACGTAGTAAACAGTGTCGTAGAACGGACTCTTAATGTAGTTGCCATAGGCGACGACTGAGACATCCTCAGCCAAACCAGTAACTGGCGAAACACCAGAGGTACCAGTCGAAGGAGCCACTACAGCTGTGCTCGAGATGGAGAATTCACTGTCAGAGCTATCGGAAGCCAAGACCGTGACCAAATCGGTACCGGAAACTTTCACAAAAACCATGGCTGCATCAATGCTTGGCACTGTCCAGTTGTAACTACCATCGTTGGCTTCGTTGTTAGCAATCGTGTTGTAAGTCACACCAGCATCCGTAGTGTAAGAGATGTTGACGTTGTTCATGGCTGTGCTATTGGTCTGACTGCTCGACCAGGTGATGTTCTGAGTTGCACCACCAACCAACGCTTCCCCACCGTTTGGTGCGGTTACGAGCATGGTGTAACTAGCAGGAGTCACAACAGTATCAGTAGCACTGGTTATTACTGTGAAGTGGAATGGGTTAACAGCTGCACCGGTGACACCAGCATAGGTGTTACCTGCTGCATCAACTGCTGTGGCCACCGTAATCGCGTGATAACCACCAGCCATCGCACCAATTGGTGTTAACGTAGCTGCAGCTGCACCCAAATTCTTAGTATAATCAGCTACCGATTGACCAACTACTGTGAAAGTCATAGTAGTCAAAATCTCTGAGAATGTTAAGGTCACCACAGCAGTTTTAGAAACACTCACCGCGCTGTTTAGTGGCGATGTACTAACCAGCACTGCTGCTGCGCCATCCGTCTCTACTACATCAGCATCAGCAATAGCACCATCTGTTGCCGTATCGAGTAGGTTACCAGCCAAGTCAGTAATCTTAGTAGCCGACGGCACATAAGTGAAATGTGCAGCCGTTGGTGAAGTATCTACAGCTAAAGTATCTGCCGTCAAGTTGAATTGTGTTGTCGCATCGTTCGCAGTACCAGTAGTGAATGTACCCGTATGGGTTGCGCCACCAAGCAAGGCCTCACCGTTAGTAATATTCGAGTCACGCACGGCGGTGTTAAATACGATTGTAGCTCGGTCTACCTTACCATTTTGTACGGCGCCGTTAACATCAGCTGTAGTAACAGAAGTGATTGTTGGTTTGGCCAAATCCCAAGCTGCTGAGCTGCCTGCAGTTGGTGTAACAGTATTGTTGACCTGCAAAGCTGCAGCTGCTACTTCATGTAAGAAAGCACCAGGAGCTGCAGGTGTTACTACACCACTTGGTGCAGTCGTGGAAGCTGTTTCCAAATAACCACCAGCTTGGTCCGCTAACTGAACCATAATGGTTGTCGTACCATTTCCGCTAAGAGTATTCTTCGTTGTTGGAACAGTTACGTTTCCAGCAGTACCAAAAGTACCCAAACCAGCCACCGTTCCAGCTACAGTTATATTACCAATTGTAGTTGAGCTAGCACCGTCAGTAATCGTCATCGCTTCAGAGTAAATAAAATTCAGCTGGTTAACCACCACAGCAGATACCGTACCAACAGCTGAAGTGAAAGTTACTTGCAACAAGACTGGTGGCGCATTGTCTACCGAAGTAGTCGTTGTACCGTTAGCCATTAAGCCAGTTCCGGCTACGTCACAAATTGTACCAGCTGTTACACAATCAGCTGCTGGTTGAGTATAGGTAACCGAAGGAGTGATGCTGGTACTACCCGATGTACAACCCGTCAGGTTGCTTATAGCAAGAGTCGTTGTGTTAGCTGATCCATAAGCTAAGTTAGGTATGGTACAGCCTGAACCAAGAGCGATACTCGTCAAACCATCACCAGCGTTACCATCGGAGATCTGTGAAGCCTCACTAAAAGTAATCGTAATTCTGTCTACTGTACCGTTATGGTCAACGTCATCAGTTGCTGCCGTCATGGTAGGCGCAGCTGCAAAAGCTGACGACGTCATGAGAAAGAACATAAAAGTCGCAGTCAGTGCAGCAAAGACGTAAGCCAACGGTTTGGCTTGTCGGAGGGAGGTTATACTTTCTAACATAGAGAGGAAAGAGATTTATTAATTAAGGACATTATACTCCATTTTTAGTAGCTCTGCCTGTTTATTTAAGAAGTTATCAACAGCCGACCGTCCAATACTGCACGTTATCAAGCTTTTTCTGCTTTCGGTAAACACCACGACCATCCAAAATAAGTTTACCGCGCATCAACTCGGCAATGTTATCGAGGTTGAGTTCGGCAAACTCTGGCCATTCAGTACAAATCAGCAACGCATCAGCCTCTTTTACTGCCGACAACGGCGAATCAGCAAATTTAAGCTGAGGTAACAACAAAGCCGCATTTTTTTGTGCCGTCGGATCATAAGCCACCACTTCCGCCCCATCGGCCAGCAACTTCTCCACAATCTGTAACGACGGCGCACTTCGCACATCATCCGTCCCTGGCTTAAACGCCAAACCCCACACCGCAATCCGCCTACCAGCCCGTTCTGGCATGAATTCACAAAGTTTCGTATAGAGAATTCGGCGTTGCGCTTCATTCACCGCCTGCACGGCTGGCAAAATCTTAAACTCATAGCCGACGTCCTGGCCGGTAGCGATCAAAGCCGCCGTGTCCTTAGGAATACAACCACCACCATAACCAATCCCAGCGTTCAAGAAGGCAGGACCAATCCGCTTATCGAGCCCCATGCTAAGCGCAATATCGTCGACGTTGGCGCCAACTAACTCACATAAATTGGCAATTTCATTAATAAAACTGATCTTCGTTGCCAAAAAGGCATTAGCTGCGCATTTCGCCAACTCTGCACTGGCCCGCGACATAATCACTTTCGGCACGCCGGCCGCAATAAACGAAGCATTAACCAACTCCATCTGCGCAATCGCCCAAGCATCGTCGCTACCAATAATCAAGCGGCTTGGATTCGCCGTATCCCGCACCGCCGTCCCTTGGCTTAAGAACTCTGGATTTGAAACAACAGCAAACTTAATCGATAAATTTCTGGCCGCCAACTCATCGTTTATTATCTTTTCACAAATCACCGCTGTCCCCACCGGCACCGTCGACTTATTAACCAGCACCGTCGGCTTGGTAATTGCTCGGCCAAACGTCCTCGCCACCTCATAAATCATACTGCAATCCGCCCGGCCGTCATCACCAAGTGGCGTACCAACACAACAAAAAACAATCTCCGCCTCGGCTATCGCCTTCTCGGCCTCCGTCGAAAACTCCAATCTTCCAGCCTCCACCCCCGCCGCCACCAACTCTGGTAGCCCTGCCTCACTAATCGGCATCACACCCCTCTTCAATCCCTCAATCCGCGCCTCATTAATATCCACGCAAACCACTTCATGCCCCCGACTGGCAAAATCCGCACCACTCACCAAACCAACGTATCCTGTACCGATAATTGCGATTTTCATAGGGATTTTATTAGAGTTGGTAGTCGATAACGAGCCGACATCAGAGGTAGACTCTGTCTTCCTCG
>CAYHFQ010000011.1:0-34140 GCA_964355955.1 uncultured Gammaproteobacteria bacterium
CGCGCCAAAGCTTAGCGAGGGACTCGGCAAGAGGCTTGGCGACGACTGACAGCTCATCCTTCTTGGACAACGGCAAAATAGCAATCTTAGTTGGTGCCAAATGTGGTTTAAAACGCATAACCACGCGGACCTCTTTCTCCTCGCCTTCCCCCACTTCTTCCTCGTGGTAAGCAGAAGCGAGTACGGCCATCATGGTGCGATCAAGGCCGAACGCTGGCTCGATAACGTGTGGCGTATACTTCTCATTGGTCATCGGGTCGGTGTAAAGCAAATCTTTACCCGAGTGTTGGCTGTGATTTTTTAAATCGAAATCGGTTCGGTAAGCCAAGCCGTAAAGCTCTTTGCGACCGAAAGGAAAATCAAATTCGAGGTCGACGGTGCGTTTGCTGTAGTGAGCGAGTTCATCTTTCTCAACTTCAAGCTCGTGTACTTTGCTCTTATCGATGCCACATTCGGTGATCCACTCGTGCATCTGGTTAAGCCAGTAAGCAAACTGGGCCTCCCAGTCGGACGGGTGGATGAAGTACTCGAACTCCATGAGCTCGAACTCACGAGTACGGAAGATAAAATTACCTGGGGTGATTTCGTTGCGGAAGGCTTTACCGGATTGAGCGATACCGAAAGGTACGCGCTTACGAGAGGTGGTGAGCACCTGAGCGAAGTCGACGAACATGGCTTGCGCAGTTTCCGGACGGAAGTAGACCGTGGCGTTAGCATCTTCTTTGGGGCCGAGTGTGGTCTTTAACATTAGGTTGAAGAACGATGGCTCCGTGAAGGTGCCTTTGTTACCACACTTAGCGCAAGCGGCGGTGAGATCGATTTGATCCGCGCGATAACGCTCGTGACAAGTTTTGCATTCAACCAGAGGATCCGTAAAAGTGGCGACGTGGCCGCTCGCTTCCCAGACTTTGGGATTCATAATCAGGGCGGCGTCGATACCGACCATGTCGAGGCGTTGGGTGACGAACTTCTTCCACCAGGCTTGTTTGATGTTATTTTTGAGCTCGACACCAAGTGGCCCGTAGTCCCAACTATTAGCTAGGCCGCCATAAATTTCCGAACCGGGAAACACAAAGCCGCGCGATTTGCAGAGCTGTACAATCTTCTCCATCGTTACGTCGGCCATAAATTTTCCAAAATTCTTAGAGGGTAGTTACTTCTTTTTCTTTTTTGTCGCCAATAACTTCCACCTTAGCCATGTAGTCTTTAACGACCAGTTCGAGTTCAGCCACGTCGGCGCGGACGTCGTCCTTACTGACGCCTTCTTCTTTCTCGATTTTCTTTTTTACTTCCTCGCGAACGCGGCGGACGGCCACACGAGCGTCTTCGAGCTTTTCTTTGAGGACTTTGACCATGCGCTGACGGTTCTCGTCTGTCATCATGGGCATGGTGACACGGATGGTTTTGCCGTCGACAATGGGCATGATGCCAATGTCGCTCTTTTGAATGGCGCTTTCGATGTTCTTGGTGACGCTGCCGTCCCAAGGGTCAATCGCGATGGTGCGGGAGTCGGGCGTGCTGATGGCGGCCAAGGTTTTTAAGGCTTGCATGGTGCCGTAAGCTTCCACCTGGACGTCCTCAACTAGGCTCGGGTTGGCCCGGCCAGTGCGGAGAACGCCAATGTCGTGAACTAAGTGATCTAACGCTTTTTCGAATTGAGGCTTAGCATCTGATATAAATGACATAGTACAAGAAACTTACACTTTCTAAAGCTATTAGGCAACCCTAGAACTTTCAGATTTGAGACTAGTTTGAGTGCGGAGCAAGCCAAGCTTTTGAGGCTTAGTTAGTGCTAAGTCGAGAAAGTTGGCGCAGCGACAAGCTCAAAATAGGCCAAATGTGGAAGTTCTAGATTACTTTTTTGGCTGGGTTAAGCCGAGGAGAATCGAGGTGCCATTCATGGTTAGCATAGCGGCCTGACGAGAAGATGGTAATTGTTTAGTTTCCCAGGCGGTGCCGCCGTTGCTCGAACGGTAGAAAGTGTTGCCGGTACCGTACATGACGTTTTGGCCGTTGGCTGGGTCCACCGCGAGGGCGAGGACTGAGACTTCACCGTGAGCGGTGATGAGTGGAACGTCGGCCCAAGTTGCACCCATGTCTGTCGAGACGAGGAGGCCGTAGTTGCTGCTCATGTAGAGTGTTTTGCCGTCCGCGGTTTGGGCGAAGCCTAGGAAGTAGTCGGCGTTAGCGTATTTGGTGTTGATGGTTTTGTCCGTGGTCCAGGAGACGCCACCGTCAACAGAACGAGCAATGCCGTGGCGACGTGTGCCCGCTAACAAGATGCGGCTGTCGGCGTTACTGACCATGACGGATTTCATTTGGTCGTTCAAGCGTTCCACCGTGGCCCAGCTATGGCCGCCGTCCTTGGTGGCAATAACGTCGCCGGCTGTGGAGGTGAGGTAAAGCGAATCTGGAGCGTACCAGTCCATGACCATGCTAGTGAGGGTTTCGTCGGTGCGAGTTTCCGTGTAAGTGTCGGCTACAAAGGTGCGGCCGCAAGTAGTGGTCTTCATGACACGATCGGTTTTGAGAACATAGTAAGTGCAAACGTCGCGAGGATCCACGGCAACGCTGACAACTTTACCGCTGCGGAGGTCGACGTTTTCCGGACGGGCCCAGGAAGCGCCACTGTCGTAGGAGTAAAGCAAACCGTCCGCGGAAGTGCCAGCGTAGTAAACGGTGCTGTCGCTTGGGTCGATGGTTAAGCTGATGATGTCGACATTGGCGATGGAACCAATGCTGGTTGGGCCAGGGAGAGCTACTAATTGTGCCCAACTGTTGCCATTATCCGCTGACTGCCAGAGGCCACCGTCCGCGGTAGTTGCACCTCCCCCACCGCCTAAGCAACCAGCTCCGGCTAAAGATAAAACGGCGGCGCAAGCGAGTAAGCGGGAGGCGTAGGTCATAGAAAATGGTTAAGAAGTTTAAGGTAAGGCTAAGGCAATCTCCTCGAGCACCAAGGTTGGATTGGTGTGGGCACGAAGCTGACGTGGCGCATCTGCCAAGAGGCCGAGGGCGACGGCGTATGATTGCTGCGTATCGCTAGATAGTGTAGCGCATTTTGCCAAAAACGTCGTGTGTATAGATTGCGCCAAGAGGTTGATGAACTGCGAGAGGCGTTCGTGGCCGGCGGCTTCGTCACCTTTGGTGAGAGTAACGGCGAGTAGCAAGCGATCAAGGCGAGAACTGGCGAGGAATTTAGCGACGCTGGCGACGAGTTCATCGTCGACCTCGGCCACACCTGCAACTTCGAGAAGCGTAGAACGAGAACGGATGGTGGGTAGTAAGCGGTCGGGGTAGGCGGTGAGGAGGAGGATGAGCGTGTCGCCCTTGGGTTCTTCGAGCGTTTTGAGGAGGGCGTTTTGACCGTGGTGGTTCATGGTATCTGCGTCCTCAATAACGGCGATTTTTTTACCAGCGCCGAAGCTCGAGAGGGCTAAGCGGGCGCAAAAGTCGGTGACGTCGTCCACGGGAATGGCGGCTTTTTGTTCTTCGGTCTTTTTGTCGAGGGGGCGAACGAGACGCAGGAAGTTGGGGTGACGAGATAGATCGACAGCATCGACGTTGAGCAATGAGGCGGCAACTTCAGTAGCTAACAAGCGGCCAGCAGCCACGTCGCCAGCTAAAATTAAGGCGTGTTGGCGGCCTTGGCGGATAAGTTGGAGGAGGCTCGCGACATCAGTTTTCATAGGCCTGCATTGTCTCATTTTTACGCCAAAAACGCTATATTTTACTGGTTTTAGCTTGACTTAAAGCCAATTTTCTGCTATTCTCCTTGGTTCTCGCTGGGAAGTTTCCCAGGCTTGAACCGGCTTAAAACCGAGGATTTCAATGTTTACAGCACACAAGCCCCAAGGAGGGTAAGACAATGAGCGCACTCAATCCCCATGGTTTCACTTGGACCTGCATCGCCAAGGACCCATGGAACAAGTTGAACCCCGGCAGACAGCTCCGTCGGGAGGTCTGGCGAGCGGCCGTCAGCCGGCTCGATGCCCAGCGCGCCATTGAGGTGCTGGCCACAGCCTACCCCGTGGCGAGCGCCAAGGCGGTGGAGGACATGGTGTCCATCATCGCGGAGAGCAAGCTGCCCGAGGCCAAGCTGTTCGCTGCCCTGAAGGCCATGGCCATCTGGGCCGAAGTGCCGACGTTCGTGGTCAAGGATGGCCAGCTGCAGACCCCTGCCGAGACCGCAAACCGCATCGTCGCGGCAGGCCTGGTTCACCGGACGTACAAGGACGCGGCCAAAGCCTGGGCGGACGATCTGCTCGCGCTCGGCGTCAACAACGCCAAGTGGCCAGTGGAGACAGAGAGCGGGATTGGCGTCACCGGGACCGAGGCCAAACGGACAGCCCGTGTCGAGCAGCTGCTCTGGCCCAAGAAGGAACGGACGCCAACCGAGCTGGTGCTGTACGACCTCGCGCTCGGTGTGCTGCCCATGGTCTACCCCTACGAGCAGCTCACCCTGGCTTGGATGACCAACAGGCCGAGCGAGGCCGTGCTGCTCAAGCACACGAGCGTCAAGGAGGAACGCGTCGCTTGGTGGGAATACCTCCAGGAGCTCAAGGGCCGCCTCTGGCAGGACTCGCTGAAGTACGGCAAGCCCGAGCTCGTAGCAGCACGGAACAAGCTCGAGTTGCTGGCCAAGTCCCTGTCCATCGACGGGCAGAAGTTCGAGGCCATCATCATGGACCGCGACACGGGCAAAGTGGAGACGCTGAGCCAGGGAGCCGACAGGTTGCTGGCACGCATGAAGGCCCACACGAACAAGAACTTCCGCAACGAGTTGGTCCGTAAGGACTGGGAATTGCAGCTCAAGGAAGTCGGCGTGTACAAGCCCGAGGTCAACGTGCCGGAAGCCACCGAACCGGAGACGGCCGATCAGCCGACCGGCGACACCCCGAGCAGTGATGACAGCGGCAAAGAGAAAACGGGAGAGCCGCCTTCCACCGATTCCTAGCATCGAAGAAAAAAGCTAGCGTCCGCGGGTTGAGGGGGTGCAATACTCCCCCTCCCCGCCAGCCTGCTGGACCTTCTTGAGGAAGGTTCAGCGTCGCTCCAAAGTCGTAAAGAAATTTATGGCTTTAGAGCGATTCCAGTGAATTGCCCCAGTAATGTGGAGGAGAGAGATGACTACTGCGAGCTATGAGAGTAGCTTTCTATAGTCGGTTACGGAGTGCGTGACTAGGCTCCGGCTTACTCACCGCACCTCTTAGTCGCCATGGTTCATATCGTCCTCGGATCGATCACTGAATCCCTCGCTTCCACATTACTGGGTGCTTTTGTACCCAGCCCCCAGCCCTGCAGTGACAGTTTTGCTGTCTACTACAGGGACAGTCACCCCCCCACCCCCCGGAGACTCCCATGCGAATTCCCGCAATCAGCAACATCCTCGACGGCAGCAACCCCAACGTCACCAAGTTCACGATCGCCATGCTCGTTGGCCTGCTCGTCGGTAGCAACGCAACCACGCTCTACATGCTGCGATCGGGCTGCGGAAACCAGGACCTGCAGACCCACGACGGCGACGGCACCGGCCGCGACATCCGCGTTTGGCAGCGAGCAGTCGAACAACGGGACAGCGTGATCGAGGTGATGACGAGGAACGAGGAGATCATGGCCAGCAACCACGACTTCTCCATCAAGCGGCACGAGAGCCGCGAGAGCGTGCTCTTGCAGGTGGTCAAAATGGCCGCCGAACGCCGAGGCTACGAGAACCTGACCTTGGCCGACGACGGCATGGTCTACATCGCGGATGACAACTCGTGGTCGCTCTGGGACAACCGGCCCACTCACCAGCTGCTGATCGGACCGTGCTTCACGGAGATGGAGAGCTACCTGTCTAGCAACTGGTGCGATCAGGCGAGCCTCAAGGTCTACGATGCTGCTGGCCCGCAGTTCACCATCGACCTGTTCAACACAACCATGGTCCTGGAACGTTCGCACAATGCTGGGCACCTGCTCGGCTTCACGCAGGCGTACTAGTCGGCCACGTCGTCCCTCGTGATGACAACTTCCTGGGAGAAGAAATTCTCCTGGGTCGCCACAAGTTCATAATCATGTTATGAGTTTCTGGCGACTGATTCTGTCGCACCACCCAACGTCCCCCACCCCAAGAACGGAGCCTCACATGCAAGTGCACGAAATCAACGACCAGCAGACCAACAACACCCCCGCCAAGACCGATCCGCCAGGCATGAGCTGCGTCCTGATGATCATCATGGTATTGTCCGGTATCAGCGTTCTTTTCCTCGGAAAGGCCTACGACATCATGAGCAACCAGGAGACGCACGCCGTCATCCAGGAGGAGACCGACAAGGAGCTCGCCGAGTGGAAGGCCAAGGAGGACCAACTGGAGGCCGAGCGGAAAGTGAGCTCGCAGCAGAGCCGCGCACTGTATACCGTCGTGCTGGCCAACATCAACCGCGAAGGTCACGATCTGAAGAGCCTGACTGACTACGAAGACGGTATGACCTACGACCCGGTCAGGCAACAGATCGTCATCGCCGTTGACAAGAAGAACGCCGACGAAGACGTGCGCTTCCAGGTGACGACCAAAGCAAATGGTCTCAACATTGCGAGGCCCATCAAGCCGCCGCAGCCCGCAGTCCCCGCTCCGTAGTCCTAGTCAGACTGCGCGAGCCCTTGGCCATGTCGCCCCTCTGGTGACGTGGCCCCTCGCCCCTATCGCCTAAACCGGAAAACGAGTTTAGACTATGCGGGCGACTGATTCTGTCGCACCACTCAAAGTCCCCCACCACTGGAGTCCACATGGACAACAAACCCGAAAACACGTCGTCAACCCTCCCCACCGGCTGCTTCAACATCCTCGCACTTGCGGCCGGTACCTGTGCAATTGGTTTGCTGGCTGGCCTGAACATTCAGTCGCACATCGACAACGGGCAGCTCGAACAGTTCAGCCAGGAGGCCAGGCAGAGCCAGCTCGTACTCGCGACCATCAAGTCCAACCAACAGCCCTTGGACGAGTGTCTGCGTTCCCAGCAACAGGACCTGGTCGAAATCCGCCTCCTGCTCGCCGCCATCGAGAAAGTGGTGAACCGCAAGGGCATCGAGCGCCTGACCATGCTCGACGACGGGCTGGAAGACGGCGGCAGCTTTCCTGACTTGAGGCCGGCTGACTGGGGCTACCTCGGACTCGGAGAAGCACAGCCCCACAACATGCCAGATGGCACTGAACACTGGATGGCCTACCACATCGACTACCAGGTCGTCACCGACAGCCACGGCCAGAAGAGCTACCGGCTGTTCACGCCAATGGACCCGTTGGACCTGCTCACCCACCCGCAGTAGACACTCGAGGGCCGCGTCCCTCAACCCGTGGCAGGAGCGTCGCAAGATGCTCCTGACCCGCCCCTATCGCCTAAACCGGAAAACGAGTTTAGACTATGCGGGCGACGTTTTCTGTCGCACAACTCATCACCCGAGGTCCAAATGGACAACGAACCCAAAAGCAAATCACCTCCCCTCAGGCCGCCTCGTGCCGAAGATGTCGCCATTGCCGTGACGTGCTTCATCCTGATGATCATCGTCACGGCCTACGCGATCTACGACCACGAAAGACAGGCGGTCAAGATTGACGCGCTGACAGAGATCATCGCCCAGAACAAGCACGAGACCAGCGCCCTGTTGCGCGCGATTTCGTACGAGCTGACCAAGCGGGAGCTGGCGAGCTTCAATTTGGAAAGTGACAACCTGGAGGTAAAGGCGAAAATCCTGACCGTCGGTCCCGGCTATGATGACCGGGGAGAGCACCAGAACTTCAAGTTCTTCATCATGGTCACTGAAGGTAGCGGCTATGAGCCACGCCGTGTGCTGATCGATCCCGAGCCGCTCGAGCAGTAGCCCAACCCGCAGCTCCTCGCAGCTGCGGAACTTCCTGGGAGTCATCGCAAGATGATTCCTGGGTCGCCCATACGGCAATAATCGTGAAGGCGATTGTGCTGTGCGGGCGACAGATTCTGTCGCGCCACTTCCCCACCACACCCCCGGAGTCTCCCATGAACATCACTTCCGATGTCTACCGCATTTCCCTTGCTGTCGCCTCGGTTTCCGCCATTCTCCTCATCAATGGTGGCATCTTCCTTGGAGGACTAGCAACGGCACGAAGTGTCGCCATCGCCAGCGATCAGTGGATCGACGAGATCAACGAGATTGCAGCCCAGACCAACGCCTGCATCGATATCGTGCATGACGAGCAGCGGATGATTGCGGACTGCACCGAGCGTTTGAATGACTCACTCGAACAGCCAAAGGTGTCAGATGCTTTGCACAGATGTATGCAGAGTCTGAACACGTCCATGACGCTCGTCGACAAGGCGCAGGTGGCATGCGAGAGCCACCAGCAGATGTTCGACGACGATCTCGACAAGTTCGTCGAAGACACCGAGACTCTCAAGGAGTGTGGTCAGAATGTGCTCCGCCAGAGTGCACTGCATCTGGCCATGGTGGATCACCTGAACCAGGTGGGCCTCGACAACCTGACGCTCGAAGCCGATGGTCTAGAGTGGGACGGAGAGAGTCAGCTGCTCATGAACAACTGCGCCTACGCTGGCCCTGACGACGACTGCCAGCAGATGGCCATGCAAGTGACCATCTTCGACAATGGCGCCTTCATGCTCGGTGAGCCCGAGCCGCTCGAGCAGTAGCTACACCACAGCCCCTCGCGGCTGCGGAACTTCCCGGGAGGAGAAATTCTCCTGGGTCGCCACAAGTTCATAATATTGTTATGAGTTTCTGGCGACTGATTCTGTCGCACTACTCAACGCCCCCCCACCCCGGAGTCCACATGCCTACGAACGAAACCCCCGCCAAGCCCGAGACTGTACGCCAGCACGACGGCAAGAACATCACGTTCAACGTCTACTGGTTCACGGCCGTCGGCGCCTTCCTCGCCTCCTGTTTCATCGTGATGGACTATTCCAGCTCCAACATCATCGATGCACAGCTCCAGATCATCGTCGATGAGCGGTCAAAGCGCGACTTCGCCGTCAAGAAGCTGGCCGACGCCAACAAGGAGATCAAGGAGGACAACAAGGTGATCCTCGAGCTGCAGAAGAAGGTCTACGTCCGCGAGAGCGAGATCAACGGCTTGCTCCAGGCTGCCGAGTACGTCGTCAACCGCAAGGGCTTGAATAAGCTGAGGTTGGCCGCCGACGGCCTCGAGCTCGACCAGCAGCACGAGAACCTGCGCCTCAGTGGCTACAATTCGGAACGACCTGGAGATGGCTACATCCACGTCGGGTACATCCCGATGATCGATGCTGGCACCAAGACCATGCGCTACGAGCTCTACTCGATGTGGCAGACGAACGGCCAGTAGTCGGTCCTCGAGGGTCTCACCCTCACCCCGTGGCAGGAGCGTCTCCCCAGATGCTCCTGACCCGCCCCTATCGCCTAAACCGGAAAACGAGTTTAGACTATGCGGGCGACTGATTCTGTCGCACCACTCAACGCCTCCCCCACCCACCACGGAGTCTCTCATGCGTCTTTTTCTCGCTGGTCTTTGTTTGATTCAGTTGCTCGTCTCACTCGTTCTCGTGACAATCATCGGCTTCCAGCAGGGCAGGCTCAACGTCCTGGAGCCGAGCTTCGAGGCAATGACCGACAAGGCTGTCGCGGCGACGCAGAGCGAGATTGCCTGCATCGAGGAGATGACCACCATGAAGAACGAGCCCAGACGTGCACAGCCTGCGTCGCTCGAGAACTACGCCAATTATGTCGCGCTGTGGAACGAGCGCAACTTCACGCACGCCCTGCTCGAGCAGATCGTGGTGCAGAACGGCCTCGAGTCCGTGGCAGGCGGCTGCGTTTACGTCGACGGCAACACCATCTACGCCACGCTGGCCTACGGCGATGAGAACGGCGGCTGGTTCAACGCGGCGGCCTTCACGCTCAGCGACGACGAGTGGGGTGGACAGACCCTCACCTACAACGGCATTGACTCGCTCGCCTTGTAGGCACAACCCGTAGCCCCTCGCGGCTGCGGAACTTCCTGGAAGGAGAAATTCTCCTGGGTCGCCCAAAGATTATGAGTTGCTCGTAAGATTTGGTACGATAAAAATCCCCGTAACGGACTGGCCGTACGGGGGTTTTGTTTTTACGGTTGCTTCTTTACGTTTATTCGCCGAGCTTAATTTGCTCTTTCTGTCGACGAGTGGCGATGCGCTTGAGATCTTCTTCAGGACTGATCAGTTCTGGCGTGATTCCACGATTAAGCAAGGCTTGGCGGGTTTCTTTGCTGTTTTTGACGACCTCGGCGTTGATTGCCGCTTGACCATTGATGTTTTTCTGTTTGATGTTATGGTCTGTCATCGCTAGAGCAAAATCTTTAGCCTTGAGCTCGACGTGAGAGTCAAAGTCGGCCAACGATCGAGCCTTGGGAATACCACGAATATTTTTGAGTTGGTTGATACTCAAGCCTCCATACAGAGCCTCAATGTGCTTATTCTTAAACGTCGCAAATTCAACGCTCTTTTTGATACCTCGTTGGTAAACAGTTGATTCGATGGCGCTTTCTGTCTCTTTGAGTTTGGCGCGCGCTTCGAGACGGGCGTCTTCGAGTGCCCGCAGCTCCTGGAGTTCTTGTTTTCTTGTTTGATTGGCGAAATAAGTTTGAGCTAAAGCAATTTGCGGCTTATGGGAATCGCCGTTTTGAGCCACTAAATAACAAGCGTACCTAGTCAGAAAAAAATCTTCTTTAGGACGCCCACCGGTACTTTTTACCCGAGCGGGTAAAAAGTGGCTCGCAACCAATTCTCCGCTAAGTTTAGACGAGTAAATGGCTTTATTGATTACGTCTGTGAATTTTTGCCACTTATTATAGCCAAATAAACGCATTAAATCACGAGCTGACCAAAATTCGATAGGCTCAGCGTCCTGAGTCATTCTTTTGATTTGTTCGAGATTCTGCTGAAGCTGAGAAATAGTTTGATCCATGTCTACCCAGTTTACACCTCTTTCGAATTTGCTGGTAGAGTTTTTAAATCCAAATTCTCCGCAGCTTTCCAGGCCAGTTCGAGGCTGGCGCGGAGGGTGGCGGCGATGACAGGTGAGGTGATTTCGATAGCGATAAAACCGGAGGCGTAGGAGAAAAGTAAGACGCGGTCGCCGCAGACGGAGACCTCCCCTTGGACGGCGTCGAAGAAGCTGGTGGGCACTAAACGGACGGTGAGATTGGGAATGTTGGGCGGGGTGTAGTTTTTGTTAGTGACGAGCATGGAGCGCATGGAGCTACGTCGATCTTGGAGAATTTCGTGATGGTCGCGAGTAAGACGGCGGTCGCTGATGGCGCAAAAAGTGTCGTAACCGACTAGCTGAATGGTGTCCTCGTCCCAAGCTTCATACTCGCGTTGCATATTACGGAGGCCGTCGATACCTTCGATATAACGAATTTTTGGTTTAGCGGCATGGACGGTGTGCACGGCTTGGAGTTGCGGGAGGAGGCGTTCGGCGAGAGATTCGCGGAGCTCAATTTCGCGGCGTTGCAAGCGGAGCACGTTGAGTAGGCGCTCGGGCGGTTCGGCGGTGTAACGCTTTTCCCCAGCTTCGGTGTAGGCAGTAACCAAGCCCATTTGGCCGAGCGCGGTTAGGGTGTCGTAAGTTGAGGCGCGAGTAATTTTGGTCGACGCTGTGATGTCGCTCGGGGTGGCCGAACCGAGGCGCAGCATAGAAATGTAAACGGCGGCTTCTTTTTCGCTGAGGCCGAGGCGGATGATGTCGCGGGAGAGTTCTTGGTACATAGAGTACAGCGGGGCGTGGTAACCCCGCGTATTTGATAACTAGACGGAGCGCAAAACTTCCCAGGTTTTAGTGGCGGTTTTAGCCCAGGAAAAATCGGCGAGGCGGGTGGTGCCGCGAGAGATTAAAGCAGCGCGAGTTTGCGGTTCGTGGACCAAGGTTTGCATGGCCTTGACGAAGCCTGGCGTGTCGTCGGGTTTTACGAAGAGAGCAGCGTCGGCGGCAACTTCGCGCGATGAGGGAATGTCAGAGGCGAGAACGGGGACGCCAGCAGCGAACGCCTCGAGAATGGGTAGGCCGAAACCTTCGTAGAGCGAGGGGTAGCAGAGCGCCAACGAACCTTTTAATAGAGCGACTGCGTCGGCGTCCGGCACAAAACCAAGGAGGTGGACGTCCGCCCCAGCCTGGCCCAGTTCGTATTTGATGAGATCGGCGCCGTAACCAAACTTGCCGGCCAAGACAAGCTGCACGGGGCTACCGACGCCAAGTTGCCGCTTGAATTCGACGAAAGCGCGAATGAGGGTGGCGACGTTCTTTTTGGACTCGAGACGGCCGAGGTAGAAGAAATATTTACCGGCGCTGAGGCGGTAACGGAGGAGAGTTTCGTCCAGGCCCCCTCCAACTCCCCCATGGCTGGGGGAGGGTTGTGCGTCAGTGGCCAGCGGAATGGCGCGGAGGCGATCGAAGGAGACGTGCCAGAATTGCTCGAGGTCGCGCTTGGTGGTTTCCGAAACGGTGATTATTTTTTTGGCGTAACGGAGGGCGTGCTGCACAGCCCAGGCTTGGCGACGGAGGACGACCGGTTCGTAGGCGGCGGGGAAATATTTAAAAGCGACGTCGTGAATGGTGGTGACGACGCGGGTTTTGCTGTAGGTGTAAAGCGGCACTTCGTGGGCCGGAACGAAGAGGACTTGCGGTGGGTGACGGAATTGTTCCCAGCTGAGGCGGAGATGAGTCCAGCCTGGGAGAGGCGAGGAAATGACGCGCCAGGACCAATGATTTGGTAAAATGCTCGATTCTAGACCTGACCCCTTTGGTATCTGCGAGACGTACAAGAGCACCTGCTCGTCGGGCAAGAGCGGCTGAGTCATCATCGAGGTCAATAACGATGTGAGGTAGCGTTCGACGCCAGTTTTGTGCGGGAGGTTTAAGGCGTCGCAAACTATGCCGTACGTTTTCATAGGCGAAAATTACGAGGTGAAGACGCTGCGTTTGTAGGCGTCGAGGTTTTCTAGGGCGAGACCGGTGCCGCGAGCCACACAGAGTTGCGGATCTTGAGCGACATAAGTTGGCACGCCGGTGGCTTCGGCGATGAGGCGGTCGAGATTGCGCAGCTGGCTGGAACCGCCGGAGATGACGATGCCTTTATCCATGACGTCGGCGGCCAGTTCTGGTGGCGTTTCGTAGAGCACTTCTTTGAGCGTCGTCAAAATACCCTCGAGGAGTGATTGAATGGCCTCGGTCACGTCGTCGCTTGAGACTTCCACAATTTTTGGGAGACCTGTAATCATGTCGCGACCTTTGACTTCCATGCGCAACTTTTCGGTTAAGTACATGGCGCTACCGCAACGGATTTTGATGTCTTCGGCGGTGCGTTCACCAATAGCCAGGCCGTAAGTGCGCCTAACGTGCTCCATAATAGCCGCGTCGAATTTGACGCCACCAATGCGGACGGAGGTGGAGGCCACGATGCCGCCCAAGCTGATAACAGCCATTTCACTGGTACCGCCGCCAATCTCCACGATCATGTGGCCGTTTGGTGAGCCGATTGGGATGTTGGCGCCGATGGCGGCGACGATTGGTTGTTTGATGATGTAGGCGGCTTTGGCACCAGCGGCGATGGCGGCGTCGATGACAGCCCGGCGCTCTGTTGAGGTAATGCCACCCGGCACGGCAATCATGACTTCGGGACGGAAGATGCGCATGCCGCCGAGCGCTTTGTTGATGAAGTAACGGAGCATGGCTTCCGTGGTGCGGTAGTCGGCGATGACACCGTCCTTCAGCGGACGACGAGCGACGATGGTGTCTGGCGTGCGACCAAGCATGTCTTTGGCTTCCTTGCCGACGGCGAGAATAGATTTGTCGATTTTACTTATAGCAACAACGGATGGCTCGTTAATCACAATCCCCCGCTTTGGTACGTAGACCAAAACTGTGGTGGTTCCCAAGTCGATTCCAATCTTCTTTTCAAACATATATAGAACTTCCTCGCTCCGCACCCAAACTAGCCTCGAATGAGAAAGTTCTATGGTCACGAAGTGAGCATAGTCTAGCCTGCTTTGAGTAGGTTTACAACGTGGTGGCTGTGGTTAGCACCGTTACATCGAATCGCTCGGGTTGAGGATGTTAGTAAAGCTATCTGGGTTATAGTCAGCCCGGGAGGAGATGGTGGAATCCTGGACATAGTTGCCGAACAGGGCGTCAGAAACAGTATCTATTTTAGTGTTCCAGTCGTCGCCGTATAGATCGATAGCCGCGGCCTCGTTGGTCACCCAGCGCAAGACTGCCCCGAGGTCGATAGCGTAAACCTTGGGTGATGTTTCAAACTTGATCATGCGACTGCCTGGCTTGTAAATAATATTGCTACCGAGTGCAACAGAGCCAAGGTCAGCGGCCGAGATGATTTTAACGTCGTCAAAATTAGGATACCAGGTGAGGAAGACGCGTTCGCTCGGAAAGGCGTGGCGAAAACCGTCGGCGCCAATGGAATAAACAGCGGCGTCGTGCTGCGTGGTTGAGTCACTATCATCTGCTACTTTAACTAACATATTTAGAGCGACTGTAGTTGGCCAAGCATCAATGCGAGCTGCAACTTCAGTTGGACTTTCAACAACTTCGGTTGGTACAGCTTCTTCTTCCGGAATAACGATAGGCGTGGTGGTTAGCGTCTCAACCAACGAGAACTGGCTGCTGTAACTCGTCACCAAAATCGTTGCCAAGTCAGTACCCTCAACCCTGACCAATGCTTCAGCGGTAGTAATGTATGGCGCGGTGAAAGTTGTCGAGCCATTATTGGTTATATTGTAACGCATGAGGGTCCAAGAAGTGCCGGCGTCTGTGGAGAGATAGACCGAGGCGGCTGGAATTTGACCAGTGTAGTCCCATGAGATTGTCATGCTATTGCCTTCGACAATGTTGGCGCCAGGGGCTGGAGCAGTAATAGTTAGAGTTTTTGGTAGATCAAAGATGGTTGGCGGCAGAGCAGAGCTACTATGGTCGTTATCGGTAATTGCTACGGAGACGGACGACAAGACAAAGCCGTCATAGAGCGGATCGGCTGAAGTGATGGTATTAGTGAGGAGATCCGACTGGCTGACTTCAATGTCAAAGTCGTCGACGGCGGTGACGGTGACTGTTTGCGGGGTGGCCCAGTTGAGTGAAGTGAAAGTGAGCATAGCTGGACTTGGACTGGCATCACTCGTGGTACTGGCGATGGTCACAGTTACTGGAGCAGTAGGCTCCGTTGAGAGGACGATCGTAAAAGTATCCGTAGTGCTACCTTCTTTGACTTCAGTGGCATCGAGAGACTCGACGAGTACCACACTAACCGTATCGTTATCCACGTTCGTAACCGAGATATTAGACGGGTTGAGGCCGCTGTACAGAACATCCGTCGAGGTGGCGGCAGCGGTAATGATAGTGTAACCAATATTGCCGTCGTCCACAGCGTCATTAACGCCAGTAGCAGTCACGGTTTGGGCACTGCTCCAGTTCCCTGCCGTAAACGTGAACGACGTTGGCGCGACAGTACCTTCCGCCGTGTTAGAACTCGACAAACCAATGACAACGTCGCCAGTTGGTTGGCTGGTTAAGACGATAGTGGCTGTGGCTGTACCGCCGGCTTCCGAAGTGGTGCCGGAGATAGTACCAACGGTAATGCCAGCTGTGTCGTTGTCGTTATTGGTCACCGAAACGTCGGATGGATTCACGGTGTTGTAAACTGGATCGGCAGACGTGATGGCGGCGAGAACAATGGTAAAAGCAATATTACCGTCATCTACGTCGTCATTAACACCAGTCACGGTGACGGTTTGCGCGACGCTCCAGTTCCCTGCTGTAAAGGTGAGCGAAGTTGGAGCAATAGTACCCTCGGCGGTGTTGGAGCTGGAAATATTAAACGCGACATCGGCGGTTGGCTCGGTATTGAGAACGGCGGTGAAGGTGGCCGTCACGCCAGCCTCGGTTGTCGCACCAGAAATAGAAGAGACCGTGACGCCAGCGGTGTCGTTGTCGGTATTCGTCACCGTGACGTTCGCGGCATTGATGCCATTGTAAGTCAGGTCGGCGGATGTGGCGGCTGCAGTGATGATTGAGTATGCGATATCGGCATCATCCACGAGGTCATCTACACCTGTGACAGTAACAGTTTGAGCCGAATTCCAGTTAAGTACTGTAAATGTAACTGATGATGGAGCGACGGTACCTTCTGCGGTATTCGAGCTCGATAGACCGATCGTGACATCGTCTGACGGAATTGCATCAAGGACGATGGTAAATGTCGAAGTGCCGCCAGCCTCCGTAGTATTGCCGGAAATTGAGCTGACAGTGATGCCGACTGCGTCATTGTCGTCGTTAGTAACGGAGACATCAGCTGGGTTTAAGCCGCTGTAATTCCCATCGGCAGAAGTTGCGGCAGCGATAATGATCGAGTAAACAATATTACCGTCGTCATAATAATCGTCAGCGCCAGTGACCGTGATTGTTTGCGGCGTAGCCCAGTCGATGGTTGTAAACGTCACCGATGACGGAGCGACGGTGCCTTCCGTGGTATTCGAACTCGACACACCGACGCTGACGCTCGCCGTTGGCTGAGAAGCAAGAACGATTGAGATGGTGGCGGTACCGCTAGCTTCAGTAGTATTGCCTGAAATGGCGCCGACCAGAATACTAGCGGTGTCGTTGTCTGTGTTAGTAACGGCGACATCTGCTGCATTGACGGTGTTATACAAGGAATCGGCGGAAGTCGCAGCAGCCGTGACGATGGAGTAAAGAATATCGCCGTCGTCGATAGCATCGTTCACACCGGAAACAGTAAGTGTTTGTGGAGTCGACCAGTTAAGCGTGGTGAAGGTAAATGAGGCTGGCGAGACAGTTCCCTCGGCGGTATTCGAGCTCGTGAGTCCAATGCTGACGTCAGCTGAAGGCAAGCTCGTGAGAACGATGGTCGCCGTAGCCGTGCCGCCCGCTTCCGTGGTGTTGCCAGAGATTGCTCCGACCGTGAAGCCGGAGGTGTCGTTGTCGGTAATGGTAATGGTCTGTTCCGTAACACCAGATAACGAGCCGACGTCAGGCGCGCCGAGAGTAACGATGACGGTCTCGTCGTTCTCGTCGATGGCATCGTTCACAACAGAGAAGGTGACGACGCCAGTCGTGAGACCGGCGGTGATGACGATGTTGCCGTTGGCTAAGTTGTGGTCGACACCACCAGCGGTTGCTGTGCCTGAAATTGTATAAGGAATAGTTACATCTGAACCGGTACTCGAACCAAGCTGGGCTGTAACCGTGACCGTACCCACATCCTCAGCTACGGATTGCGTGGCCGCGGTTAATGAAACGCTGACGGAGGCGTAGGTCATGACCAGGGTGTTGATTTCAACTGGTTGACTCGCGCCGACTAAGAAGGCCTTAAAGTAGAGGCTGCCCGTGCCGATATCCGTCGTAAATTGCGGAAGATAGCTATTCACTTCTGCAGCTGAGTTATAGCTGCCGGAAGATGCTGTGGTCCAGATAGTGCCGTTCCAGTATTTCCAGTTCACGCCATCAAGCGACAGGTTGTAGTAGGTGCTACCTTGACCACCAGTCACGCCACGCGTTTCCGTGAAGGTACCGAGAGCGGTAAATGAAGGGGAAGCCGCCGTTACACTCGAAAGAGAAGCTTGATCGTAAGTAAAAGTTGCAGCCTCTGCGCCAGTAGCTACAGAGGGAACTGTTGAAGCATACTTCCTCACCAACCACCAATCCCAGGTCGAGCTAGCGTCGGTCGAATATAAGACAGGATGCAAGGTTCCACTCGCACCAGCTCCGGCTGTCGTCGTAGTGGCTGCGGCATTATTATAATCAAAAGAAACGGAGTTCGCGTTGCCTGGCCTGTAAGTGATTTTATATTTCTTATAACCAGCTGTGTAGGTTGTAAAGTTGGTCTCACTACTTTCCGATTCGGCATAAATAATCCCAGTGTTCCACCAAATCATACCAGTTTGGCCAGCGCCACCATCTGTCACCCAACCAGTAGTAGAAGTAGTCGAAGCGCGAACCGGCGCACCCTTTCTTGAAGTTGCTCCTGGATCGGCGGACGACTCCCAGATAGTATCGCTAGGAATCGCATAACTATTTGCAAAAAGACCAGAAGCTGCACCTAGGGTAAGTATGCCACCAGAAACAGACACTGTACCAGTAGAACTCGTCCACTGTGCGTTAAGACTCGAGTCACTGAAATCATCAAAGAAGAGAAAGGTGTTAGAGCCGCTGCTCGCCGTCGCTGCAGCAGCGTTGCCGTAGTACAGGTAGATGGTCGTGGCCGATGAAGCTGTGAGCGTTGGGATCTCGACCCAGAAAGTAGCAGTTGTACTATTTGTTTTAGATTCTAACCAATGATCAAGCAGCGTACCACCATCGGCAGACGTAAAACGAATATCACTAAAATCCGCATTCATATCGGCATCGTAAGTGACGACGACTTTTGTTTGGAAATTTGTTAATGTTGAGCCACTAGCTTCTGTAACCGTTAGTGGTGCCCTCTTGCTCCAAGAACTCATGCTGGACGGAATATAAGTTCCCCCACCGAGATCTACCAGTTGTCCTACACCTGAACTCACAGAAACATAAGACGAATTATAGGAATAATCAGCGGCCGTACCAAAATCCCAAGTCTGTGTAGAACTATTAGTCGTAGCAGCAGTTGTAAAAGATAGAGCGGTTGACCATGAAGATGCGCCAGCCGAGTTGTTATAACGAACGAAGGCGTAATAAGCTGTATAGGCAGCTAGCTGTGTTTGGCCAGCCAGGGCACCGGAGAACGTGCCATTAGTAGTGTTAACAACGACACTGGTGAGATTGCTGGCGTCTGCGTCTTTACTCCAAACTGTGGTCGAGCCCCCAACATCGGTTGTCACCTTCCAATCGGAAGAAGCGTGACTCGCACCGTTTGAGCTATAGGTCGAGCTAGTGATTGCTGTATTTGTGCTCGCGTTATAACTCGCGCTCGAGGGTGAAGAGATGCTAGGCGTGGAGGCAACGGTGTATTGGAATGTATAGACTGTACCAGCAGAGGCGCCACTGCCGGCTGCCGCGGTGATGTTCGCCAAAGTGAAACCATCATTTCCTGTGTAGTAAACGGCCACACGGCCACCGCCACCAGAGGCAGAAGGAGCAGTGCCAGCACGTTCACCGCCAGTGGCAGTGATGGTCCCAGCACCCGCAAGAGTGCCAGCCGTAACGTAAACCGAACCACCAGATCCAGCACCAGAGTTGGCAGTGGGATTGTAAACTACACCAGGGCCACCAGTTGCCGAGATCACACCGGCGTTTGTTAGCGTTCCGCTCATGCTCAAGCGAATTTTTCCGCCGCCGTTGCCGCCAGCATGGCTAAAACTCAGGGCGCCACCTGCCGAACCAAGGAGTGTCGGGGCGCTGTTGCTGCCGTATGTTGTGCCGCCAAGACCACTGGTTCCAGCAGTGCCTAAACCACCGTGTGAACCACCAGCACCGTATTGGCCTCCTAATTTTCCATAACCACTCGTCGTTACAGCACATACTCCAGTGCCTGCATTTGGCCCATAACCGTCAGAATTGCCTGCTCCAGCACAACCCTTGGCGTTGGCAGCAATTGAAGATTGACTATCAATACTCACCGCAGATAATCCAGTAAAATTAATGCTGGAAATGATATCTGTATTAACCATCGTCAAGGAAATAGCATTATCCATGCTCAAGACTCCACCGTTCGCGCTGCTTGTCCCCGCCGTTCCACCAGTATAGGTAAGATTATTTAATGTTAGATTGTTTGTAATATCCCAATCAACAACCGCGCCCGCTTTTGCGAATGACATGGTATTTGTTCCTGACGTTGTCCAGGTAGCTGCAGAGATATTCACGGCGTCAACCGTGTCACAAGACCAGGTTACACCAGCGAATGACAGCGTCGACGTGGCGCCAACGTTCAATGTCGCAAAGGTGCCACAGGTTAATGCAGCTCCACTAGAAATTGTAATATTTGTATGGGTATAGTCGCCTCCAGATTGAAAATCCAAACCAGATGTTACGGTAAGATTATCGCTCGTTTGATCTAAAATATATGTCGAACCATTACTCGCCCCAGTGCCGGCTGCCGCGGTAATGTTCGCCAAAGTAAAACCATCATTTACCGTGTAGTAAACGGCCACACGGCCACCGCCACCAGAGGCAGCAGGAGCAGCGCCAGCACGTGCACCGCCAGTGGCAGAGATAGTTCCAGCACCCGCAAGAGTGCCGGCGGTAACGTAAACCGAACCGCCAGATCCACCACCAGAATGAACACTGGCATTAAAACTTACACCAGGGCCACCAGTTGCCGAGATCACACCGGCGTTTGTTAGCGTTCCGCTAATGCTCAAACGAATTTTTCCGCCGCCGTTGCCGCCAGCATGGCTATAAGCGATGGCGCCACCTGACGAACCAAGGAGTGTAGGGGCGGTGTCGCTGCCGTATGCTGTGCCGCCAAGACCATTCGATCCCGTAGTGCCTAAACCGCCGTGCGAACCACCAGCACCGAGTGAGTCTCCTAATTTTCCATAACCACTCGTCGTTATGGCACATACTCCAGTGCTTGTATTTGGCCCATAACCGTTAGAATTCCCTACTCCAGCACAACCCTTAGCGTTCGTGTTGATAAGCCCGCTTACGGTGAGGTTGGCCGCGGTGATGCTTACTCCCGTTGTATCGGCAACGGCATGAGTGACCGTGGCGCCGCTTGCGATAGTTACAGAATCCGTGTCACCGAGCACCATCGCGCCGCTGAACGTCACTGTGCCGCTGCTGATAGTGACCGTGCCATCGCCGACCAAGTCTGTCGTGCCGGACCAAGTGATGGTGGTGGTACCCGAAATATCGATAGTGTTACAAGTGTTGGTAGTGATGTAAGTCTGGTCGATGGTGGTGTTGGTGGTAATGACGCAAGCTGAGGCTTTAACTGTAGCTGGATGAGACAACAAGGCATAGCTCAAGCTACCGGCAAGCAGTAAAGCGAGAGCGAGGAACCTTTGACGTTGCGACATAAACAGTCAAATATCTTTTGATCTATATTGTACCACGGCTTGGCATTTATTTATCCACACGGACGGTAAAAGCCTTATTCGTGTCGAGCGTCGTGTCGACCGTGTAAAGCTGATCGCCGAAGTTGGCAGCAGCCTCGGCAGGAATAGCGTAAGAGATATTTTTATTGAAGTTCAAGTTAAGGTTGAGAGCGTGGTCTAGCGCGCCGAGCTGCTTGATGACATCGAGTTGGTAAGTGCCAGAAGTGATAGCCGAGGTGATGGCGACCGGGAGGTGATAAGTGAAGCTCAACGTTTGCGTGGCGCCCGGGTCAATAGTAATGAAGGCGCCGAAGCTTGTGAGACCGAGTTCGTCTGCTACGACGACGTCGCCAGGTTGGCCTGGAGTTGATGAGCGGTCGTTGACGACGTTGCCGCTGGCTGTAATTAACGTGCTGCCAAGTGGGGCGTAAACACGGGTGTAAGTGCGGTAACGGGTGGTCTTCCAGGTGTAAGTGCCGTGATTAGTGTATTGAATTGAGGCCGTGGCATCGTAACCACCGGTGGCCGAGGTCGAGGGCGAAACTGAGTACGAAATTTGGCGTTCGACGACTGGGTCCGACTTCATGGCGCCCAAGTTGGCGTCGACCACCATAAGCGTATCCGCCGTGGCCTTGGCAGTGACTGCCCCGCTCCAGCCAGCGTCGTTATAAACGGCCTGAATGTCTGTTTTAGGGCTCCAAAGTGCCAGTTCCTTCTCCGTAAAGCCTTGGTCAAGTACAGCGAGTAAAGCCGGCCACTGTGAAGTTGGCAAATTAAGTAAGCGGTCGACGACCACGTTCATGAGTTGCGACACAATTTCCTTGCGCTGAGCGGGCGGCAAACCGAGAGCAACGTAACCCTGCTCCACTTGGTACTCGATTTTGTCGGCAATATTCTCTTGGGTGAAGGTTTGGTTGTCGACGGTAATTGGGCCAATAAGATTAATTAAACGGCCGACAAAAGTTGGCGTGAACATCATGGCGCCGTGGACTTCTGGAACCGGTAAACCAGCCGCGCCGACTTCCTGCCGGAGGAGTTGGATGGAATCCTGAGCGGACTGGGGGAAGTCTGGTGACCAGTTGGCGTCGCGGAAATACCAGTTAGACATACCAAGATACTTGGTCATGGCTGCTGGTGGATTGGCATGGTAGGCCGTGCCCGCCACAAGGTTGTCGACGCTGTAAGTGTCGGAAGCGATGAGGTTGTTAATGGCACCGTCACGGGTAATAGCGAGGCCGAAGACACCCAAGAAGCCACCACCTGGGCGGAGTTCCGTATCGTTCGCGAAGAGGAGGAGGAATTGTTTGTCGGCACCCAAGCCAGCGAGCTCAGGCACGGCGCCGGCGAATGGAGTTAGCAGGTCAACCGCTTGTTGTAATGGCGTCAATGCATCAGCAAAGGGTTTGACGGCTTCAGTCATTAATGAACTGACGTGGAGACTGGCTAAACGAGTTAAGTCGTCCTGGGCAATTCTGAGTTTGAGCTGCATGGTTAGTAACTCGGGGTAGGCGTTGTGCAAGGCGGTCAGCATAGCGACTTTGGCGGATGAGGGAAGATCGCTATATGGTATTGAATCATCGGTGATGCCAACGAGCTGAGAGGCGTCGGTGGTAACCTGAGAGATGTTTAGAGCGATTATTGCGGCCTCCTGCAAGACGCTAATAGTTTTCGAAGCAGCGTCGAGGGTGAGAGTGAGGCCCTTTAGCTGAGTGCCGAACCAAGGTAAAGGACGTAGCCAGAACAGAAAAGTCACGCCGGACTGGGCCTGGCTGACGTCGTGAGCAGCTAGGTTCAAGGCTTGATTAGCAGCGTAAAAATCACCAGATTGAAGCGCATTCTCCGCGTCTGCAGAAGCAGTTTTAATATTTTTTAAAGCAGGGACGATGCGGTAAGCGGCGAGAGCAGAAAGTGTAATGATGGCTAGAAATACCAGGCCGATGAGAAAGAAAGTTAGACGACGATAATTACGTCTGCGCATTGATTCCTGGTTGTTCATAACGAGGATTTATTTGATGGCGATACTTAAAGAAATATCGCAGCGCGCTTTTAATATGTTCACGAGTGAGCGGGGCTAGCAACTGACGCAACAATCCCCCGTCACTTGAGGCGCGACGATGATAGTGTACCATGGAAACCACGGGATGATAGACAACTTTATGCCCGGCCTGCCAAAAACGGCGGCACAAATCCGTGTCCTCGAAGTACATGAAGAAGCGATCGTCGAATGGGCCGACTTGGTCGAGTGCAGTGCGGCGAGTAAAAAGCGCGGAGCCCATGAGCCAATCGACTTCTTGCGTAATGCTGTGGTCGATGTCGGTCATGAGGAAGTTATCGATAGCGCGCTTGGCAAACGGCAAGCGACCTAGTGGCGTGCGGCGATAAGCAGGGATGAGTAACTCGTGATAGCGGTAGCAAGAGTGCTGCAAAGTGCCGTCTGGGTTATTGAGACGCGGACCCACAATGCCGACGCTTGGATTAGCTTCCATGTAAGTCAGCAAGGCTTCGAGTGAACCAACGCCGACGACGATGTCAGGGTTGAAAATGAGGACGTATTTGCCGGTGGCTAGTTTAATGCCGGTATTCATGGCGTGACCGAAGCCGCGATTTTTATCGGTCGCGGTATAGCGAACTTCGGGAAATTCGCTTTTTAGAATGTCGTGCATGCCGGTGAAGGGGCGGTTGTCGACGACGATAACTTCGAAAGAAAGTTGCGGGGCGGCGCGACGCAAAGAGCGCAACGTCTGGCGAACCAGGCGTTTTTCAAAAGTGTGAACAATGATAATGCTGACATCAACGGTTGACATATTCGCGTAATTTTTGCGGAGTCTCCTGGCGCATAGCTAGGCCTTCAGCACGACGCTTGAGGGCGCTCCGTAACATTTTAGGCGCAGCAAGAAGAACTTGGCGCGTTTCCCGCTCAAAAAGTAAGCCGTAGAGAACGCGGCCGGTTTCGTTAAATAAAATCCAGGGTAGAGCTAAAAAGAAATCGCTCCAGGTGAGGTTCTGCAGGAGAACGAAGAGTTGGTTTCGAGTACTGAGAGCAGCAAAGAATGGGCGCTGACGTTTGCGATTAGTTAAGCGCTGCCAGAGCGTTTGCTTCTCCGCACCGTACAAGCCGCGGTAGTGCCAGAGTTTGGCCGCTGGGATGAAGGCGGTGCGTTGCCCGGCTCCCCTGGCCCGCCAAGCCAGGTCGCAGTCCTCACGGTAAGCAAAAAAGTCGCCGTCGTAAAGCTCGCCTTGCACAAGTAAATCGCGAACGGTGCTGGCCCTAAACATAGCGCAAGCGCCGGATGGTCCGAAGACGTCACGCAGGGCGTCAAACTGGCCTTTGTCAATCTCCCCTGCCCCACGCTCTACCATGCGCCAACCCTTGGTAACGCGGAGGCCGGTGCTGTCTAAAATGTCGGAACGGACGGTTTCTTCCATGGTTTCGTCGCCAATGTGTTCGCCAAAAGCGCGATAGATTTTAGGTTGAACAATGTTGATGCTGGCGTCCGACTCGAGCGCAGCAACAAGTGTACTGACACACTTGGGGTCGAGCATCATGTCGGAGTTCATAAAGAGAATGGCCCAGTCGTCCAGTTGATCTTCCAGTAAATGTTCCAGTGTGTAACGCACCAGCTGGTTGTGGCCGGGAGCAAAGCCAAGGTTGCGCACGTTGCGGGCCACGATGGCTTGCGGTAAATGCTCCTGCAAATATTTAACGGTGTCGTCCGTGCTGCCGTTGTCTAAAATGCGCACCACGACGTCCGCAAAATCCTGGGCGGCGAGCGACGCTAAAAGCTCGGGCAAATAGCGCCGGTCGTTCCAGGTTAAGATGTGAATGGCGATGCGCATATGTATAGAAGATTGTAGAAAGTAGAGAGTAGATTTAAACTATAAGGTGCTCAATGTATGAAGTAATCTACCATCTACTTTCTACAATCTACCAATCCTAATCCGTTATCTGTGTTTGGTAGTGACATTAAAGCCCAAATACTTGCCGAAGATGAAACGAGTTTGCGCATCGATGGCTGGGAAGGCGCTAAAGAGAATAGAAGTGACAGGAAGCAGCACCCACTGGGCAATCATGACCAGCCAGTTAAGCGGTGTGCCTTTGGTTTTGCGGCGTGGCAGAATGACCAAGCTCATGGCACCGGTGACAAACACGCCGACGGTGGCAATGCGCATGATCCACTGCAGCGTGAATGGTGAGTTGGCAATGAGAGCGTTCTGATCGTTGCCCACCACCCAAAAAGGCAAGTAGCCCAAGATGAAAATGAGAATTGGCGCCGTGGCCCAGGTGTACATACCTTCCATTTGGTTGAAGAGGTATTTGAATTTGATGGCGCGCGAAATTTTAGGATGTTTAGGAAACTGGGTCAGCATGTAAGCAAAGTGCTCCACGCCCCAGGCCCAGCGGCGCTGCTGTTTGTAGAGAGCGACGAGGCTTTGCAAATATGTTTTACCGGTGACGGTGTCCATGGAAACAGGGAGGAAAAGTGGCGTAACGTGATAGTCGCCTTCGTAATGCAAGAGGCCTTGCAGGAAAATACGGGAGTCCTCACTGACGACGTCTGGCTCCCAGAAGCCGACGTCGACCAACATACGCCACGGCATGGAGTGTGAGGAGAAAGTCCAGAGGCGTTCGGGGCGAACGAGTTCCGAGAGTAACCAGAAAGTGGTACCGAAGGCGGAAATACGAACTGGCGCGGTGGCTGTCCAGATGTTGTTCGAGAATAACGTGACTGGCTGGTAAGAGGAACGGGTTGGATTCGGCACGGTCAAGAAGAGGTAGGCCAGACGGGGGAAATACTGCTCGTGAACAATAGTGTCAATGTCGAAGGCAGAGACGATGATGTCGTCGTAAGGGATTTTTTTGGCGTCGATATGCTGTTGTACTACGCCGGCCATGTAGTGCAAGTTGCTGCCTTTACCGGGGATTTCGCCGGGGAGATTTTTAGGGTGAGTGGTAAAGATGAGATCGGCAAAAGCGCCAGCGAATTCGGTAGTGAGGATTTTTCGGTACTCGGCGAAGTTCACAGCGTCGCCCTCTTCCCCGCCCATGACAACAATAAAACGGTCCTGACGGTATGAAGTGTTTTGAATGGCGTGCAAGGCCTCACGCAAAATGCTCAGGTCTTCCTTGTACGTTGGCAACATGACGACGTGGTAGATGCGCTCCCAGTTGGGTAGCTTGGCAAGCTGTGCGTACCAATCGACTTTAAGCGTGCGACGATATTCGCCGTAAGAAGCCAGAAGATGAATGATGAAATAGAGAACACGGAGTAACCAGTAGAGGTCGAAGATAATAATGAAAATGACGGCCAGCGTGGGCGCAAAAAATGAGGCGAGAACGGCCAGTGCGAAAGTTGCCCAAACTATTAAGCCGGGGATACTCTCGAGAATGCGATGATGGCCGTATTGACCGAATGTTTTGGCCATAATTATTGGTTACAGTGTACGCAAAAGAGAATCGCGGGTAGAGACAGTGATGACGGGATCGTGGTGATAGGTGGGTAAGAGGATGTTTGCGGGCTCGGCTAATAGCGGGCGGGGGGCGGTGACCCCGCCTATTAGATCGGCCTGAACGCCGTAAAGGGGAATGGATTTGGCGAGGGCGAGGCTGTTGACGATGGCCAGGCTGGTGCGCAAAGAAGTTGCTGAGCCGGGGCCAATGACGGCGATGATACCTTCGATGTCTTCATTTGTGAGAAAAGTGTCGATGGCGGCTAAGTAGCCTTCGGGGCGAACTTCGACGATGTTAGAATTAACAAGACTCCACTGATCGCTGATGATACTAGCACGGCCGAGGGTAAGATGATTAATGTCGCTGCCGTCAATAAACAAAATCATAGCGCTTATACTGAGCTGCCGAGTTTGTTGACGAGGACGATGTTTTTGGCTTCCAAAATAGAGGCCAAGAAACGGTCGCCGACTTCGCGACGATAAAGGAACTCGTCCTTGGGCATGAAGGTGTAATTGACCTCGCGGCCGATGTCGGTCTCGAAGGCCTTGATGACTTCTGATACGAGTTTGACGTCTTGATCGCCGACTATGAGAACGTCGGTGGCCACAGTTGGATGTTCGGAGAAGCGGCCAGTCAAGAGTAACAATTCGAGTTTACCCTTGGCGCCGAGGTCGTGGACCAAGCGATTGTTCATGAGGACAGCGGCTTTCTTCATGACGTTGCGCAAGTCGGCAAAAAGTGGGAAAGAAACTTGCGCTTGATAGTATTTCTTTTTTTCAAATTTTTGACTTTCCTTATCCTTTGGATCTTTGGAATCGACTGGTTCTTCCGCTTCCCTTTCGGTCGGCAAAATCTTGCCTTCAACCTCCAAAACCATGCCCAAGTCGACCAAGTTTTTGAGCTCACGGCGGACGGAGTTAAGCTGGGCGTCAATTCGCCTGGTCAACTCGCGAACATAGAAAGCACGCTCTGGATTTTCAAAAAAGAGGCTGAGTAAACGGGCCCGAGTTTTGGAACCAAAGAGTTGTTCTATGCGAAAGTCAGGCACGTTTTGGGCGGCAGGCAAGTTGATGAGAGTAGCCATAGTAATTTGATTGCTTGTCCTTAGGTGCACTTCCGCTATACTGTAGCTAAAAACGCCTCACCTTACAATATGATGCCTCAACCGTTCGCCATTAAGGCCGCCGAACACGCAACGCCAGCCAAAGCAGGAGCAACATTGCTCGTGACGCCGTTTATGGCACCAGTCGAGAATGGCAAGGCAACGGTGTTTGGTTTGTGCGCTATTACTGACGCGCGCCCAGAAGTGACGGCGATAATCACCCAGATTTTGCGCGGACATTTAGAGCAAGCGGCGCAAACCATGGGTGGCGAAACAAATATTCCGCGCCGGTTTGAAACGGTGTTGGCGGAGATGAATGCGTCGCTGTTTGAGGCGGCGAATGAGTTCGGGATTAAGTTGAATCACTTTGAAGCGGTAGTTGGTGTGTTGACCGGCACGCAATTATTTATTAGCGGCCTGGGTAATTTGCTGGCGATATTTTTGCACCAAACGACCGACCGCAGATTTGTGGTTTACGAACTGAACGAGCAGTTTCGCACGGATACTGAGGCCGCTTGGGATAAGCCGTTCATTACTGTGCTCGACGGCGAGCTGCAGCCGGGCGATATTTTTTACGTAGCGACCCGCACGCCAAACGGCAGTATTGCCCAAGGCGAGCTGCAAGATATTTTGATTACCTTGCCGCCACAGGGGGCGCTGGAACGGATTGTGCAGTTCCTGCCGCATGACCAGCAGTACGGAGCATTGTGCTTTCACGTTGCGCCGGACGTTAAAAGTGGCCCGCCGAAGAGCATGGACCCGATTGCTTCGCTCACGGAACTTGGTTTAACCAAGAGTAATACGGCCGATCTGCTCGGCGAACAAGGTACGAATATTACGGCGACGATTAAGCGTTTGGCGAATTCCCTGACCGCTGAACTAGCGGCCCCGGGAGCAAGAGGCTACAAAGCGATGGCTAAGCGGACGCTGCGAACTATCGTGCAAGTATTAGCAGCGTTGCTGGTTGGCCTAGTTGAGGCTGGCAAGATTCTTGGTCGCTTGATAATTAAACTTGTCCATAAACTACGTAAACAAGATGGCGCAAGTGAATTTGATTTGCGGCAGAAGATTGCGCAACCGATTACTAAATTGAGGTCACTCCCCCGTTCAAGCAAATTGTTGATTGTGGGCATTGCCGCGGTGGTCGTCGTCCTGACTGGATCCGTCTTTTTCATGACCCATGCCGGAGCGAGCAAGAAACAAGAAGAAGTTTTTGTGGCGGCAGCGAGCCGCGTCGCCGAGAAGACCACGGCGGCGGAGGCAAGTTTGATTTATAATGACACCAATCAGGCGCATAACTTGTTAACCGAAGCTGCGACCTTGCTCGAAACATTGCCGGCCGATAGCCGTAGTCATCAGGATCAAATTAACAAGTTGCAAGCTGGCTTGACCGTGGCACTCGGCAAGATTCGGCATGTGGAAGTAGTGACGCCAGTCGCAGTGGCTGAAATAACTGACGGCAAGAATTTGGCAGCCTTGAGTTTGGCTGGTACGACATTGTACGGAATTAGTGCTGATAATCAGCTTTATCGCATCAACGAGTTGACGCATGCGGCAGAGAATCAGAGTGCGACGACGGGTACGATTGGAGCAGTTATAACAGCTATAACTGAGGGCGCAAACATGTTATTCGTCGACGGCAACAAACAGCTCGGCCGGGCCGACGTCACGACTAAGTCGCTAAATCCAATTACGAGTGGGACGAACGGCATGGCGAGCGTGGAGGATATTACGCTTTATAATGATGCGCTCTATGCGTTGACAGCGGCCAGCCAGCAGATTGTAAAAATGCGTGTGCAAGGCACCAACTACGAAGGCGGCACGAGTTGGATTACGGACCGGGCCAGTGATTTGACGCAAGCTAAGGCGTTGGCGATTGATGGTAACTTGTGGGTGTTGACGGGCAACGACGTGGTGCGCTTTAAGAGTGGCCGCGAAGTGCCGTGGACGCATGATGCGCTAGACCCAGCGCTCAGTCAGGCAGTCGATATTTGGACGAGCTTGGAGTCGCCGTACTTGTATATTCTGACGAAGGATGAGGGTGGCCGCGTGGTCGTCTACAACAAAGAAACTGGTAAGCTCGTGACGCAATATGAAACGCCGGAACTCGGCAACGTAGTGAGCTTTGTAGTGCGCGAGGCTGAGAAGCAGATTGTGTTCACCACGTCGACTAAGATTTGGAGTTTTGCGGCCAGTCATTTGCTGAAGTAAGCTATAACAAAAACGAGCCGCAAGTGCGACTCGTTTTTGTTAGGCTTAAAGCCCCCTCCGCCTCCCCCATAGCTGGGGGAGAGTTGCTTATTTGATGGTGACAGTGGCGCCAGCTGCTTCGAGCTTAGCCTTCATGTCATCAGCTTCAGCCTTAGAAGCCTTTTCCTTGACGACCTTTGGAGCGGCGTCAACGATGTCCTTAGCTTCCTTCAAGCCGAGACCGGTGATTTCGCGGACAACCTTGATCACGTTGATCTTGCTGTCACCGAAGGCGGTGATTTCGACGTCGAAAGCGGACTTTTCTTCAGCGGCGGCAGCGCCACCAGCAGCTGGGGCGGCCATCATCATGGCTGGAGCAGCGGCGGAAACGCCGAACTTCTCTTCGAGTACGTGCACGAGCTCAGAGAGGTCGAGAACGGACATCTTTTCAATCTCGGTGACGAGGGCCTGGAACTTGGCAGGTACCTCGACGATCTTTGTTTCGTCGGACATAGTGATATATTAAACTTTTTTATCTTTGATGGCGGTCATTACGGTGACCAAACCACGGAGGTTACCTGCGAGAACGTTGACGAAGCCACTAACCGGAGCATTGAGGACACCCACGAGCTGGCCGAGCAACTGTTGCTTACTTGGCAAGGCGGCGAGACGGTTGACACCAGCGGCGTCAATCATGTTGCCTTCGAGGATACCGCCGAGAAGAGTCATTCCCTCATTCTCTTTGGACAATGCTTTCAAGAGCTTGGCGGCCGACACCTCGTCACCATAGGCGACGGCGGTGAGGACGGAGCCTTCAATCACGTCCGAAGAAAGATCTGGCAAGCCAGCTTCCTTAGCTGCGAGACGGAGCAACGTCTTCTTGGTCACGAAGACCTCGACGTTGGCTTCTCGGGCTTTTTCACGGAGCGCGTCAGCTTGGACCATGGTATAGCCCGAGACTGAGGAGAAAGCAGCTGCTTTCATGCTCTTAAAGCGGTCAGCGACCTTAGCAATGATCTCGGCTTTTTGAGCACGAGTCTTTGGCATAGGTACGCTTTTAGTAACAAATAAACGGCCCTTTCAGGCCGCAAACATAGGAAAAGTCAACAAATTTGTTGACGACCTACACCTGGACTTACGGCTTTTGACGGCCACCAGAGTGTTTGCGGATCGATTGGTGCCTGTAGAGTAGCGGAAGTGGGGGTTTGCGTCAACCTTTTACTGGTCGAAGCCTGGTGTAAGCTAGGCTTCGACACGGTTATCCACACCTTAAACGAAGGACCGGCCACCCAGAGCTGGGCGGCCGATCGAGGGGGTCACGAGGGGGATGGAGCAAGCCTGCGCTTGAACGCGATGAGCGACCAGATGCGTTTGATCTTCTCCCGGATGTCGGTGTTGCCCGGCAGGCCGTAGTAGTCGAGGACCCGCGGCGGAGCGTCGAGCAGGCCGTGCAGGAGGAACTCGATGCCCCGCTCCTCGAGCTGCCCGATCTCTTCGTCGAAGCGCTGCCGGAACTTCTCAGGCGACTGGCCGTAGAAGATGTGCGTGGGCTGATTGAAGACGTCGCCCTCCCGCCCTTCGAGGACTCGGACCACGTACTCGAGAGCTGCAAGCTTCTGGTCGAGGCGCTGGCTGTGGGTCAGGCGTACCTGGCGCCCCAGGCGCTCTAGTTCGAGCTTGCGCGCGGGATCACGAGCGTCCTCGGGGACAGAGGTGGGACCAATGTAAGCCCGACCCATGGCGCCGTTGTTGCCGACCAGAAAGTAGCCGACGCGCTGCTCCTCCTCCCCCTGATCGAACAACCAATAATAGCCTGGAGGGACGACCTGACCTGGCGAGGCGAGGACGTCGCGATCAAAGACGGTAACGGCGAAGCCACCAGTCAAATCGTAACGGAGACGGGCGGTGAAAGTGTGAGGAGCGACAGTAACAGAACTCGGCATGAGAACCTCGATGTTGTGAGCGGTGAGGGGTTGGTGAGAAGACCAGCAGAAGAGCTAATCTTAAGCTAATTAGTAGCAGAAACAAGGATGCACGTCAATCTTTTGCCCGTAAAACGAAGGACCGGCCACCCAGGAGCTGGGCGGCCGATCGAGGGGGTCAGACGGGAGGAGGGGTTGCTGCGGCCTGGATGAGGCCGAGGCGTACGTCCATCAGCTCATTGAGGCGGTCGATGTAGACGCCAAGACCGTGTCGAGAACCGAAGCCATGATGGCGCAGCGTTTCCTCCGAGCCGTGCTGGTAGAAGGCACCGAGGATGAGGGAGTGGCCCTCAAGAACCAGCAGCTCGAGCTCGGTCAGCAACTCCGTGGTGGCGGTGGTGGCGGTGTGCCCGATGGCGGCCAAGGCTGCCGGACTGCTCAGGGATTCGGCGAGGAGCTCGGCTGCGCTGAAGCGCTTGTCGAGCATAGCGGCCATGGTGAGTGGCGGTTGCGGTGACGACATGCAGGCGGCGCGCTTGAGCTCGTTGGCGAGCGTGTCGAACTCCGCCTCTCCGATTTGGTCGCCAGTGACCGTGAAGGAGCCGACGTAACGGTTGGTGGGATCGAGCAACTGGTACCGACCATCAGAGACACGCAGCGTGGTGTCGGGAGTGACGACTCGACCCGTGATCCAAACTGGAAAGCCGGAGATGAGGTCAGAGCCGAAGCGGACGGCGGTGAGCCTGAGAGATACGGACATGGAATACCTCGGGTGTTGCAGTGGTGATGGTGGGGTGCAAGCAGGCCGAAATGGCTAACTCGTGGCTAATACTGGCACTAAACTAGCCAAAAGTCAACCTTCCTGAATCACTAGTATTCGTCTTTGCGAGCGCAGCAAAGCAATCTACCGAAAGATTGCTTCGTCGTCTGACTCCTCGCAAAGACGGATAAAAACAAAACTGCCGCCCACGAGAGGACGGTCAGCTAGGTCACGCGAGAGTCACCGCGTGAGGTGTGGCCACTATCCCGGAACGTCAGGGTTGCGGCGACCGAACTCTTCGTCGTTGTTGGGCGGCTCAACGTAGGCGGCCTGGCGCAGGCCTTCGCGCTCGTTCAGGAGGCCGTGGAGGCGGCAGGTGAGATTGGTGAAGGTATCACGCGTGAAGCCGTGGGCAACAAACGTGTCGTCCGTCCACTTGTCGAGGGCGGCCTGCATGACGGGCAGGAGGTCTTCGCGGGCCAACTGGTCGAGCTTGGTCTTCAGCCAGGCAGTGTTCTTGCTGCGTGAATCACTGCCAGCCTCCAGAAAATCAGGGTCCTTGAGCATCCTGACGCCCCGCTCGAGCCCGGCCAAACGGGCGTCGAGCTTCTCAGCCGAAGTGGGCTGGTGCCGCGGGAGGCCGAAGAGCACGCCGAAATCGATGATGAGAATGGGTCGCAATTTCTTGCCTTCGCCCCAAGGAAGGGGCAGGTGATGTTCGAGCAGGCCGAAATGGCTAACTCGTGCCTGATTCTGGCATAAAACTAGCCAAAAGTCAACCTTTATCCTACTATAATGGCGGAGGTGCTCATGCACAGTCTTTCCCTCTTTCCTGCGCTCCTGCAGGCCCTCGATGACCGAATGATCCGTGGAGTCGATGCTCACACCTTGTACGAACGGTACGGCTACGATCTGGCCGTGGCCAACCAGTTGGACGGCGACGACCACCGGAAGGGCGTGGCCTTCGCCTTGTCCGTGCGCCTCGCGGTGCTGGGAGTCGACGGTACCTGCGACCGGCAGTGGCACGACCTGGCCGAGACGATGGTAGAGCTGCAACCTTGCTTCTACCGTGACACCGAGCTCGAGCAGTTGCATTTGATGCTGCTGAGCTTCCCGACCTACGCTCACCACTACCGCCAGAAGATTCCTGGCAAGCCCGAGCGTTTGCCGAGCGGCGTCTACCTCTGGCATTAGTCTAGTCAACCACCCTCACCACTGGGAGTCGACATGGAAATAATGTATGAAATGCTGCTCTTCGGTTTACGTCAGTGGTCCAGGCACGAGCTGGAACATTGGCAGTTCAGAAAGCTCTACATGAGCCAACTGAAAATGGTGAACTCCAGAGCCAAGGGACCTAAAGCCGACGTCTTTCGCCTAGCCGTCTGCTGCGCTCGACTGCACATCGAGACCAGCACGAACAAGGTGTGGATCGAGGCCGCCAGGCTCATGCGTGACATCATCGACGATGGCACTGACGACCAGCAGATCTTCAGTCTCCACATGTTGCTCTTGCCAAACGCGACGTACAATACGGCGTTCACGGCGGAAGTCACAACACGGCCACCAGCTGAACCTGCCGTCTACAACGACGAAGTCCTCTCGTGGACAGAGCTCGTGGACGAACAGGTGGAGAATTGAAACGCGTAACGCCGTCCGGATTGCTCCGGACGGCGTCCTTCTTTTTTTGGGCTCGT
>CAYHFQ010000012.1:0-31408 GCA_964355955.1 uncultured Gammaproteobacteria bacterium
CAAGCTCGCCAATGTGCAACCATTTTGTGCCAGGTAACTTGGCTGGTAGTTTGATGTCGACTGGTTGGTGGACGACGAGTTGGGTACTTTCGCTATGAAAGTTGAGGACGGCGGAAAAACTGGACTGTTTGTTGGGGGTGGAGGTAATGAGGGAGGTGTCGACTTTTTGAGCTTTGAGCCAATGCATGGCTACAGTGTGGGTGACATCGCGACCCATAACGGAGAGAACGGCGGTTTTCTTTTTCATTTTGGCAATGCCGACGGCGACGTTCGGGGCACTACCGGCAATTTGCGAGAGGGTGGAGACGACCTCTATTTTATTGCCGTAATCCACGCAGAGTTTGCAGCCTTGCTGTTCCAGGGTGCATTCAATGCTGGCGCGGGGCAAGGTGATGAAGGTGTCGAGCTTGATGTCGCCAATCGTTAGGACGTCGATCATATGGCTACATTCTATCACCTTTTCGGGGAATGGAAGGGGAGAAAGGACAACATATACACAGCATTCGTCTTTGCGAGCGTCAGCGAAGCAATCTAGGCTTTGTCGCTCGCAACTGTCGTATCTCCTGTTCCTAGCTGCACCTCGTCAACCGTGCCAGCCGGCTCACCTCGTCTGACTCGGGGGCTGGCACAGGGCCGAGGCTGGCGTCGTCACAAGAGACACGGCAGTCGCTCGCTCTTAAAAGGCTCTGGCTGCGGATGAAGTAATCTACCGACTACCAACTACAATCTACCAACTTTATTATTACTAAACTGATCGCCGCGGTAAATGTACACAGGGAGGAGATTAGGGCCGGAGATGACCTGGATGGGGGTGATATTGGGGAGGGGCCAGGCTTCCAGGACGACGGTGGCGTGAGGGGGGAGGCTGGCGAGTTTGGCGATGAGGCGGGGGTAGATGCGGCGCATGAGAAAGATGAGGACAACGTCGGCTTGGGAAATATCTGCGTGCCAGAGGTTGCCGAAACGCAGACTAACGTGCGAGAATTTTTTAAACGATAAAAGTTTGCGGAGTTGGCCGATGATAAGGGGGAAGAGAGAGATGTCGTAGCCGATGGCTTCGGCAGTTTGGTATTGCCTCGCAAACGTAAACAACCAGGACCCATCTCCACAACCCAGGTCCACAATAGTAAAGCCCCCTCCAACTCCCCCATAGCTGGGGGAGAGTTTCAGGTTATCGAGGACGAGTTGGCGCTGGGCTGATTTGGTGGGAACCCAAGGAGCGGCAGAATAGCCAGCGTAGGCAGCGCTGATGACGATAGCTAGAACAATGAGGAAAATGAAGGGGCTCATGCTGTTATTCAGCGGGAGTATGGTTGAGAGTAGTGAGAAGCGTAGTTTCTTCTTCGGGCGTCAGTAAGCGCCATTTACCTGGCGGGATGTCGTCCAAACGGATGTTCATGACGCGAATGCGCTTGAGGGAAATGACGGTGCGGTGCAGAGCCTCACACATTTTACGGATTTGGCGATTGCGGCCTTCCACGAGAGTGATAGCGAACATTTGAGGGCCCATTTTGACGGCTTTGCAGGGGAGGGTTTTGTAGCCGTCGATCATGACGCCTTCGCGCAGTGCAGTAATGAAATCATCGGTAACGTCTTCCTGAATGCGGACGATGTATTCCTTTTGGTTTTTGCCTTCAGCGCGCAGGATTTTGTTGACAATAGCGCCGTCGTTAGTGAGGAGGATGAGGCCAGAGGAGGCAACGTCCAAGCGACCAATGTGAAAAATGCGTTCTGGATAATTTATGGTTTCAATGATGTTGTCCTTGGCTAACGGGTCGCTAGTGCAAATAATGCCGACCGGCTTATGGTAGGCTAAATAGATCCGTTTGCTACGGTTTTGGCCGACGACATTACCATCAAAGGTGATGGTTTCGCTGCCGTCGACTTTGACGCCGAGCTCTGGCTTGAGGCCGTTAACGGTGACTCGACCCTCGGTAATGGCCCGGTCCGCGGCGCGACGTGAACACACGCCTTGGTCGACTAGGAATTTGTTTAAACGCATGAGTTCCATATTGGGCAAAACTAGTTTATTTGGCCTATTTTAGGCTTGTCGCGGCGTCGACTTCCTCATCTTAGAATCAACTAAGCCTCAGAAGCTCTCCTTGCTCCGCACCTAAACTAGTCTCAAATAAACTAGTTTTAATAATTATGAAAATGATAGCAAAAGTTGAGGAAAATGTACATGGTATACTGTAGGAAACGTAATTCTTGGAATGGATTTTATGCGTGGTCGAGAATTTTCGGGGTATAAGATACCAGAGCATCTGGTTAGACCGTCAAAGGTAGAGATAGATACCGCTGGGACTGATTTGGCGAATTTGGAAGTTTTAAAGCAACGAGCATTGGTTTCCGAGCCGATTGGGGCAGAAACCTGGGGTTTGGTACTGCCAAAAGGGAAGACTTATACGACTGGAGCCGGTTTGGATAATATGTTGTTTGTGGCGCGGGCGCATGAAAGATTGATTGATGTGGCGCAATTAAATACTCAGCAATTGCAGCGATTGCTGGAGATGGCCGAGCAGTTACAGCAGGTTTATAAGCAACAAGAAGACCCTAATAATCCGTTAATTTTGCAAACGGTGGCGTTGAATTATCACGCTAATCCAGTAGCGAGAGATGTTTTTAAGAAAAAGCTAGCGGCCCAAACTTTAAAAGATTTACACTTTCATGTTGTTGGGTTTAGGGCGAGTGATGTGGAAGGTGAGAAAAAGTTAGAGCGAGAGCAGGTGACTAAGCAAGATTGGCGTGATATTCACGACCCGTTTTTGAAGGTGACAGAAAGATTATGGGCTCAGCCAGCGGTGCGTGCTAGTCTCATGGAGAACTTACAGATTCTGCGACCGGTAGAACAGGCTGATTTAGCTGGAGTTAATTTTTCTGTGCTACCCGATGAAATAACTTCACCTGAGTTAGCTAATGACTTGCAGACACTGCATAATAATTATTTGGCCGTATACAAACGAATAGCTGGATTGTTTGTGGATTTGACTAAACAGGATGCGACTGGGATGCCGCAGCTTTTAGCTGAAGACCAGCGAGTTGAAGCGATTGAGCGGTTTAGGCAAGAATTATTGGCAGAAGCACCAGACGAGGCTTCGATTCAGATTTTGTTTAAATGGTTATTGCGGATGAGTAAGATATTAGTTTCGGGTGAGAAGATACGTGATAGCGTGCAGGCAGCAAAGGATAAAACTGTATTTATTCGGGACCCGGCTTACACTATGTCGTTAACGCGAGAGTTGGGGAGTGATCAGGTGCTAGTAAATTTAGCACCACGTATATTGTCGACGGGAAACTTTTTAGCGGCCCTTGGTTTGCATCGAGTGATGGGCGGGGAGGTGACGGCTGAGTGGTTGGCAGAGAGGGAGAAGAATGAGCAGGCGATTGTGAGTCATTTTGCGGATGAGCGAAGGGAGCTGGCGGCGAAATAGAAGTTTGGTAAAAATAACAAACCCGGCTGCGAGAACAGTCGGGTTTATTTACTATCATGAGCTTGGTAGGCAGAGGAGAGAGTCAACCGAGTACCTGGCTGATGATAGGAGTTTTGAGCTTTTGAGGGCTCGAGACTCTCGAACGGCGTAATGGGGGATTACGAAGTTGGAGAGTCCCCGCAAGCTAGCTGTTGTGCACAGAAAGTTGCGGGACGTTGGTGTGTCCCCCGGAGCAAGCTCGACGGGGGACTGGTGGTGGTTTCTACCCGAGGATCGGGTAGGGGTCGGCCGGGTCGTCCCAGGCAAAAACGGGGATGCCGTTTCGCCTGGAGGAGGCGTTCTTGCCGAGGCGCATGAGTTGCACCCCGGAAAGGGTGAACCTGAGCTTGTGCTCCGTCCCTCCTCCGCCGTAGCCACCACTGCCCGGGGTGGGGTGGGACTCGAAGGTCCAGTCGATCGGCCCGGCGAACCGGGCGACTTCCTGGATCCATTCTGCCGCGGCTTCCTCCGAGTGGAGCTTGACGCTCCCCTTGAGGTGGGCGATGCTCACCTGCTGGCCGTAGTGGCCACGGGAGGTGACAATCTTGAGCGCGAAGTGCGCTCTAGGAAAGTGGACTTTGGCCTTCCCAGGCAGGCCCTCTTCATCGTCCCCGACGACGTCGGGGACCTCGATGCTCATGGGAGCACCGAGGTTTTTGTTGAGGAGCTGCGAGAGCTCCCCGACCAGGAAACGGGCGATGAAGGGGAGGTGGATGCGGATGGAAGCCATGATTGCTCCTTCGTGCATTTATGCACAGTGAGCGGCGCCGGGAGTGTTCCCGGTTCATGTATGCCGACCTGAGTAAATTAAACTCAGGATTTCGCGCTTTTGACGGGATGTCTAAGTGCTTTCGAAAACCACAATTAAATAATTATGGGTTTTGAGAGTCCCCGCAAGCTAGCTGTGTGCCAGAAAGTTTGCGGGACGTGTCCACCGGAGCTGTGCAGCTCGGATGGTTGGATTTGCTGGACGATGCCCGCCAGCGACGGAGTAGACTATGACTGGTCTACCAGCAGTGTTTGGTTGTCGGGGCTAGCGGCGACCGAACTTGCCGAGGAGCAGGGCACGCTCCTCAGCGGACATGGCCCGAGGGGCGGGCTTCTCGGCCGGGGTGGCGGGGGTGGCTTTTGGCGCGACCGGCTTGCCGAGATTCCAGCCGTTGCCGACGGGGGGTGAGACGGTTCTGCCGGACATGCCGGTTTGACCGTCCCACTCCTTGGCGAGGTTCTGCTCGAGGTTGGCAACGGTTGCCCGTTGTGCCTCGGTCAGTCCCGCCAGGGGGAGCTTGACCACCTCGAAGCGGTGGTCCGCGGCGCGGTAGTTCTTGAACCACCGCAGTGCCAACTCGCCGGCCTCGACTTGGTGCCAGGTGCGACCCTGGTCACCGTCGCGGAGCGAGCCGTCGGGGCGGACAACCCAGGCTTCAACGAACTTGTCGTCGGTCCTGTACCAGTTGCCGCCGGTGACCTTGAAGTTGGAAAGCGTTCCCGCCTTCGCTTCCTGGGCTCGCTCGGCTGCGACTCGCGCCTCTTCGGCAGCGACTCGTTCGGCCTCAACCCTGTTGGCTTCGCGTTGGGCCAATTCCTTTGCTTCGCGCTGGGCTTTGAGGGCTTCGAGGTCTGGCTTGACCACCGTCTTCCAGTTCTCCAGTTTGACCCAGAGGCCGGAGACAGTTGTCTCGGTCGGCTCAGACTTACCCTCCCACTGGAGGTTGAGCGTCACGCCGTCCTTGCGGATGGCGAGCAACTCTCCCTCGTGGGTCTGCTCGAGGCTCATCCGCCCATCGTTCCGGAAGAACTGATGGACGGTGACGACCCGGCCGATCCACTCTGCGGGGATGGCGGCAAAGGGTGCCTGGCCCTTGGCAAGGTATGCCGCGGGATTGGCCGCGGCGTCCCGAGCTTGCCAAAGCTCGGTGGGCTCCGTGGAAAGGGTGCCACCCTCCCCACAGGAAATTGCCCAGCCCGGATTCCTGTAGGAACCGACGTTCAGGCTTTCACCTGCACGCAGTACCCACAACTCATCCGGAGTGGACTCGGCATGCCCCGCGGTGCCACCCGCGAAGTTGCCGGCGGCGAGACACGTCGGGTTGCCCCGAAGTATCTCGACCGATCGTGCGACCCGGTTGGTCAGGGGCGGAGCGATGCGAATGAGCACCGCGCCCGCCTCGATCTGCCCGCTCTGGGTGAGCCCGTAGATGACTTTCGTCTTTTTGGGTTCCCACGAGGGGGCTGCGACGGCCTGCTCCGAGAGCTTGGCAATCGCGACCGCCTCGAGCCGCTCACCGGGGGTGAACCCGATGATGGCGACCTGGGCCAGGACGCGACCGCGACCGGTCTCACCGAGCACGACTGCTGGGCCGGTGACGCCAGTCTTCACGCTGATGCCGGGGCGGATTTCGCCGCGTCCGACATAAGTGAAGGTCGACATCGACCCGAAGGCCAGGTCGAGCGCTTGGCCTGTGGTTTCGGTCTCGGCAATCACTGCCTCGACCTGGGCCACGGCCACGAGCTGCTCGTAGTCCGCCCAGGGGCTGGTCTTGACGACCCCGGCTTCATCCACCCAGAGGGCGAAGGAGCTGGTGCCGTTGACCTCGCGGCTGGGGCGAACCTTCAAGACGTCGCCGGGGCGCATCTTGATGATGCCGTCGTTCCAGCTCCCGATGCGCCCGGCATCGCCGAATGCACCGAAACCGGAGATGAGGGTCTCCGGTGCGCCGGCCACGATGGACCAGACGCCGCTTCCGCCGCGGATGTAGCTGGTGTAGGTGTTTACCCTCACCAAGCAGTCCCAGCCGCCGCCGGTGGTGGGGCGCTCCAGGACGTAAAACGTCTTGGCGGGCTTGCCGCCGGACGCGGGGAGAGAAACCTTGCGAGGCATCGCCTCCAGGATCTTTCCGTCGACAATGTCGGCAGGGACTCGACGATCGAGCCCCACCTTTTCATATTGCCTCCCGCGACCTTCTTCGCCCAAGTAGATGACGGCGCCGAGGCGCTCGTCGGACTTGGTGGAAATCCCGGAGGAGAGGCGGCCTGCGGCCCAGGTGTAGGTTCTCATGATGAACTCCTAGCTCGTAGATCGAGCTGGTGTGAGGCTAGGCCTCGTGGTGAGCGTCGACGCAGGATGCGAAGAACGACCCTCGAAGTTCACGAGATGAACTCATGAGTTTTGAGAGTCTCCGCAACCAGCTAGTGCTAGTGGTTGCGGGATGGTGCATCTGCTCATAACCCCGAGCGGACGGAGGGGCGAATTTACCTAACGAACCTCCTTGTAGGAGATCGACCAGCTAGAGCGGCTGGTGGTGGACTTCCTGATCTCGGCGGTGCCGAGCAGGATGAACTTTTCGGTCTGGCCTGTGGGCCAGTAACCGTACTCAAGATTCTCCTCGGCCGCGAAGCCGAAAGACGGATCTTTTTCGGCCAGCCTTATGAGCGGGCCGACGAGGTCGATGGTCACGACTAGCCTGGCAATGCCGGGGAGGTCGCAACCGTCGAGGGTCTCGAATACAAATGGCGCCAAAGGCGCCGTTTGTTTGTCGTAGTTACATCGGCGAATGCCGACGTCGTGTTTCCGTTGTCGTAATTTTTCGCAAGCCATAGTGGCTCCTGGGCTGAGGTTAGATTGTCCCTCTAACTTCTCCAGTAATAACGACTGAAGAGTTCGGAGGGATCGGGAAACTTGGTGGTGCACACCAGAGGTTTCCCGGGAGAGGGTGAGTGAAGTCAGCCAGTGACTCCGTGCCGTTCTGTCTAGCTCAGAAGACGTTGGCTAGAAGACCCGCGTGGCCTTTGGCGACTATTTATGTAAGCGCTGTCGTCGGCGCTGTGAACCTTGCCGATAGTTGACTCCGTAAGGTTGGGGTGGAAAAGCTGAAGGACGTCAGCTAACGCGATGAAGCAGTCATCTCTGGTCTCGCTGGTATCGAAACGGTGTAGCACCAGTGACCGTTGGGCCTTAACTACTTTTTATACCGCGCCGTAGTCAGCGCTTGGGTGTCGACGATTGCGACCTCCTTTGGGTTGGGGTTTTGGTATTGAGAATCAGGAAGATCCTCGATTGACGACTCGAATGTTCTCGGAATAGAGATTCAAGTGGTCGATAGAAGACCCCACCAACGCGATGTGCGTCGAGCTGGTGGGAAATTCGTGCTGTGACTTTGTTGTGGTTGGGGTGTGATGAACTTGAATAGGAGTCGTCACGTCTCCTGGGAGGCTGCGCCTACTGCGCGGTGGCCTCCTGGAGGGAGGCGAGCTCGGCCGTGAGCCGGGTCACCTCCTTCTTCGCGGAGAAGCCGCTGTACCCCTTTCCGCCCGTGAGGACGAGCTTGCGCTCGGCCTCGACCAGTGCGGACTTGGCTGCCGCGATCTTGCCGGCTGCCTGGTTCCTCGCGGCCAGTTTTTCGGCAGCGGCGAGGGCCGCCTCCTTCTCGTCGCGGCGGGCGACCGCGACCTTATGGTCGGCGCGGGCGGCCGTGAGGGCCGCTCCCACCTTGTCGGCGGGGACGGTGCCCACAGAACGGGGAGTGTTGCAGCACCGATACCAGCCGAGTTCCGTTTCCGCGTTGCGGAGCTTACGCTCCGCGACCAGAACCTGGGCCTCGGCGGCCGCGACCTGCGCGACCGGGGCCGTGAGGCGGTCCTCTACCGCCTCCGAAAACTCCACCTCCGCGGCCGTGACGGCCGCCTCGAGGTCGAGGGTCTTGGCCGCCGCCGCCACGCGGCGGTTGATCTCGGCCTCGAGGACGGCGATTTCGCTGGCGAGCAGGGACAGGAGGGGAGCCGCGACGATGGGGGAGGTGCTGGAGATAGATGCGGTCATGGGACCCTCTGATTGAACGTTGAATGCAGTTGGACTGACGCTAGACATCGAACCGGCCAAATTGCCGATCACAACATTTTGCGTAAATCGTTCTGCGAACGCCCTCGAACTTCACGATTGGATCAATCATGAGTTTTGAGGGAATCGGGAAACTTGGTGGTGCACACCAGAGGTTTCCCGGGAGATATCGAGTTGGCGCTCGATGCGCAGAGTCAGTCAGTGACTCCGTGCTGTTCTGTCTAGCTCAGAAGGCGTTGGCTAGAAGGCCCGCGTGGCCTTTGGCGACTATTTATGTAAGCGCTGTCGTCGGCGCTGTGAACCTTGAAGATGACTTTCTCCAGTGGGCGTATATTGCCCGGTGATGATCTCGCTTCCCGCAGCCTGGATTGACACAGATATGTGCCGTCGCGCTGGCTGGTGGAGTTAGAGATCGAGTGCTGTGTCGACGTCGACGTTGTACGGGCAGGATTGCCGGGTACTGTCAGCCGTGACTCTGCAGCGCTCTCGAACGTCACCAGCGAGTGATGAAGTTGGAGAGCCCCTGAAGTAGATGCGAGGCATCACTTCAGGGCTAGGTCCCGTCAACACGAGGGCTGACGGGACACGAGTTACGTTGTTCGTAACGTGAAGTATAATTTCCACGGGTTCCTAATGGACGGGCTCGAGAGTTGGCGAATCGGCGCAGGGCGTCGTCGTCAGTCGAGTAACCGTCGCCGGAAGGGCGCAGATACTTCTGTGTGTTAACTCTTCAGTTGTGAAGGTTCAGTTCCTTTGCCACGGTGGCTAAGCCTTGCGGCTGTTGGTAAGGACTGCAGGAGGTTCAAAACTGTTTTGAACTCCCGCGCACTCATTACCACGGTTATTTTCTCTGTTGTAACCGGGGGAAGTCTGGTGTGTTGGCCGAGCGTACTCAGTTACCACTTGCCAGGTTCCGACGTTCCGGCGGAGCCGGAGTGAGAACATAGGTGCTATCGAGTAAAAGTCTCTCTCACCCACTGTGGGGAATTGGCCTCGAGGGACCAGCTTTTGCTCAATGTCAGCTATGTGAGGGCCTTTTGTTCTCAAGCCTTGCGGCGAGAAGCAAAAAGGCAGGATTCAGTCTATCTAGTGTGGGGTTGCCCACGGAGAGAGAATGAATCCTGCCTTGGCAAACGCTACCTATGTAGGCTTGTCTAGTGTGGTACGAAGTAGAGCTGAGCTCACTTCATACCTGTGCCCCGTTTTTACCGGCACCCGTACTCTCTCTTAAGTTGTAAGGAACTAGTTTCTTGTAGGGCTGTTGGGCTTTCTCGTTCCCCTCAGCTTGTAGACACATCATACCATTTTCTACGACTTCTGTCAACTGCTGTGTGGCATGAATGCTAGAATAAGGCTAAGATTAGCTTATAAATTATCCACACCCTGTCATTTACATTATGACAGTAAGGTGAAATAATAGAGCCGGATAGGGTTAAATCAGGGCGGGGGACGGTGACCCCGCCTATTAAAGAGAGGCTATAATATGTATCAGGAAATACTGACTAAACTCGGGTTAAACGCGAATGAGGCCCATATTTACGAGCTTTTGCTGACTAAAGGCCGGACTAAGGCCCGGGATTTGCTGACGGATAGCGGCTTAGGCCGGGGCAACCTCTACAATGTGCTGACTAGTTTGGTCTCCCAGGGCTTGGCGACGGTGACAGAAGGGAAGCAGCAGATATATGAAGCGGCGGAGCCATCGCATCTCTCAACCCTCGTCGACGACCAGAAACGCCGAGCTGATCGCTTGGCGCAGGAGTTCCAGGGGGAGTTGCCGAAGTTGCTCTCGACGTTTAATTTAACGACAGGGAAGCCGGCGATTCAGGTGTTTGAGGGGATAGAGGGTGCAGAAATGGCTTTGATGGAATCATTGCAGGCTTCGAAGATAATTTATACTTACGTTGATCCATCTACTTTTACCGAAGAAATTAAAGACTTGAACAGACGTTATGTACCTCAGCGTGAAAAGAAGGGAATACAAAAAAAGATTATATTATGTGATAGTGAATGGGCACAAAAACATGCGTTAGCAGCTACTACTCAATTAACAGAGTATTTGTTAATTAAAGATTTCCCGCCAATGCACGATGTAGCCGTGGAAATGTATGATGATACAATTTCATATTTGGGTTTACGCGATGGAAAGACTATTTCTGTGATTGTGCATGATCCAGCAATAGCAAGAATGCATATCGCTCAGTTTGAGTTTTTATGGAAAACCTTTAAACATTAAGTAGCCTTCTTTTCAAAAACAAAGGCACGCTTTGTCTTGTCTTTGTTTGGCATGTAAAAGCGTGTTGCTACAAAACCTTTGTCAAACATTTGTTTGCAATACTCAACCATATCTGAAGATTGTGACGGAAGAGAGAAAATGACCGGTGTTTGTTTATTTTTTGTCATCTCTGATTTTTCTTGATATTTAGTATTTTCTTTGTCATTACGACGTATTTTGAAGCGCAGAGTATTTTGACCAACTGAATCTACGCCGTTGATAACGAATTTTTGGTCTTCTACATATGAAGTGCCAGCATCAAGGCCGATAGCGAAATCTGCTAATATGGTGTGTTTTTCGGCTAATGGCTTGAGCACTTCGTAGAAAAGTTGTTTGCCAAGACCAGAATCTTGAAGTGCTGGATCTACATTCAACGATCCTGCATAAAGTGCGTTTGGTTCTAAGCCTGGTACGTCGTCGATACGGATAAAAGCCGCAATTTTGTCATGATATAAAATCATGGTGAAGGTTGAAGGAACATCTCCGGCGAGCGCGTGTTCCATTTTTTCACGTACTCGGGTAAATTCTGAAGATGACTTCATTTTCCAATTGTCATCAAAGATACGGTACAGATCCTTCTGTTCAAGATCTGTAAGCTCTACTCCTCGACGTTGCAGGAAATTAACCCCCTGTAGATTTTCGATAGATAATTGACCTTCTTTGCCAACTGTACGGAGCGAAGAACCGAAAAGAGCCAGGTCGGTATTGCGACGAGCGAGGTCTTGTTTGAAGGTATCGAGCGTGGGTTTATCTTGTAGCGTGGCGGTGCGGGCTACGTCCTCCATGGCTGTGATGGCGCTGGCGACACGGCGGGTGAGTTCGTATTTGGCAACGCGACCTTGCTCGGGGGTCATTTGGCCTAAAGTGACGGCGGCAGCGACTTCGGCTAGCATTTGGCGACGGGTGCTACCAGCTTCGATGACAGATTCGGCCAGTAAGGTGGCTTCGCTGGTGCGGAGTTCGGCAGCTACACGGAGATATTCGCGAGCGATATCTGGGAGGTCGGCGATTTCAGCGATGCTTTGGAGACCGGGTTCACCAATCTCTTTGGTGAGAGTGATAATTTGTTCGGTGTAGGGTGCGAGTTTGCTGATATTGCGGCGGAAGTGTTCGCGGGTAGCTAGGGGGAGGGCTTGGTCGACGTCGAGGCTGGCAGCACGGAGTTCATTATTGAAACCAGCCCAGACTGTTAGATTGTCGATAGCAGCTTTTAGTTCAGGGTTTTGGGCGGTGTCGACTAAATCGAGTAGGGTTGATTGGGTGAGTTCGACAGGTGCAGCGTAGCTGAGGGCGCCTTGGCCGTTATCGTAAGTTGTGAGCCGGGCGTCGCCTTTACGGAAGCGATTGATGAGAGAAATAGGCGTGAGGACGCCGTCTTCGTCGAGGACGATGGCCGACTGTTCGGGCGTGAGCTGCTCAACCCGGACGGTGTGACCACCGAAGGCTCGACCAAGATTGTGTTTGACGCCGTCTATAGAGAGTAGACCTTTTGATGTGACAAGGCTTGCTTCGAGGCGGGTGCGAGTTTGGTGACGAGAGGCGGTGAAGTCGCTGTCACGAAGGAGACCTTCGGTGAAGAGGGTGGGGCAGTATTCTTTGAGGGCGGCGAGGGGGCGATCGAAGAGTAGTCCAGTGGATTTTTCGTTGCCTAGAGCTAGGCCTGGTTGAGCTCGAAACCAGTCGGCTGTTAGGGTATGACGTTTACCATCGTGATAGCGAACCTCGAGTTTACCTTGGGCGTTGCGCTTAGCGTCACCAAATTTGGGGTTATATAAAATGGCCGCGACGGCAGTTTCTAAGGCTTTAGAATTATCGAGGGTACGAGGAGCTGTAGCTGTTTTAATATCTTTTTTAGATAACCAGTCGGGTAATTCCCAGTAGCCTAAATGAAAGTCAGCGGCCTTGATGGCGTCGACGTCAAAGGCTTGTTCTTTGGTTTGGGGAGAGTAGACGAGTTGTTTAGCACCGTTTTCTGGTTTGTTGCGTAGTGTAACCGGTTCATCGCCAAAAGCATTAGCTAGGTAGTCGCCGCGGGTCCGTGAGAATGATTGGCCGTTTTCTGGGACAAAATCGGCGAATTTATGTTTGTTAAAGCGTTCTAGAGAAAAACCGTTTTTTGTTAGGAATGTGCCTTGCGTCAAGCGATGTTTAACCTGAGCAGAAAATTCAGTACGGGTTATTTTACCGGTTAAGATTTTGGCGATGTCTCGACCTTGAGGGACTTCGCCACGCTCTACAGCGGCTTGAAGAAAATGAGTGAGTTCGGTGATGACCTCGGGGCCATAGTCGGCGGCGAGAGCATCAAACATTTGGCCAATATCTTTGGCTTTAGGTTTCTCTGGAGTGGGAGCGCGTTCTGCGCGACCAAAGCGCTGAGTACCGACCCATAATTCCATACCTACTTCTTTACCTTGCGTTTCATGACTTTCTGCACAGCCTTGGCGATCCAGGGGGCGGTGAGATGGTAGTGTTCCAGGAGTTCGCGGGGGGTGCCGGATTGGCCGAAGTCGTCCTGGAGACCGATACGCTCGATGGGCACGGGGTGAACGCTCGAGAGAAGTTCGCAGATGACGCTGCCGAGACCGCCGGCGGCTTGGGCTTCTTCTACGGTGACGATGGCACCACAGTCTTTGGCGGCGGTGATGATGGTCGCTTCGTCGAGGGGTTTAATGGAGGGGCAGTTGATGACGCGAACGTCGAGGCCGAGCTTTTCCAGGCTACGGGCGGCGAGCAAGGCTTCGTGGACTAGAATGCCGCAAGCGATGATGGCGACGTCGCTACCTTTGCGGAAGATTTGGGCTTGGCCGACCTCGAAAGGGGTGGCGTCCGTGGTAAAGACGGGGCTTTCACTGCGGGCAAAGCGGATGTAAACGGGCCCGTCGATTTGCGCGGCAGCGAGGGTGGCTTTGCGGGTTTCAATAGCGTCGCACGGGACGAGCACTGTCATGTTGGGGAGAACGCGCATGAGGGCAATGTCTTCCGTCATCTGGTGGGTAGCGCCGTCTGGGCCGACAGAAACGCCAGCGTGTGCGCCAGCAATTTTGACGTTGGTTTTGGGAATACAGATAGTGGTGCGAATTTGTTCCCAGTTGCGGCCAGGGGAGAAGCAGGCGTAGCTGGCAATAAAGGGGACTTTTCCGGCCAAGGCTAGGCCAGCGGCGATGGCAGCCAAGGATTGTTCGCTGACGCCCATTTGGATGAAGCGTTCCGGGTAGGCAGTCTTGAAGCCGAGGACGCGAGTGGATTCGGTTAGGTCGGCTGAGAGGGCGACGATACGCTCATCTTCCTTGCCGGCAATAATTAAACCATCGCCGAAGCCGTGGCGGGTGGGCTTTTGCTCGACGTCGGCCGAGAATAATTTGCGGGACAAACGCATTAACGAATTGATGGCCATAGTTGATAGTATTCTATCACGAGATGGCATTACTCGTCTTTGTCTTATTCGGCGGATTCGCTGTAGGTGATATTGTTGGCGATGAGTTCGAGGGCTTGGCGGACTACGGAGATAGTATTTTCGGGCAGATTGTTTAGTGGGAACCAGGTGAGACCAGCACATTTGTGCGGTTCGGTGTTGGTGATGTCGCCCGACCAGCGAGTGCAGCTAAAGTAAAAATCAATGCGTTCGCCGTCGTCAGCGTCGCGGTGCATGACGTGTAAGAAAGTGAGATCAACTGGGGCGATATCTATGCCAGCCTCTTCTTTGGCTTCGCGACACATGGCTTCTTTAAGCGTCTGCCCGCCGTCGTGATGGCCAGCCGGCAAGCCCCAAAAACCGTCCATGTAGCCGGTGTTTTGACGTTGGAGGAGTAGAACTTGATTGTCCTTTCGTAAAACGAGGTAGACAGCGGGGGTGAATTTGAAGTGGGGAGTACTCATATTTATAGATAGTAGATTGTAGAAGGTAGAAGGTAGGTTTAGAGGGTTATATTGTTGATGAAAGAGTTTAACATGCGCATTGTTTCACTGAGTAGTTCCTCGATCCGTTGTTTTGTGTTTTTTGATAAATACCCGAAATCTTTTGCTAGAATTAATTGTGTTTCTAATTCAGCTCCCGATCCGTAAGCTATGTAAAGAAATTTTCTGAAGTCTTTTTGACTTCCTCGTCGTGATCCTTCTGCAATATTACTTGGGATAGATATTGAAGCACGTCGCATTTGAGAAGTTAGTCCAAATCTTTCATGATGAGGAAAGGTGTTCGTCAACTGATAAACTTCGCGACAAACATCCATGCTCTTTTGCCAAATCAGTAATTCATTATAGGCAGCCATATATTCGCTAGTCTACTTTCTACCGTCTACATTCTACAATCTCATATTCTATACTCCCCCTGGCCTAAAGCACTGCCGGCAGCGAGCTTCATACGAGTCTGTGGCGCCGACGATGACGAGCTCTTGAGAAGTGCCGAGGCGTTGGGTTTGGGTGCCACTGCCGCCGCAGACCATGCAGACGGCGTGCATTTTGCTGACGTTTTCCGCAATGGCTAGGAGTTGGGGCATGGCGCCAAAGGGGAGGCCGCGGAAGTCACTGTCGAGTCCGGCGATGATGACTTGGCGGCCGCGATCGGCGAGCTCCATGACAAAGGGGACAATGCTGTCGTCATAGAACTGGGCTTCGTCGATGCCGATAACTTGAGCGTGGGGGTCGAGCTTGCTACGAAGTTCCGCGACGGTCATGGCGCCGGTGGCTGGCAGCTTCATGGAGGAATGACTTTCGACGTGGCCGCTGGTGTAGCGTTCGTCCAAGGCGTGCTTGAAAAGTTGCACCGGCAAGCGGGCTAGTTCGCTGCGTCGAATACGCCTGAGCAACTCTTCGGTTTTGCCGGAGAACATGCAACCTGAGATAACTTCGATGCCGCCTCTATACATAGATTTGTTTTTAAGAGTTCGCTCGCAACTGACGGATTATCCTATTCCTAGCTGCGCCTCGTCAACCGTACCAGCCGTCTCACCTCGTATGACTCGGGCGCTGGTACAGGGCCGAGGCTGGCGTCGTCATAGGACAACCCGCCAGCTGCTCGCTCCTACAAGGCTCAGGCTCAACAAGATTTGTACACAGCTTAACATATATCTGCACACAATTTGTCCACAGGCGTGTTATAATGTGGATATGAGGATTGGTATTGATGCAAGATTTTACGGTCCACGAACAGGCGGTGGTGGCCTCGGTCGCTATGTCGCTGAGTTAGTTACGCACTTGCAGAGTGTGGATAAACTCAATTCGTACGTGATTTTCTTGCGTAAAGCTAATTTTCACGAGTGCGTAATTACGAACCATAATTTTAGTAAGCGACTTGTCGACGTGGCTTGGTATACGCTCGCCGAACAGATAGTAATGCGTCGCGAAGTGGCGGCCGCGGGGGTCGACCTGATGCATTATCCACACTGGAACGTGCCGATCTTTTCCCGCGTACCGTTTGTGGTGACAATTCATGATCTCATTTTGCTCGAAGACGCGGCGTCGGCTCATGCCACAACGCGTAATCCGTTTATTCATGGGATTAAGCAGATCGGGCACAGGTTGGCGTTAGAGCACGCAGTTCACCGGAGTCGGCAGATCATTGCGGTGTCGGAGTTCACTAAAGCGTCGATATTACGACATTACCGAGTAAAGTCCCAGAAAATTACGGTCATTCACAACGGCGTGACGGTACCACTTGATGGCAGCAGGGTTAGTTTACGCGATTTGGGCGTGTACGAGCCGTATTTCCTGTACGTTGGGAACGCTTATCCGCACAAGAATTTGGCGTTTATGCTGGAATCTTTCGCGAAGTTTCATCATAAGCACCCGTCAATGCAAGTGGTGTTAGCTGGTAAGCGCGACATATTTTCTAGGCAGTTGGAACTGGAAGCAAGAGAATTAGGGATTCCGAGCGACTCGATAAGATTTATAGATTTGCCAACGGATGAGGAAATTGCCGCGTTATATAGCCACGCTAACCTGTTCATTTACCCGTCACGAATTGAAGGGTTCGGTATTCCGCCACTTGAAGCGCTGAGTCATGGCACGCCGGTTGCGTCGAGTAAGGCGGCTTCGATGCCAGAGATTCTAGGGGAGGATGTGCGGTACTTTGATCCGGATGATGAAGAAGAATTGATGAAGATAATGAATGATGCGGCCGAGGGCCACGCGGTGACGGACTTAATGCAGCAAAGAGGCAGACGACGAGCTGAGAGGTACCACTGGGAACTGACGGCTAAGAAAACTTTAGAACTTTATGCGGCAGCCAAAAAACTTCACTAAGCAACGAAAGAACATGACCGTGGTATCAGCACCCGGTATGTTTGATGATGCGTTGCCGGTGTCGTTGCAAAATGTGGCCGACGTGAGAATGGAGCGGCATATTCGCGTTGAACGAGGGCTCGGTAATGCGCCTTCGCCGTACATTATTAAACTGTCGCGTGAGGGTGAGGTACAGCCGTTGCTTGAGGCGAACGGCGTAGAAGCGTTGGCGGCGAGTTTGATTTTTGATGTTGGAGAAGAGGATGAGGCGGTGCCGCTCAGTTTGGCCCGCCCAGAATTTTTGACGACAACGGAAGAATTGCGCGGGCAGTTGTCCGAGATGGATATAACGCTCGATATTCCGACGTTTGATGAAGCTGACAGAAGAGAGAAGATTTCCTCGGCGGTGAATTCGTTTAATCATTTTGCTTTACCGACGGTAGATTTGGAAGATGCTTTGCCCGGAAATTTGGCGCCTGAGACCATTAGCGACAAGACTGAGATGACGAGTGAGGCTAGTCCTTCAGTGGTATTTTTGTTGTGTGAAGCGGCTGGTCAACAACCGGTCGAGCTTAGCTCGATTGGTGGTACGCGACCAACGCTGAGCGTTGGTGGAATAGCGGAGGCTAAGGAGGAGATTGCTGTATCGGAAGAAGCTGTACAGGTAGTTACGCGCTGGCGGTTGTTTGCTATGCCCCAGGGTTGGCAACGAGCGTTGGCGGCGTTTACGGGTTTGGCGATGCTTTTGGTGTTGCCGCTCCACGCTTTGCAAGCCTTTGGATCTGCTAAAGCTGATTCGGCGGCCATTGCGGCCTCGAGCGCGGCAGCTTTGGGTGATTTTGGACATGGGGCGGCGGACTTGGCTGGACAGCGCTATGACGTGGCGAATGACGAGTTCTCACGAGCTGCGGCGCAGTTCTCGGAAGCGCAGGCCAAACTTGATGGTATGCAGTCATCCGTGGTGGCAGTCGTTAACGTTATTCCGCAAACTGACCGAACCTATAATTCCGTGAAGGGTTTGATTACGGCTGGCCGTGAATTGACGACCGTAGCCCAGACCATGAACACGATGGCGGCGAGTGTGAGTGGTAAGGAGTCGACGGATGTGGTGGCGAAGTTGTCGCTTTTGACGACGGCGGTATCTGACATGTCGCCGCACGTTGACGCGGCTATGGCTGGCCTCAAAATGGTAGACGCCAAAGTAGTGCCGCTTGATTACCAGCAGAAGGTGACTGATTTGCAGACTTATGTGCCACAGTTGTCGACGGCAATGCACGAGTTCATAACTTTCTCGGCGGCCTTACAGACGATGCTCGGTGCCCAAGGTGACATGCGTTACCTTGTGGCTTTCCAGAATAATACAGAATTGCGACCAACCGGCGGTTTTATTGGTAGCTTTGCGCAGATGGACGTGCATCATGGAACGATTGCTAAAATGGATGTGCCGGGTGGCGGAACTTATGCGGTGCAAGGCCAATTGACTAAGTTTGTGGCGGCGCCGGGACCGTTGCAGTTACTTAAGGCACGTTGGGAGCTACAGGACTCTAACTGGTTCCCGGATTTCCCAACGTCGGCTAAGAAGTTCCAGTGGTTTTACGAACACGCTGGTGGCCCAACAACTGACGGTGTGTTAGCGGTGAATGCGACTTTCATTACCAAGTTGCTGGCATTGACCGGCCCGATTGAGATGCTTGACTACGGCATTACAATTGATGCAGAAAACTTCTTGTTTGAAACGGAAAAGGCGGTGGAAATTGATGCTGACAAAACACTCAATACGCCAAAGGCTTTCTTGCGTGACTTGGCACCAATTTTGCTTGAGCGCATGACTAAGGCTGATATGCCAACCTTCATGGCGATGCTCGACGTGGTCGGACAAGGTTTGCACAATAAAGATATTCAAGTCTTCTTTAACAATAACGAGTTGCAGGCGGCGATGAACGGTTTGGGCTGGACAGGAGCTGTTAAGAACACGACGGGGGATTATTTGATGATGGTGAATACAAACTTGGGTGGAGGCAAGACTGACGCGGTGATTGAACAGCGAGTGGAAGTGGTGGCGGACGTGGCGGCTGATGGTAGTGTGGTCGACAAAGTGACGATCACTAAGATTCACCATGGTTTGCCAGATGCGGTGTTTACTGGCCGTAATAACGTAGATTATTTGCGCTTGTATGTGCCGCAAGGGAGCCAATTGTTGTCGGCTGACGGTTTTGAAGTACCTGACGAAACGCTGTTTGAGACGTCTGATGTGCCGCTCGCTAATGACGAGGATTTAACCATGGCGATGACCAGGGTGACAAAGGATTTGGTGACTGGAACTGATGTGTGGGAAGAGCAGGGTAAGACGGTGTTTGGTAATTGGATGCAAACGGCACCAGGTGAGACACAGGTGGTGCACCTAACTTACCGCTTACCATTTTCAGTATTGCCGGTTCAGACTGGAGGCTTGGTCGGCTTTGCGAAGGCAGAGCTTGGTTTGGGCAAATTATTGCCGTACACGATGTTAGTGCAGAAGCAACCTGGGGTGGAGTCGCGACAGACGGCGGTGACACTTGATTTACCAACTAATTTAGCCACGGTTTGGGCGTCGACGGAAGGCTTTGGTAGTAAGGAGGCGGTGCAAAATGATAATGAAAGTGATCAGTTTTACCGAGCATTACTAAGCAAGGAATAGTATGCTTAAAAAGAAAATGCATTTGCCAAAGATCGAGGAGGAGGCCGAAGTCTCGCCGGAACAGGCGATGGACGAAGGTTTGGCGGCAATTTATGGGGAAAAGCGCGATGATTTGGGGAAGCTCGACCAAGCCGGATCGCGAGTTACCAGGTGGCTGGTGACAATTGTTTTGTCATTGCTGATAGCGGCTATTTTGGCAGTGATTGGGTTCGTGCTTTACATGAATTTTTTTGCGGTGGCTAAGACAGATCCGTTGATGATGAGTATTGAAATGCCAACTGAGATTGCGAGTGGCACGGTAGCTACGGTGACGGTGCACTACAAGAATAACGGCCGAGTGCCGTTGGCTAATTTAAATATTGATGTAAATGTGCCGGCTGGTTTTGTACCGACAACTATTGAACCTGTACCGACAGATTTGGTTAAACAGACTTTTGAGTTGGGCAGTATGCAGGCTGGGATAGAGGGAAGCGTCATAATGACTGGTACTTGGCTGGCAACGGTGCCTTCGACTAATACCGTGCAAGCGTTGGCAACCTACCGACCAGCTAATTTTAATGCAGATTTTACGGCTGTGGCGTCGACGACAGCTAGTAGTAATACGAGTAGTTTGCTGTTAGCGATGAGTGGACCAGATAAAGCGTCCCCGGGGGAGAGCGCTGTATATACGCTGACTTTGGAGAACGCGAGTGAGGTAAATGCAACAAATGTGACAACTGAGGTGACAATTCCGGCTGGCTTTTTGTTGACTGCAAGTGATCCAGCTTTGGTACCAGCTGGGCCAACCGCTTGGACGTTGGCGGACTTGGCACCACACGCTAAGCAGGTTATGACGCTGACTGGGTCGTGGTCGGCAGATATGAGTGACGTGGTACAGATGGTTGGTAAGGTGAGTACTAAACTTAATGACGTGACGATGGTGCAGAGTCAGGCCACAGTATTCACGAATATTATTGGGAATGGTTTGCGCTTGAGTTTAGTGGCGAATGGGGCGACGAGTAATGTGACGCTTGACCCGGGGAGCCAGTTGCGACTGACGGTTGGTTATGAAGATACGGGGGAAGAGCCGTTGACCGGAGTTAGCATGGTGGTTGATTTTCAGTCGGCGGCTGATAAGAAGGTTCCTATTACTTGGAAGGAAGCTACACTTGATGGTGGTAGACTGACGGCGGATGGTATTAGTTTTGACGCTAAGACTTTGGGCACGCTACCAGTGCATGAAAGTAAGACGCGAAATTTGATCTTCCCGGTGAAGGCTGTAGTTGCTGTGACTGAGGCGCAGAGTTGGACGGTGGCCGTGCATGCGACGGTGAACGGGGTGACGATTTCCAGTCAGCCGTTGACGATTACTTTGAACTCGGACACGCATTTTACGGCAGCGGCACGTTATTTTACAGCGGAAGGGGCGCCACTTGGGAGTGGTCCGTTACCACCAAAGGTTGGACAGGCGACATCCTATAATTTACTTTGGACGTTGAATAATACTTTACACCCATTAACTGAGGTGCGAGTTTCCGCGACGTTGCCGCCGGGCGTAACCTGGACGAACGCGACAGCGGCAGATTCTGGTAGTGTGAGCTACGACGCAGCCTCGCGAGTGGTGAGCTGGACGGTGGCGAGTGCGGCGGCTTCGAGTACGCCAGTAACTGCGAATTTTGAGGTGAGTGTGACGCCGAGCGTGAATGACGCTGGGACATTCGTTAAATTATTATCGGGTAGTGCATTTAGAGCGACGGATAGTGTGACGGCTTCTTCACTCCAGCAGACGGGGGAGATTTTGACGACGGAATGTACGGGTGATGCTGGTGTGACGGGTAAGGGTTATGTGAGTGAGTAGAGAGCGTCGAGGGTGAGGGCAGCGGTTTTGTCCCAGGTGAATTGACGAGCGCGGAGAGGACCCTGAGTGCGGAAGGATTGCCTGAGGGAGGGGGAGGCGAGAAGCTGGGTGAGGGCGGTGGTGAGATCCGTGATGTTGAAAGGGTCAGTCATGAGGCCGGCGTCGCCTAAGAGTTCGGGGAGAGAACTGGTGAAGCTCGTGATGACGGGCGTGCCGCAAGCCATGGCCTCGAGGACAGGTAAGCCGAAGCCTTCGTAAAATGAGGGGAAGAGAAAGGTTTGGGCGCCGCGGTAGAGCGCTGGTTTGTGCTTTTCGTGGATGTAGCCCAAGAAGATGATATCCGCGGCGTAGGGGGAGGCCTTAGCAGCGTCCAGAATGCTTTGGTATTTCCAGCCTTTGGCACCACCGATAGCTAGCTGTAGGCGAGTAGGTGAGGTGGCGCGATAATTATTAAAGGCGGTGATGATGCTCTCCACATTTTTGCGTGGTTCTTGGGTGCCGAGCGATAAAATATAAGGGCCGTTTAAACCGTAGCCACGTTGGTAATTGGTGTCACTTGGGGCAACGTGCGAGGTGAATTGAGAGCCGACACCGAGATGAGTGACGGTAATTTTGCGCTCGTCGATGTGCCAGCGATTGACTAGGTCGAGTTTGGTGCTGTGCGAGACGGCGAGAATGGTGCGAGCCTGGTTAGTTAACTTTTTGACGTTGGCGACACGGTTGCGGAGGCGATCCTTGAAAGTGAAGTACTGCGGTAAAATGTCGTGCGATAAATCATGGACGGTGAGGGCGTAGGGGAGGTTGGTGCGAATTATGTTGGCGTCTGGGAAGAGCCAGCAGTCGACGGGACTTGGCAGAAAAGATTCAAGTGTTGGCCCGCCTGGTAGACTTAGTAAAGCGAAAAGTAAGCGATTGGGGATTTGTTTGGTGACGATGGTGATGTTGGGGGCGGTGATGATGGGAAGACGGGCTAGTGTTTTTTTACTGCCGCTGGCGAAGAGGACGAATTCGACCTGAGGGGCACACCGTGCGAGGGCACGAATAAGATTGACGGTGTAAAGGCCGACGCCGGAGAGTTGGGGGTGTGTTAGATGACGAATGTCGATCGCGACCTTCATATTTAGTATTGTCTTTGCGAGCATCAGCGAAGCAATCAAGGCGTATCGCTCGCGATTGCCACATCTCCTATTCCTAGCTGCACCTCGTCAACCGTGCCAGCTGGCTCACCTCGTCTGACTCGGGAGCTGGCACAGGGCCGAGGCTGGCGTCGTCATAGGAGATGTGGCAACCGCTGCCCCACTCTACAAGCCTCAGGTTCGGTTTATCTTTTACGAGTTCGATTAGAGCAAACCCAACTTCTCCTGCTTGTGCGTGGCCCATTTTTGGTTGACGAAGGTGCTGAAGGCTTGGCGGAAGACGGTGTCACTGAATTTGAGGGCGTGGGCGCGGATGGTTTGAGGGTTGAATTTAGTGTCGTCGAAGCGGAGGACGACGTCGGCTAATTCTTCCCAGCTTTGTTCGTCGAATAGCTGGCCGGTGACGCCATCGATGACAGTTTCGAGTGCGCCGCCACGACGGAAAGCGATGACAGGGCGACCGGCGGCCATGCTTTCGACAGCAGTAATGCCGAAGTCTTCTTCGTGCGGATGAAGGAAGGCGATCGCGTCTTCAAATAGTTTAACGCGTTCGTCGTCGCTGACGCGGCCAAGGAACTCGATGTTGGGACCAGCGATTTTACGGAGAGCAGCCTCGGCGGGACCGGAGCCGAAGATTTTAAGGGGGAGGCCGAGTTTGGTGAAAGCTTCGACCACAATGTCAAAGCGTTTGTAGGCGACAAGGCGTCCGCCGATGAGGAAATACTTTTTTGGAGCGTCGCTGATTTGGAATTTGTCGACGGTGACAGGCGGGTAGATGACAGTGCTGTCACGGCGATAGTACTTGGTGATGCGTTGTTTGACGGCTTCGGAGTTAGCGACGAAATGGTCGACCCTGTCGGCGGCCAGTTTGTCCCAAGCGCGGAGCCAGGTGAACATGAAGGGGAGTAAGTGTTTGACGAAGCCGGGAGCCTTCAGTTCGTCGACGTAGCTTAAGCTGTCGCTCCAGAGATAACGAGTTGGGGTGTGGCAATAACAGATGTGCACCGTGTGATCTGTGGTGATGACACCTTTGGCAAAAGCGCTGCAGCTTGAGATAACGACGTCGAAATTAGAGAGATCGTAGCGTTCGGTGGCGGTTGGCATAAACGGCAAAAACCAGCGGAGTTTGGAGAGGCCGCCAGGGAAGTGCTGCAGAAAAGAGGTGCGGATGTCGCGGTGGCCAAATTCCGCGTTCATGTGGCGCTTGTCGTAGGCCAAAGTGAAGGTAGGGGCGTCGGGCCACATGGCCTGGAGGGTCGACAAAACTCGTTCAGCACCTCCATTCTGAATCAAGTGATCATGCACGAAGGCGACACGCATAGTTAAAACTTAGCTCTAGTAAGCGCCGGTTTTGCCGAAGACGGCTAGGGGCGTTTTGAGCAAAATGATAAGGTCGAGCCAGGGGCTCCAGTTTTCGATGTAATACATATCCAGTCTTACCTCATCTGCGAAATCTAGGCTAGCCCGGCCGCTGACTTGAGCCATGCCGGTAATGCCTGGTTTGATGGTGAGGACTTGGCGTTGTTCCGGGCGGTAGCTGGCGACTTCTTCGGGGAGATGAGGGCGAGGGCCGACCAAACTCATGGTGCCGCTTAAGACCAGGTAAAATTGGGGGATTTCGTCTAGGCTCCAAGCGCGGAGGAGTTTGCCGACCTTGGTGACGCGAGGGTCGTTGTGGAGTTTGAAGAGTGGGGTGCCTTCGCGTTCGTTGCCGTATTTTTTGATGAAGTCGGGATCGAAGCGGAGTTTGTGGGCGTCGCGTACCATGGTGCGGAATTTGAGGAAGGGGAAGGTGTGACCGCCTTGGCCGACGCGGTGGAGGCCGAAGAAAATTGGCCCGGGATTTTCGATCATGATAGCCAGGGCGATGATGATTTGCAGGGGAAGAGTGAGAATGATGAGAATGAGGGAGACTAGAATGTCGAAGCTGCGCTTATAAATGGCACCCCAGCCACCCATGGGAGTTTTAGGGACTTCAATAACGGGGAGGCCAGCGAAGGTGTGAATGATTGGCCGAGCGGTGCCGCTTGGGACGAGATCTGCTGAGTAGGCGAAAGTTAAGTGTTCAACGTCGGTGAAGAACTTGATGTCTTCCACTTCTTGGCGGCTGAGGTTAGGATCCGCGGCAATGATGAGGTCTAAACTGTCGTGATGCTTGAGGTTGAGGAGGGTCGACTTGGCGCTGGCAAAATCGGCAGTTTGGGCGACAACGTGATAGCCGTGACGACGAGTGGCGGTGAAGTAGTCACGGAGGGCGTCACCGCTTTTGGTTTTGCCAATGATGGCGACGTTCGTTAAGCCAATGTCAAAAGAGCGGAGTGAACGTTGCAGGCCGCGCAAGGCTAGACGGCCGATGATGACAAAGACGACGGCGAGGGCCCAGGCGGCCAACATGATAAAACGTGATTCAAAAAGAGTGCGGGAGAAGAAGGCGATGGCGAGAACGGCGGCGAAACTGGTGGAGGTAGCTAGGAAGACGCGGCTAGCTTCGACAGCGATACCGCGAGGGCTCAAGCGGTAGAGGCCGGTCATGGCGAAGACGACAATGAAAACGAGGGCGATAAGCAGGACGACGTGGAGGTAACTGGCGAAGGGGAGGGAAAAGGAGACCGGGCGCTGGCGGATGATGGCGTCGGCAAAGCGGAGACTGTAAGCAGCGGCAGCGGCTCCGACTAAGGCGAGATAGTCGAGTGGCACGGTGGCGGCAGCGAAGGCGAGATTGGCACGTTTCATAATGCGTTTAGTGTAACACAAAACCGTCCTTTTGGGACGGCCTTATGATAGTGGGGGATGGGAGTCACAATTGGTGTTCAGGGGGAGCCGATAAGCCGGATTTTGTCATGGACGGTAATCTCTCTAGGCCCACGATTGCTCGGGGGCTCAGGCGAACGACCAAACTTGTTCTTGCACCAAGACGGGTTTGCCACAACTCCGTGTCACCACGGGTTGACCACTGTAGCGACATAACTGCTATGTCACACCAGTAGACTTTTCACGTTTCACTCGGTCATTGCTGACCGGGCTAGTATAGTCTCTGTGGTACTTTCCCTAGGCTTTGCGTCTTGCGACGTTTATACCCGATCGCCGTTAGCGATGTCTTTTGGCCCGTAACCTTACGGCTATGGAGGTGTCCGGACTTTCCTCTTGATGGAGTCGCAAGCGGCTCGCACAAGTAACCGTCTAGCTACCCTGAACGCTGCGAGTATAGCAAAAATTAGTTGTTTTGTAAAGCAAATTCCCCAGGCGGAGCTGGGGAATGAGACGGGCCACAGTCGTTCGCGAACGACGTGGCGGGTGTTCAGCGCGATTACATCGGCTGAACGAGACGGTTACGGGGAGTGGCGAGAGCGCCAGATGACGATGGCGAGGCCAAGCACCACGGCGGCGGCTAGCCAGTAGTCAGCAGCAGTGCGCATTCGGCCACCTCCTCTTCGGGGCTACAGGCGTCCCAGTCGTCGAGGGTCAACTCGTGAACTCGGCCATCGGCGTGGTGGATGGTAGCCTGGCCGCCTGGTCCGACTACGACCAGGTAGCTGGTCGACGACTTGATCTTGTCGTCGCTCATGAGCCCACCTGCTGAACCACGTTCTTGCCGGTGGCGATGTCCCAGTAGCGGATCTGCTCGATCAGTCCCGACCAATCCTTGACCGAGGCCCAAGCAATCTTGGGGCAATCCTCGGGGTCGACGAGCAACAGCAGGTCGGCCGGGACGTTCGGGTAGATCGAAACTTCCTGCCTAGAGCCACTGGCCGCGAGATGTCGAGGATGGAAAGGGCCCTCGTTATCCCAGACATCGTGGTGCCGGGCGTCGCCGATGATCTCGAGCTTGGCGTTGTCGCCGAACTTGAGGCCCTTGCCGAGGTCGAGTTCGGTGAGCCTGGCCTCGCCTTGGGTGGCGGTGACGACGATGGCGGCGACCTGGCCGTGGGCGCGACACTCCTCAGCCGTGTTTGGCGTGAAGCTGACGGTCAGGATGGCCGGCAAGGTGTTGGTGGCGACGAAGCTCGGGTCGATCTCACCGTCAACCGGTGCGCAGGAGGTGGCGAGGCCGAGGGAAAGGGCGAGGATGAAGTTGCGCATGGGCGCCTCCGAAAGGGGGTGAGGGGTGGGTGGTGAATTTAGGGAGGGAATGTCCGCCCTTCGCTGCGCATGAGCCTTTGATGTTGGAGCTCGTGAACAAGGAAGGGCCGGCCGAGTGTGAGAACTCGACGGGACTTGCGGGTGGATGATGAGCTCAAGCATTGATGTAACACTTGAGGACATCGGTGGCGGCCCTGCTCAACGTCGCGGCGTCGGGCCGGAAATTGCCAGTGGGGCCGAGCACGGAGTCGATGGTGCCGTCGGAGTTGTCGTCGCCCAGGTGGAGGGTGACGAAGCCGCCGACGTCGCCGTTCGTGTTCTGCACGGTCATGATGAGGTAGAGCGTGCGCAGGCCGTTGTCGCGAACGGTGAGGCCGACGCTGTTGCTCAAGCCGACTGGGCAGTCGAAGCTGTCAAAGTAGTCGGTGGCACCGTTGACCGCAATGGCTCGGCTGGTGCTGCTCAGCTTGAGATCCGCGGCGGCAGCGAGCGCGCTCGGCACAGTGGGTTGGCCGGCGGCGAGGGCGAGGGTGACGAGGGTGGGAATCATGGGTGCTCCAGAGTTTCAGGGAAGAGTGATTTCCGCCCTTCGCTGGGCACGAGATAGGCTCGTGAACAAGGAAGGGCCGGCCGAGTGTGAGAACTCGGCTAGAGGGAGGCGACAGCGGGGCTGGTGGGAGCAGGACGGTAGAAGTCCTCCAGACCGGCGTCGTCGCGGTAGATCTGCCAGATGGCAGGGAGAGCTGGCGTGGACTCGGCCGGGATGGCGCCGAGATCGATGACGACCGGGGCGCTGGCCATGGGCTTGGTGGAAGTGCAGGCCAAAAGGGCAAGGATAAGAAGGGTCATGGGGTGGCTCCGGTGGCTGGTAGGGAAGATTGATTTCCGCCCTTCGCTGAGCGCGAGAATGGCTCGTGTTCAAGGAAGGGACGGGTAGGTGCGAGAAGGCGCACACTACCCAGAACGCGGCTCACTGGTGGCCCTAGAAGAGGCCAGCCACGAAGTGCCAGGCGAGGGCGATGTCGGTGACGAAGTTGGTGCTGGCGGCGAGCGCGATGCTCGCGTAGGCCAGGATGATGATCAACATCATGCGGGTTTGACCGCTGGTGATGATGTTGTCGTTGCCGAGGGTGTCGAAGTATGTGACCGGGGTGTTGGACATGGCGGGTGCTCCGGGAGTTGGTGGGCTGTTCGGCTGCGGAAATGCAGACCGGTGATGCGCAGAACCCGAGGAGACGGGTGGGTTCTGCACACGGCCGGTGCGGCCTCAGTGAGAGGCCGCGGTGGCGACGAGATCAGCTGCGGTTGTCCGGCAGCTGCCAGCGCCCATCGACTTCCACCAGCTTGATGGGGTGGTCGGCGCACCAGGGCAAGACCTGGCTCGGCTGCGTGGGTTTGTAGCTCGCGAAGTCGTGGCAGATGTCGCCGACGATGGGGCGCTCTGTCGGGAAGAGGAGCATGCCCACGATGCCGCCGATGGCTGCGCAGATCATGACTGCCAGGCCGAGGACTGGCCAGGAGAAGATGTCCCAGCTCGTGTACAGGGTCGAGGCGACGCCGATGATGGCACCGACCAGCGCACCGATGAAGGACCGGCGGTTGAAGACCGGGATCAGCAGGTCGATGACGAAGAACGTGAAGATGGTGAGGAACAGAAAGACGGTGGTGATGACGATGCCGAGGAGGCGAAGAAGGCGCATGGAGACTCCGGGGGTTTGGGGGGATAGTAGCCCACATATAATAGCAAAAAATGGCCTGTTTGTCAAGCCATTTTGAGCTAAATTTGCTTTAGGTTAGCAACATTCCCATTTTCTGTTTGGCCTCCTGAACCTTCTTTTTGGCTAAAATGTCGGCCTTAACGCTACCTTGACGGAGAAGCTCGATGAGGGCTGGTTCGTCCGCTAACAGCAGGTTAATTTTGCTTTGCAGGGGAAGGAGGAAGGCAATGATGGCCTCGGCGAGATCCGTTTTGAGGTACTTGGCCCCGAGATTCTCGTACTTGAGGGCGAGGTCGGCAGCTTGAGTACCAGTGACGAGAGAGAAGATGGTGAGGAGGTTGTAGAGGCCGGGGCGGTTGGGGTCGAGAGTAATATGTGGGTCGCTGTCGGTGACGGCGGACATGATCTTTTTGGTGATGACGTCAGCGTCGTCCATGAGGGAGATGTAGCTTTTGGCGTTCGGGGCACTCTTGCTCATTTTCTTCTCCGGTTCGGTTAAGGACTTGAGGCGAGCGCCGGTAGTTCGGATGAGGGGTTTGGGGACAATGAAGGTTGGGCCGAAGTCGCGGTTGAAACGTTCGGCGAGATCGCGGGCTAACTCGACGTGTTGCTTTTGGTCTTCGCCGACTGGAACAGTAGCAACGTCGTAGAGGAGAATATCGGCGGCCATGAGAATAGGGTAGGTGAAGAGGCCGACCGAGACATTTTCGCCTTTGCCGGTCGCCTTGTCCTTGTACTGCGTCATGCGTTCCGCTTCACCCATGCGGCAGACGGTTTGCAAGAGCCAAGCGAGTTCGGCGTGCGCGGGTACGGTGGATTGCTGCCAGAGGATGGTTTTGTTGGGGTCGACGCCAGCAGCTAAGTAAGTGGCGGCCAGGAAGAGAATGTTTTTGCGTAAGGCGGCCGGGTCTTGCGGCACGGTGATGGCGTGTAAGTCCACGATCATCATGAGGAGCTCCGAGGAGTCCTGAAGTTCCAGCGCGGGCAAGATGGCGCCGAAGTAGTTGCCGAGGTGGAGGATGTTGGTGGGCTGAATGCCGGTGATGGTACGCATATAGGACTAGAGTAACAAATTTTGAGAAAAAAAACACCTCGCCGGACGCTTGCACGCGATCCGGGAGGTATTTTTTGTGCGTTAGACCTCGATGACGACCGGGAGGATCATTGGGCGGCGTTGAGTTTTGACAAAGATGAATTTGCCGAGCTCTTCGCGGACTTTGTCCTTGATGCCGTTAGGATCTGCCATGGAGGCTGGATCGATATCACTTAAGGCTTTGCGGATAGTGGCACCGGCCTCGATGATGAGTTCCTTGTTTTCTTTGGTGTGGATGAAACCGCGGGTGACGATGTCTGGCTCGCCGACCAAGCGGCCGGTTTGCTTTTCCACCTGAGTGATGACGACGACCATGCCGTCTTCGGCAAGAGCCTGACGATCGCGGAGAACCACCTGGCTGATGTCGCCCACGCCCAAACCGTCAACGAAGACGTAATCGGACGGAACCTTTTCTGTCATGAGGGCACCAACGCCCTGACCGGTTGCAGCGTCCTTCCAGAATTCCAGGATTTGGCCGTTGTCGGCAACGAAGACGTCTTCTTCCTTCCAGCCCATGGAGTAGGCGACTTCCGCGTTTTCACGGAGCAAGAAGTGGTTGCCTTCGATTGGCATGTAGTACTTTGGCTTGAAGAGGGAAAGCATGAGCTTCACGTCCTCTTTCTTGGCGTGACCACCAGCGTGGATGTCCATCATGTCCTTGTGGATGACGCGAGCGCGCTTGCGGTAAAGCACATCCTTGAGGCGCTGGACGGTGTTCTCGTTACCCGGAATGACGGAGCTCGAGAAGATAATGGTGTCGTCGCGCTCGATGCGGATGAAGCGATGTTCGTCGTTGGCAATGCGGCTCATAGCAGCACGCTGTTCGCCCTGCGCACCGGTACAGATGATAGTCACTTTGTTTGGGGCGTAGTCGCCGACGTTTTCGATGGAGATGATGGACTTGGGATTGATGTTGATGAAGCCAAGCTCGCGGGCGATTTCCACGTTAGTTTTCATGGAGTAGCCTTCAAGGGCGATTTTACGGCCGAGGCTCTCACTGATTTCCATGAGTTGCTTCACGCGGGAAAGGAGGGAAGCAAAGGTACCAACAATGACGCGGCCCTTGGCTTTTTCCAAAATGGTGCGGAGTTCCTCACCAATGACGGCTTCCGAGGTCTGTTGACCTGGCTGGCCGGCGTTCGTCGAGTCGCCCATGAGGAGCATGACGCCATTCATACCAACCTGGGCAATCTTGTGGAGATCGGCTGGTGGGGTACCGACTGGGTGGTAGTCGAACTTCCAGTCGCCAGTGTGACAAATGGTACCGGCTGGGGTCTCTACGACGATACCAGCGGAGTCAGGGATGTTGTGGTTAATGTGGAAGAAGTGGACCTTGAATACACCGAGCTGCAATTCCGACTGAACGGTGATTGGTTTAACAATAATCTTGCTGCCTGGATAATCCGTTTGACGCTTGTTGATGATACCAGCGGCGATTGGGAGGGCGTAGACAACTGGGTTGCCGATAGCTGGAATGATATGAGGGATGGCACCAATGTGGTCGTAGTGACCGTGGGTGATGACGACACCACGAACATTTTTTTCCTTGCCCTTCAAGTAGGCCATGTTAGGGATGATGTAGTCGACGCCAGGCATGTCTTCGTCCGGGAACTGCAAACCAAGGTCGATGATGATGATATCGTCCTTGTATTCAATGAGGGTGCAGTTACGGCCGACTTCTTCGAGGCCACCCATGACGATCACGCGAACGTGCTCACCGCCGGGACCGGCAAAAGTTTGTTCGCTAATTAAGCCTTCGTGGGTTTTGAGTGTGCCTTCCGCGCTGCGGTTGCTCATTGGGTTCGAGCTGCGGGATTGGTTACCACGGTAAGGTGGACGACCACCAGCAGGGCGAGGACCTGATGGACGAGGAGCGCCGGCTGGACGTGGAGCGCCAGCGGGGCGGTTGTTGGAACTTGGCGGACGGGGTCCGCGGGGTTTGAAATTACCCATAATTATTTTACTGTCATAACTTCCGCATTTGGCCTATTTTGGGCTTGCAGTATCGAAAACTTTCTCGACTTAGCACGAACTAAGCCTCAAAAGCTTTTCTCACTGCGCACCCAAAC
>CAYHFQ010000013.1:0-31143 GCA_964355955.1 uncultured Gammaproteobacteria bacterium
GCTTCCGTGGTCAAAGCATCCGCCGCGGTCTTGATAGCTTCGATGTCCTCGCCTTCTTTCACCTTCTTCACCGCTTCCATCTTCTCTTCAAGAATCTTCTTATCTTCCTCACTTACCTTATCTTTGTTATCGGCAAGCATCTTCTCCACGGTGTACATCATGCTGTCGGCCAAGTTGCGGGTCTCGATCAGTTCCTGCTTCTTCTTGTCTTCCTCCGCGTGACTCTCAGCGTCCGCCGTCATCTTGGCAATCTCATCCTTGCTCAAACCGGAGCTGGAAGTAATCGTGATGTTCTGTGTCTTGTTTGTGCCCTTATCGGTGGCCGAAACATGGAGAATGCCGTTAGCGTCGACGTCGAACTTAACCTCAATCTGTGGCGTACCACGAGGTGCTGGTGGAATACCGGAGAGGTCAAACTGGCCGAGCAACTTGTTGTCGCCGAACATTGGGCGCTCGCCTTGGGCGACACGAATGGTCACCGCTGGTTGGTTGTCCGCGGCGGTGGAGAAAATCTGACTCTTGCTGGTTGGGATGGTGGTGTTACGTTCGATCAGCTTGGTCATCACGCTGCCCATGGTTTCAATGCCGAGGGACAGTGGAGCCACGTCGAGCAACAACACGTCCTTCACGTCACCTTGCAACACACCAGCTTGTACGGCGGCACCAACAGCCACCACTTCGTCTGGGTTGACGCTGACGTTTGGCTTCTTGCCAAAGAAATCTTCTACTTTCTTAAGCACCAACGGCATACGGGTCATACCACCAACCATGACAATCTCGGCAATGCTACCCTTATCCATTTTACTGTCCTCAAGTGCCTTGCGCACTGGGCCAAAAGTCTGTTCGACGAGACCGGAAACGAGTTCTTCGAGCTTCGAACGGGACAACTTAAGCACCAAGTGCTTTGGTCCTTCGTTGCTCGAAGTAATAAACGGTTGGTTAACTTCAGTTTCTTGCGCTGTTGAAAGCTCAATTTTAGCGCGTTCTGCCGCATCCTTAATGCGCTGCATAGCCAAAGCATCACCGGACAGATCAACACCTTCCAGCTTCTTAAACTCATCGAGGATGTACTTCATGATGAGCAAGTCGAAGTCGTCGCCACCCAAGTGCGTGTCACCGTTGGTCGCCAAAACCTCAACCGTACCTTCACTCACGTCGAGCACGGACACGTCGAAAGTTCCACCACCAAGGTCATAAACCATGATCTTCTGGCCAACCTTCTTATCAAATCCGTAAGCCAAAGCCGCAGCTGTTGGCTCGTTGATGATACGCAAGACCTTGAGGCCAGCAATTTCACCAGCATCCTTCGTCGCCTGACGTTGCGCGTCATCAAAGTAAGCCGGCACGGTGATGACAGCTTCGGTCACCTTTTCGCCGAGCCTCTCCTCAGCATCCGCCTTCAACTTACCCAAAATCATGGCGCTAATCTCCTGCGGCGTCATATCCTTCTCGCCGAGCGTCACCGCCACACCTTCGCCCTTCTTGACGATCGAGTACGGCATCAACTTAATGTCGCGCTGCACTTCCTCATCACCAAAACGGCGACCAATCAAGCGCTTGATCGAGTACAGCGTGTTCTTCGGGTTCGTCACCGCCTGACGCTTGGCTGGCATACCGACGAGTCGCTCACCATTCTTCGCCACAGCCACAATGCTCGGCGTGGTGCGCATACCCTCTTTATTCTCTAACACCTTTGGCTGACCACCTTCCATGATAGCCATGCAGCTGTTGGTTGTTCCTAAGTCGATACCAAGAATCTTGCTCATACAATATTTTTAAAGTTGGTAGTTAGTAGTTGGTAGTCTGTAGTTAACTCGTTGGTTTTTCATTCACTATCACTTTCGACGGTCGCAGTACGATGTCGCCGAGTTTCCAGCCTTTGATGAGTTCTTCGATAACCGTGTGTTCTAGCTTACTCTCATCGAACTTGCTGCCGCCGGATTCGTGAATGTTCGGATTGAATGGTTCACCCACTGCCTTAATCGGTTCGACACCGAGAGATTTGAGTACTTCCTCAAACTGCCGCGCGATGTGCTGAATCCCAGCAAACCAACTCTTCAAATTATCCGGCACTTCAGTTGGTGCAAACTTGATGGCCTGGTCAAAGTTGTCGACGACTGGCAGCAATTCCTGCGCCATGTTGATCCGTACTCGTCGACGGTCATCATCTCGCGCTTCCGAGTTTCGCTTCTGCAAATTCTCGTAATCAGCGAGGGCTCGTTTCCAGCCAGCGAGATATTCTGCATTCTGCTCGATGAGGCTCGGCTCGTCCTGGCGGGGCATGGTAACCCCGCCTATTGAGGCATCAGTGCCGCCCATTCCGTCCGTCGAGGCTCCTTGCACGCCCTCATCATTTACAATCTCTTCGTCAAGCTGTGAATCGGTCATACTTCTTCAAAATTACTATCAAGCATTTTCTTTACTTCTTGCAGTAAACCAATGTTGCGTCCGTACTTCATGCGGAGCGGTCCGAGTAGTCCGAGGAGGCCAACGCTCCCATCGGGTAGTCGCACCCTCACCACTACTGTCGCCATCTCGGCCGATATAGGACTCTCACTACCGAGCCACACCCGCACATCTTCTTGTGCCAGTTTGAGCAAGTCGTCGACCGCATTGTCGACCCGGTCAATTGCGTCGGCAATCTCTTCCCTGTGCCCCGCCACTTCGAACTCCGGTTTACGCATCAGGTTGGACAACCCCGTGTACTGCGTGGCGTGATTGTCGCTGGCCACAAAAGCAGTTTCACCACTCATCGCCGACAAGGCCCGACTGACCGCCCGTAACACTTCTTCACTCGTCGACGCTTGACCCACGGCCATTTTCAGTTCTGCCGCTATCCTGTCTGCTCGTTCCACCTTCATGAAATGGTCCAGGTAATAACGGTAAGCGGCTTCCGTTGGCACGCGCCCCGCCGACGTATGCGGTTGGAGCAAGAACAACGCCTCGGTCAACGCCATCAAGTCGTTGCGCACTGTCGCCGGCGACACGCTCGGCAAGTGAGTATCTGCAATCATCTTGCTGGCTACCGGTTCCGCCGTGCGGATGTATTCTTCCACCACGGCGCGTAAAATATTGGCTTGTCTATCGTTCAGAGCCATAAAAATAAAGTTAGCACTCAGTAGTATAGAGTGCTAACTTATCATCGTCAAGTGGCATTATGCGGCCATTTTAGCCTGTTCCAGCTTAATTATCCCCAGTCTCCGCTGAGCTGCTTCCAATTTATTACCAGCCGCATCCAGTATACTTTTCAAATACTGCTGACGATCATATGACGCACCATGATTCATGGCGTCCCGCAAATCAGCACCTGCCTTATCGTAAGCCATGCGATAGCCTTGGATATCTTGTTCGATATTTGCGCTATCAATCTTTTCAATACTTTTGAGCTCTACACCGGTCTTTGCTTCTATCTCCTGACGCTGCTGCACGAACAACCTGTCGCCACTAGAAGTTTCTCTTGATAGAGTTTCGGCTGGTCGCCATTCCGGTAGTGGTCTCCTAGTCTCTGGGGTCTTCTGAACACGCTTACCACTATCATCAACCTCAACCAATGGTACGCTCATTCTCCCCTGCCATTCCCGAGGAGCTTGGCTGGCTGGCGGCATAAATTCTCGTGGTCTTTCGCCTGGAGCACGCATTTCCATATTAGTTATGATGTAATTGTTGCTTAGCCAACTTCTGCCACCCTCCCTTCGTCGCCTTCTTTTCCTTCAAGTACTGCCCCAAATGTTCGCCGCCCAGAATACTCGGAATCACCGCATAAGTCGCCCCCAACGCATAGCACCTGGCCGCTTCCTCCGCATTCCGAGCTGTCACAATAATCGTTCCTTTGGCATGGTGCGCTCGCAAATAATCGAGCAAATCAGTCGTCACTAAAATATCCGGGATCGTCGAAATTATCAGCTTCGCTTTAGCTGCGCCAATAAAATGCAGCAGGTCGTCACCCCCTGCGTCGCCATACATCGCCGGAATCCCCGCTTTAGCCAACTCTTCGATGATGATTGGGTTATAGTCGACAACCAGCGTGTCGCTATCCAGCTTCTCAAGTTGTGGCCACAAACGCCTGCCCATGCGATTGTAACCAAACAGAATATAATCAGTCCTCTCAGCCCTGTGCCCCTCTGTGTGTTTACCCAAACCAAAACGCTCAAAAATAAACGATAGCTTCTCGTAGATCTGTTCGTTATAATTAATGAGATAGGACGACAACGTGATGGTAATCATGGCGACGATAGTAGCTAGCGCAATCGCATTCTGCGCCACAAGCCCAGCAGCAATGCCCGCCGTCAGCAAGATAAACGAGAACTCACTAATTTGCGCCATCGTCGTCCCCGTCAACCAGGCACTGCGTGGGTGATAGCCCATAAAGCGCATCAATAACCAGGCGATCAGTGGGTTGCCAATGAGAACGTACAGACTAATCACGATAGCTGGCACGAGCAGAGCCTGTAAGTTACCGAGCGTTAACCCAGTTCCGAGGACGATGAAAAAGATAATGAGGAAGAAGTCGCGTAGCGTCCGAATCTTCGCCTCAATCTCGTGCTGGAAACCGCTAGCCGCCAAACTGATACCAGCTAACAAGGCACCGATTTCGATACTAAAACCTAAACCGAGCAACGTCGACGCCACCGCGAAGCACCAACCGAGAGCCACGAGGAAAAGTAATTCCTGCGAACGTGCCACGAACTTGAAGAGCAATGGCAACACTGTTTTACTCAACAAAAATAAGGCAATAATCACAAGAACACCCTTGCCGAGTGATGTCGTCACAATCTGCGTGATTGTTCCCCCGCCATGCCAAGCGCCCAAAATCAACAACATGAACATAGCCAACATGTCCTGCACAATCAGCATGCCGACACTAATCCGGCCGTACAGTCGGTCCAAATCATCCTTGTCTGAGAGTAATTTGACGATGATAATGGTAGACGAAAACGAGAAGGCTAAACCGAGAAAGAGACTGGTCAAACTATCGAACTGCAACAGGCTAGCGATACCGTACCCAATCGCCGAAGTACAAATAACTTGCGCGATGCCACCGATGAGCACCACCGGCCCCACGTCGCGAATACTGCGCCAATTTAAATTCAAGCCAACAATAAACAACAGCAGCGCAATGCCAAACTGCGATAGACCGCCGAGCACGTCCGTTGACTGCACCAAGTTCATCACACCTGGGCCCACCAACACGCCCGTCAAAATGTAGGCGATGATGAGCGGCTGCTTTAATTTATACGCCAAAATTGCGAGTATTCCCGCAATGACTAGCACGACGCCAACCTCCACAAACAAGTATTCCATCATAGCCTCCTCTACTAATATTTGAAGTATATCACATTACTGCTCACCAGATTATTTTCGTGGTACACTTAATTCACTCCCTAACTCCCCACCTAATTAATTTTGTTTCTTTACAGTATGAACAAAAAAGATTTGGTGGAAATCTCCACCATTGTTACCAAGGCAATTCAAGCAACTGTACCTGGCATGATCAAATCTGCTATCGAGCAGACAGTGCCCGGTATGATCAAGGAAACAGTTCAAGATCTCCTCGAACAAAATAATCACATACTCAAACTCGAACTGCGCGACGAAATGTACGCCATGAACAAAGCCATGGAGAACAGATTAATTGTCAGAATGGATAACATGGAGTGTGGCTTGCGTCAGGAAATGCGTGATATGCGCACGGAGATTGTCACCGACATCGGCGAAATTCTCGATCAAGCTATTCTCCCGCAAATCAGCGACTATGATCACCGCATCTTCAAAATTGAAAATCAACTAGCCGTTTGTTAACTTCCGTCTTTGCGAGAAGGTATAGCCGACGAAGCAATCCAGTCATAAGTCTGGGTTGTTTTGTTTTGAAGCGAATGAAAGGAAAGACCAGAACCGCGCACGGCGGCTCTGGTCCAGAGTGAGAGGCTCAGTAGTTGCGCGTGCAGACAGACCTGTCAAGGTTGCGAGCAAGCGTGTAGCTGCGTCCCCGAAGCACAAAGTGGACAGGCTCGGCGAAGAGCGGCGAACGGGTCAGTGCCCAGGCCACCGCGCAAGAGGCTCGGCGACGCAGATAGTCGTTCAACCACGGCGCCGCTGGTTCCAGCTTGGCCAGCCAGTCGAAGGCCTCTATTCCGTTGAATGAGTACTCGGTCAAAGCCACCGAGTTGCGCTGCTTGTCGGCGTCGACTTCAACGGCCAGTACTTCGAGGAACGGCTGGAGTAGCTGGACCAGGTACCAGGCCTCGCGGACATACGTTTCGCCGCGTACTTCCGCACTTGGCCAAACAAACCCTGTCCACTCTCGCTTCGGAACGAGCGACAGCATGGCCTGGTCCGCTAGCATCTGCAAAAACGTAGCGTAAGACCAGGGCCTGGCAGGATAATCGGGGTCAAAGTCAGTATCGGACATGGGGTCACCCGGGAGGTTTGGGTCGACGCTGAATGCGACGACTTAGACCCAAGGCTAGCCTAAAAACTCAGTGGAGTCAACAAAAAATATAATACAGACATTTAATATTTTCAGGGGTATTTACTTGACAAAAGGCCTATTCTAGGTTATATTTAACCGTTAAATAATCAGACTTAATTCGTATATCCATCGGTGAACATGACAGAAGTCGTGACTGCCGACGGGCACACGCTCGAAAATTCCTGTCTGTTATAGTCAGGTGGCGTAGCAGTAATGCCGCGCAACGGAGTTTTCTTCACTCCCCAAATGAAGAAGTTAGAAAAAAAAGGAGCCGTTATGGCTACCACCACGTTCCGTATCCTCGCTGGTCCCAGTAAAAGTGATCTGATCGGTGATCTTTTCTTCTTTCGGAACCACACCCACCGCTTCACCCTGATGTTGGACAACCCGCCCGTGGACAGCCAACTTGACCCGCAGCAGGTCGTCAGCGCAAACATCGCTGCAATCAGCGGCGGGCAATACGCGCCATTGGAAGTCTACCGTATCGAACTCGAAACCCAGGACGGCAGGCGGCTACAGGGGCATTACAGCACCAAGAACCGCAACGGCGCCCTTGCTCTTATCGAGGAAACTGAAGCGTGGGTCGTTGAGTGCTGCAGGAACTGGGTCGCGGTCAGCGAGGCAAGGGCCGACAAACACGGCATCGTCTACCTGCACCGCGGAAACCACCCCGGGCCCTTCGAGGTCAAAGTGGGCGGTGGCGTGACCAATTTCGAGACGGACGGTCACTACGCTTTCGCATTCGCCACCAAAGCGGAGGCGCGGACCTACGAGGAAGATTATCGCCGTAGCAAGCGCGACGAGCCGCAGCGGTAGCATTCGTACACCCGTACGAGACAAAGGAACACGCCTGTCGTGTACCTGCGTCTCGGCGGGTGTGTTCTTTTTTTAACAATGGGTCTAAAATTAAAGTGGACTCAACAAAAACAGCACTTATGGAATTAATTTTGACGTCCACTAATCTCATGTTAAAATAACTTCAACTCCCCAAAAAAACTACTCCCCACCTTATTCATTTTTGTTTTTTACAATATGGACAAAAAAGATTTGGTGGACATTTCCACCATTGTAACGAACGCTATCAAAGCAACTGTTCCCGACATGATCAAATCTGCTATCGAGCAGACGGTGCCCGGCATGATCAAATCCGCCATCGAGCAAACTGTTCCTGGCATGATCAAGGAAACCGTTAAAGATCTCCTCGAACAAAATAATCATATACTTAAGCGAGAAATGCGTGATGAAATCTACTCGGCCAACAAGGCTCTCCGCAGCGAAATAAAAGCTGATCTTCGAATCATGCGCACAGAAATTGCCGAGTTGCTCGATTATTCAATCCTCCCGCAAATCACCGAACTTCAACACAATGTAACTCTGCTCAAAGAAAAGGTTGGAGTCTAGAACAACAAAAAAAACGCTTGCCCGAAGGTAAGCGTTTTTTTGGTGACTCCACGGAGAATCGAACTCCGATTAAAGGCTTGAGAAGCCTCTGTCCTAACCGTTAGACGATGGAGCCGTATTGCGGCAAATTTCGGGCGAAGTGTAGCAAAGTTGGCTGATTGGGTCAATCTGGGTCCCATTCCACCCTTAAAAACAAAGCCCGCGCCTGAGACAAGCGCCCCAGGAGCGGGGTTTGTCACAGGACGCGGGAGTGAGAGATCGACGATGGTCAGAGGCGGACAATGTCCAGGTGGTGTCGCTCGATGTCTTGCGCGTGAATGCTCATGATGTATTGCGTCGGCCACCCTGCGTTGTACAAATCGACGTCACCTTCAGCATTCTGCGATGAGCAGAACATGGGGTAGCCACCAAAAGTACAAGGAAACAGTTCGTTGTCATCGCTGCTCATTCCAATGGCATGCACACAAAGCTCGTGTGCTGACAGACGTACGTCCATCATGGCCGTCCGCCAGTTCTCCTCGTTGACGTTGGCGCAGATGCTTTCGACCTTGGCGTCAAGCTCGGGGTCGTCACCCGGGCTGTAGCCGCAGGCGAGGATGAAGGCGAGCAGTAGAAGGACGGTAGCGTAAACTCGCATGGTACTCTCCAGAAAGGTAATCGCACCCCAGGTAATCCAGGGCAACGCCGCTAGGTTAACAGGAAATACTAATAAACTCAAGCTAAAAAGAAGGACCCCGCGCTGTTAGACGCGAAGTCCAACTTAGCACGGGGTCGAGGTTGGCCTACCCTAGTGGAGGGCGGCCGGGGCGTTGGTGACGGGCTTGGCTTCGTAGCTGTCGACGGGGGTGAGCCGGCCAGCCTTCAGCTCAGTCATGAAGCGCCGGAGAGCCGTGAGGTTCGGCGCGTCGACCGAGATGTCGTGGATGAGCATCCAGTTGCCGCTCCCAACATTCACGTTCCTGCGCTCAACCGTTGCCTTCGTCTTGCCGAAGACATACCGGCCCAGCTGCACCAACTGTCGGTGCGCCTGGTCGGTGACACGCGTCTGACAAGTGACATTCTTGATGTACTTGGCGAGGCCACGCGGGATGACGACCACCTCCAGCGAGTCACCGCTGTTGTCGAAGTAGTACACGCCGCTATCGCCCCGGATCAGCAGGAGATCGATTTCACCCACCCGAGCCTTGAACAGGCTCAGATTGTGAGTAGTGGAAAGGTTTTTGACGTTGCTGGGATCGATGTTTACACGAACGGACATCTGGACCTACTTTTTCTCCTCTTGATCGGTTCTGGGTGCATCCCAAAATCCGTCGCAAGTGAGGGATTAGAATACCAGATTTTGGGTGTTTTGTCAACCCAAAGCACCCCTAAATTGCCCCATTTATTAACATTTTCCCCAGTTATAGGTGGACAAACACCTCATTTTATGGTATGCTGTAGCGTCACGAGTTTTCCTGCTCGTGCCGTTCCCAACCAACCCTCCACCCCCCCCTCACGGAGTCCCCATGTCCTCTCTCGCCCTCCCCATCTGGCTCATCGCCGCCTTCGTCGTCCTCCCCTTTCTTGGCGCGATCATGGCCACCCTCAACTGGTCGGGGGAAAAGAACAAGCTCACCTGGAGCGATGAGCACTTCGATTGGAGCGTTGTGATCATCGCCATCATGACCGCCATGGTCGGCCTCAGCCCGCTGACCGGCGACTGGTTCGACGTCTGGAACCACCTCTGGCTCCTGACCTGCGGTACCTTCACCGGGCCGCTGGTGTTCGTGGTGTGGCTGAAGGCGTTGCCCACGCTCAATCGGCTCTATTCGCCGAGCGAGGAGCAGGTACCGGACGACGCCTACCCGCTTGACCAACGGCTAGCGATCATCGAGCAGGAGCTCGCAACTCCGCAGCTCGAGGTCTACCAGCGCGAAGCCAACTCGTAGTCGTAGAAGCCGAGGCCGTCTCAGCCCGCACGCCTGTTAGTCGAGAACCCCAGTTCGCTAGGGCTCTCCTGACAGGACTCCGTGCGGGTCTTGTTTTTGCTAAACTTTTCTGCTAACCTCAGCCTCGTCAACTTATCCCCACCCTACAGTCCAGGAGCCCACCATGCCCGCCCTGCACCATTATCGTCGTCAGGAAGATTGCGCACACCAGCCGCATAAGCCACCGCCGCCGGAAGAGGAAAAGTCCTTCGACCTTCCACCGCGCCCACCCCACCAGGCCAAACGCTTTCAGCTCAGAGTCCTCGCTTCTCGTCCACGTCAAAATTGGCCAGTAGCCAATAGTCTGCTAGGCAAGTTGCCGACCGGCCGTCAACGTTACTTCGCCGAACGCTACATTGTCCATGAGATTATGGGCCTGCTGGGCGTCGAGATTCCCGAGCCAGTGTTGACCCAGGTCGGCAACCTGTATTTGACCTATCTGGCCAATATCCAGAGCAAACTCAATCTGTCTGCCAACCGCATCAGCCTTGAACGCACGATTGATTGGGTGAACGATTACCAGCATGGGCGACTACGCTCTCAAGTGTGGCCAACGCTCCAGCCGCTGCCCGACCATGAGCGAGTGCTCGAGTTGCTGGAACAACGGGCTGAAGACGAGTTGGACGACTGGCGGTTGGGTCAACAGACTTTCGGCCAAGTGTATCCGCAGTCTAACGACGTTCTGTGTCAGCTGCTACGATTCATGGCCATCTGCGAACTCGACCGGCGTATCCGCGGAATAGCCGTACCGAGCCCGGTACACGGCGACATCTGCCAAAGCTATCTAAGTAACCTCAAAATCCTCAGATATTTTGAATACCGGCATGACCACCCCGACAAGACAGAAATCATCAACCAATTCTACCGTCTTGAAAACTGGGTCAAACGTTACAGCAACCACGCTCTCAACCTGATGGCAGAAACGTCGGCCTAGGCCAACCGAGCTTGCATGGTCGGGCAAAATGTACTAACCTCAGCCGCGTCAATTGCCGGGCATTCCGCCTAGCTACCGACTGAGAAACCCATGCCCAGCCACGACGTCCCAGAACCAGGCAGCCTCCCCATCAAGCATCGAGAGGACATCACGCCAACCACCCAGCCGGCGCGCACCAAGGAACCTCCCGTGCGCCGCCAGCCGTCGGAAACCACCCTCGCGCTGTTCGGGCCAAGGCCCCTCTTCAACCAGAACGGCAGCCTGGACAGTGAAGCCGTCACGCCGCTCATGTACCAACTGACCACCATCAAGGGCCGGTTGACTCCTGAAGAAGCGAAGGTCATCACCGCTGCTCAGGACGTGATCCGCCGTCACATCGGCCACAAGTAGCCAACGTCCTCGTCCTCGTCCGCCCCTATCGACCGTGCTGGTCGGCAGGGGCTTCCTTTTTTCTATAATTAATGCTAACCTCAGCCGCGTCGAAGGCCAAGCATACCGCTTAGGTACGACCGAGAATACCATGGGTTCCTTTCTTCGTTTTCCGCCGCCTTGTCCGCCGCACGTCAAATTTGGCGACCGTCTGGATTCCTTGGTCCAGCTTCAACGTGACTACTGGCCAGCTGGCCACTTGGTGTTTCACCTCCTCGACTCCAAGAAACAAGAAGCCTTGGCCGAGCTCGTCTTGGTCGACGGTCTGCGGGGAATCATTGGTGTGGCCCTGCCCGCTAAATGGCGCCAGCGAATATGTCGGCAGTACATTGTCAGTCTGAGAGCTATCCGCAAAAAGCTCTTGAGTCGCCACAACCAAGCGGTGATCGACAGCATCATTGCCTGGCTCGAGCTCTACAAAATAGATGACCCGAGTTTGTACTTGAGTGACGAGACGCGACCGCTGCCCGACCACGAACGGGTGCTGTTACTGCTCGAACACCGCACCGACACCGAGCCTCTGGAGTGGCTGATCCGTGGCCAGAAGTTCCAGGATCTCTACCACCAGCCCGACCAGGCGTTCATCAACCTCCTGACGACCCTGGTTCTCAGCGAGCTCGAACAACGGATCCGCGGCATCACCATTCCAGAAGTCGCTCACCTGGCCACTTGCCAAAGTCTCATGCTGGAACTTGACATGCTGCTCGCCTTTGCCGACCTGCCAGAACATATTCGTCTCCGCCTCACCTCGCTCAGAGCCTGGTTGTCGCAGTACCACGACGGTCATTACGCCAGCGTGGCCTGATGTTTCACTCGTCCCTCTACCCCTACTGATCCTCGTGGTCAGTGGGGGCTTCCTTTTTTCTATAATTAATGCTAACCTCAGCCGCGTCGAGTATTAGGCATTCCGCCGAACCTCGTCTTTGGATCGTCAAAATGAGTCTCCTCACGCTCAAAGCCCGCCTCCCCGCCCACACCGTCGTCGTCAATCGAGCAGAAGCTCTGGCCACCACGAACATCGCCAACTGGTCAGCTGGCGAGCGCACCGTCGGACAGCTTTCCTCACCTGAGCACCGTGAGCTGGCCGTCACCATCATCGTCAGTCGCCTGTGCCAGCACATCGTCGGCCTGGCCTACCCGCCAGACCTGCAGGCGAGCATCATCGCTCGCCTGAAGAACCGCTTGCATCTGCTCGCGGAGAACCTCAACGATTTTCCGCTGGCCCTCGGCGAGATCGAGTTCGCCCTCAAATGGCTCGATCAGTACGCCGACAGCAAGCACCAGTGGCAGAACGACGACCCTCACCGGCCCCGTCCGGCCCATGAACGCAACCGGTTCTACGTCGACGAAGTGACGAGCAAGCTCTGGACGCAACTGCCGTTCGGCGCACAGTCCACCATCGGCGAGTTCTTCCCCAAGGTCTCCGCGTCGTTTTGCGACCTGGTCACTCTTGAGGGCATCATGATTGAGGACATCCGGGAGCGGCTCTGCACTACCATCATCCCGGCCACGCACCGTGCAAACTTGTGCCAGCGTTGGGCCGCACAACTCGACACCGACCTGATGGGCGACACGTTGTTCGAAGACAATCGGAACGAACTCCGCGACATCATCTCGGACCTCACGGCCTATGGCAAGGTGATCGACGCTGTGCCCGAGCAGGCCGCCACGCCGAGCTGAACCCCGTCTCTCCCGTTCTCCCGTCCTCCCCGCTCCGGCTGGGAGGACATTCTTATTTGACGACTTTTCTTGCCAGCGCGCCAGCAATCGGCTAACCTAAGCCACGTTGACCACCACGCCTTCCGCGTCACGTCAACTAAGGAACACCATGCTCGTCCCCATCGACCCCACCCCGCTTTACGACGTCCCAGCCCAACCATATCACCTGGCAGTCCTCGACCGCCTCGACCGCTTGGCCAACTCCGAGCGCGACGACTGGCCGATTGGCGATCTTACTCTCGGCCAACTGCCAACCGAGGATGTTCGAGACATCGTCGAACTCGGCACGGTTGATAGCCTCACGCACCTGGAGAACATTTGGCTTCCAGCTCATGGTCGCCAGACTACCGGCAACAAGATGATTAAGTTGCTACAGGCCATCAGCAGCAGATTATTGAACGCCAACAATCGCCTGGAGCTCGACATCAGCATCGAAGGGCTGCACGGCTACTGCCACAACTCCGTTGGCTACCAGACCTCGGGTCGTCACCCAGTCAAGCCGCACGAACATCTCTTGGCCTACATTCAGGAAAAGGCCGACCACAAACGCCGCTTCTGGCGCTTCACCGGCAACGCTTGGCGCGAAGTCTACAATCCTGATGACGACGCGACACTCAATCGGGTGATGGAAGATTTTGTGAGCGACTACCTTCACGACTCGTTGGTCGGCTTGTACATCCACCCTGGGCTACGCCAGCAGGTACACCAGGATATCGTCGTTCGCTTGGCGCGACTCTGCGGGTTCAGCAGCATTCGTGCCGACAATCGGCATAAGCTCGAACGGGCCGCCGGCTGGCTCACGCGCTACGCCACCAATGCCTTGCGACTCCCACCCTGAGATCTCCCCGTTCCCTTTGCCCCCATCGATCAGTTCATTCTGGTCGCTGGGGGCTTTCTTTTTATCATTATCAGTGCTAATCTCAGCCGCGTCGACCACCACGCATGCCGCGTCATGTCGACCATCGGAGCCATCATGGGAGTCCACGATCCTGTCACTGAAGTCGTCCCCGCCCACATCAAGCTGCTCGGCCAGCTGTCGGTCTATGCGTCTATCGACATCGAGTACTGGCCTGTTGGCACGAGTACCATCCGCACTCTCGAGACTCGGCAAGAACGCGTTCAAGCTGAACTCGGTCTGACGACAGACCTCGCCGACTGGGTGATTGGTCTCGAGCTGCCGGTCATCAATCAAACGTTCTTCATTGCCCGCCTGATCGCTCATCTGGAAGCCATCAAGCTGCGCGTCAACTACCTCAATAGTCGACAGCAGCTCGACCGAGCCATCGACTGGTTGCGCTACTGCCTCCAGCCGACGCCAGACTGGACTGGTCGGACTGATGCACCACAACCAACCCACACACGCAACGACCGCTACCTTGGCCAGCTCATTGCCCAGTTCCAATGTCCCAAAACGGCCCTCGAAGAAGCGCTGTTGGCGCAGAATGTCGAAAACCGCCTGCTCTACGTCGAGATCCCGGCCGATCAGCGCTTCATCTTCTCCGGTCGCTTCATTCACCTGCTCGGCTACGAGCTGTACGAGCGCCTCGAAGACCAGGCCAACTGCGACCGGCTACAGCACATCGTCAACTGGCTCATGGTCTACGGTCAGACCGGCGACAAGCCCAACCTCAAGCCGTCGTCTGGCTAACCCCCGTCTCTCCCCGCCCTTGTCCCCGTCGATCCTCGTGGTCGAGCGGGGGCTTCCTTTTTATCATTATCAGTGCTAACCTCAGCCGCGTCGACCACCACGCATGCCGCGTCATGTCGACCATCGGAGCCACATGTCCCAGTCCGCACAACCAAACGAACCCGCCGAACTCGACCTCACGGGCGACCCCATCGTTTACGATTCTGTGCCCCAGTCCTACTGGGAGGTGATGCTACAACACCTCGCTCTGCTCGCCGGTACCGAGTTGGAGGACTGGCCAGTGGGCGGCGGCAAAGTGATGCGCGAGCTGAACCCACGCGAGCAACAGTTGGCGGAGCTGATTCTGGTGGATGAGATCTTCCGCTTGCAGGGCACGGCAATTCCCTTGCCGGAGCGGACCAGTACTTGCCAACACATCGACCGCTACCTGAAAAGTATCCGGAACATGGTGCACGGCCGGAGCAATCAGGGGCTCATCGAGTCAACTGCTACCTGGTTCAAGGACTACGCGCGGGCCAAGGTGACGCTGTACCCCACCGCTCAGCCAGCCGAGTACATGGTGCTCGCCTACACTACAGAGATAGGCGGGAAACTCGTGAACTGGAGGTTCGGCGACAGCTTGTGGATCAACCTGAATGTGCCCACGAGTGCAGAATGCCACACGCTCATGGAAACCTTGGTGGTGCAGCGCTTGGCCCGCCAGGTGCGGAACGTGGCGGTCGCTGACAATCTGCACCGGAAGTTCTGCCAGGATTGTCTGAAGGACTATCAGCACCTGCTCGGCTACCGCATTCGGCGACGAGCGAACATAGAATCCGTGCGGGCCGACATGCGCTGGCTCGGACGTTACGGCAACAACCAATTGGTCCTCCGCCACACCTCCGCGTAGGCTCCACCGAGCACTTGTCCTCGTCGACCAACTCTGGTCGGCGGGGACCTCTTTTTTGTGTTATACTATCCTCATCTATGCGCCTCAAACTCGCAGGTGACTGGGCCGCACCAATCGTCTTTACCGTGACGAGCCTATTGTTGTTCTTGTGGCTCTACCTCGCCACTGTCGTGCATCTCACCTTCACAGATGAACCTCGAGTAGTCAGCGGCACAGCTACTCTGATCGTCATCATTTGCGCTATTGTCGCCACTGTCATCGCCGTTACCTCAACCATCGCCGCTACCCAAGGCCGCGAAGTGCCAGATGGCTCCACCTGGGAAGCTACAAGCAATGTCGGGATGGATTTTTTTGGCATAATCGGTAGCATTGGCCTATTTATCCTTGGTTGTTTCGCTTTAGTCACAATCGTTGATGGCTCCTACAGCTTGTGGCAAAAAATACTGGGCCTGTTGATACCTTTGGGCTTTATCTGGGCCGGTGTCAAACTAACCCTCGGCGTCTGGCTGGTTGTTCTCACACCAGGTAAAACTGTCATTACCTTCCGCGGTAAACCACTTACCTTTACCCGTCATACCTACCACACCGCTGATTTTACTGAACTGAAATTTGTCTATCGCAAAGGCTTAGCTGGTGGTATCTACGCCTATCGCCCAGACACTATTTACGAAGTGTGGGGTGTACTGAAAAAAGGTGGGTCAATCAAACTCGGCTTTGAAGCCATTGCCGAAGATACTGCACCAGCTGTCGCCCTAGCCCAAGTCCAGCTTATGGCTAATAACCTAGCCAAACACGTCGGTTTACCAACGCCAATATTACCAAAACCACTGCCAGTCAAACATTACGCTGATTCGGTTGATTAATTTTTTATGAGTAAAGAAAATTTAACTTTCAGACCGCGGGTCGACGTCGACAACTGGCAGCTAGACGAACAACCAACCGAGATTTCAGAACCAACCAGAAAAGATAGGCTACGAAAAAGACAAGTAGAGCTCGCCGAGCGTAATCATGCACTAAAAACTAAGCATGAAGAGAGCTTGAGGAGTGATAAAGAAATCCAGCAAAATAAAGACATAGCTAAACTGGGAGTTTATAATAAAGTATTAACAATGCAGAGCGAACCAAATTTTCCCAATCGAGTTCATGAATACCATCAAACTCTAGTAGACGAACAGTTACGAGCGGAAGAAGTCGGCGACAAGGCAGCTGCTGCCAGCGCCCAAACTGAACTAAAAATGCTAGAAGCGATTGTCTCAAGCGAAGAGGTTGGCCCGTGGTATAATAAAAAAAATATGAATGAAAAACTAACCGCTAATAAAGCTGATTACGACTGGCAAGCACCTCGTCCAAGTATCGACATGCGTGGTGTTCATGCCAAAGAAGTCCACCAACCAGCCGATGCTCCGCGCTTAAGTGCCGAGGCTAAAGTAAGGAGTGATATTTCTACTCGTTTTGGTGGTGACGTCGACGCCTATCGCGACATGTTAACGGAAGCTATTAAGAGTAATGAAAAAGGTTCTGATACCAAGAACCTCGAGTTATTGAGGGACAGGCTCAAGGTGGTCGACGTCATGCAACGTGGCCAAGAAATAACCAGGAACCAAGCTCGTACTGCCGAAAAGGCAGCCAATATTGCCTCACGCGCTAAAGTTGAAGTCTTACAAGATCTCTTAAAAACAGGCACATCGGTTGCAGAATATCAAGCCGGACTCGATCACGCTATCAAACTCTTCCAAGAAGAGTCCTCTGAATACGAAGACGAGTCACCGGAAATGGAGAATCTCCAAATGTTAATCGAGAAACGTAAGGCGCTAGACACTCTCCCACTTCAAGCTGAAACCACACCGCAAGCAACGTTAGAAAAACAATTATACAACCAGAAGATTGAAACTGAAAATGGTATAACGGAAATACGAAAGCAAATGACCAGAAACGAAAACGAAATAGCTAGACTTACCAAAGAACGCGATGCCTTAAGCCGTTGGCACTGGATTAAACGTGGGGATTTGACTGCTGATATAAAAGAAAAGCAAAACAAGACTATCGAACTTCAAGGCCTCTTAACACAAGCAATTCTTAGCTCAGAAAAGCCTACAATCAGACCAGAGTATCGTGCACCAAAAGTCGAAGTCTCAGCCCGTCCAGAAATTAGCGCTGAAGAACTCGAATCGCTCGAAGACGAAGAATCCATCGCCGCTAAGTAAAAACTATGTCCGAACATCAAGAAAGGTCGTCAGAAGCCAGAACAGTCATACCACGCTTACGTAGCTGGGAGTCTCGTCCAATTGTCGAGGCCCCACGTTTAAGACCAATCATTGCCAGTGAAAAGTCAGCCCCTGACAACAAAGAGCAGGACAAAATATCAGCTCGAGCCCAAGCCGAAGTCCATAAAGACCTACAAAGTTTAGATATTTCGACGTATCGCCGAGTATTAAATGAACGTCTGGACAAACTAGAACAGGCCAATGAAGAAGCGCCTAAGGGTGCCGACCTCTCTAGTAATGATGCTGAAATAGAATTACTTACCGCCAAACAACAAGAAGTTGATCGTCTACTTCTCGATAAAACTGTTTCTACTCCTGACCAAAAATCTACCGACCAACAATTCGCCAGGCGTCAGGCTATCGAAGATGAACGTCAAGTAATGAGAAAAGAAACAACCAAGGTCAACACAAAAATTACCAAATTCAATAACGAGTTCGCAGCTGTCGCCGCAGATAGGGCCAAACTTCACGCTTGGAACCCATTCCACTGGGGCAAAATTCGCGAACTGGATAACCGGATGGGCGACATCAAAAACTTCCTTGGTGACCTCAAATTACGCAATGATGAACTACAATTGCGTGTAAAAAAGAATGTGCTAGCTGGCAATACTCTGCTTGGCTACCCAGCACTAGAGCCAGCGGCTCGACCATCCGCAGTGATCAAAAGACTAGCGTCGTAACCAATACGCTTCCTGACGAACAAGCAGTTGAGCAACATGCAGTGGATCAGCCACCATGTCCTTGACTGCTTTTTCCATTCTCGCACTTTGTGAGCCTTTGACGAAGACAATATCACCCGGGCGGACGTTGGCGTCGAGGTAGCGACCGGCCTCAACCGGTGTACCGAACCATATGACGTCACTCGGCGGCATACCAGCTTCAACTGCAGCGCGAGCCGCGTCTTTCATCTCCTCCCCCACTGCTATAAATAGATTAGCGACGCTGGCGACTTGCTGGCCAATCACCTCATGCTCGTACTGAGAAACCGCACCAAGTTCCGCCATCTTACCCAGCACCGCAATCCGTCTCATCGTTATCTTAGCCGGCACAAAGGCGTGCAATACCTCAAGCCCAGCCCTCATCGACGCTGGGGCGGCGTTATAGGTATCATCGAGAATAAGGCTGCCGCGAATACCAGCCAGCGGATTCATTCTACCCGGTACTGGCTGCATCTTTTTATTAAGTTCGGCGACCGCATCGGTTAGCTTTATACCGAGTTGATGAGCTACAGCAATGGCCGCCAAGCAAGCAGATATCGCCGAATTGCCAAGACAGTTTTTAAGGACTAAGACCGATTCTTCACCATATGCTCGGACAGTTGCTCGAGTGTGAATTACAGGCTCGGTCTCAATGACAACGTCGCTGGCCACAACATCGGCCTGGTTACCGATGCTGTAGGTCAACACTTTTGACGTAATAGATTTCCGCATGGCGAGCACTGTCGCATCGTCGGCATTGAGCACAACCGTACCCTCATTACTCGTCCGCATAGCCAACGTCTGCTTCTCCAAAATCAACTCATCGAACGACTCGTAATTCGCCACATGAACTGGCGAGATAGCAGTAATAACCGAAATGTTTGGCTCAGCAATATCACACAACGCACCAATGTCTCCCCGTTTATCCGCCCCGTATTCTAGCACGAGTAGATTTGGATATTTAGCAATCTTGAACGAGCGCAAAAATAAGCCAAGCCAGGCCGCCGGATTTTTGCCTGGACTTTTCTCACCTAAAATAGCGAATGGCAAACCAAACTCGTTATTATAATTCTTCTGCGGCGTCCTAACGTCAAACGCCTGACCAAGCGCAATCGCCACCGCCTCACGGGTCGACGTCTTACCGACGGATCCAGTTACGGCCACCACAGTTGGCTTATACTGCGCAATCGCCGCCTTGGCCCTATTTTGAAGAAGTTGTAATAATATTTTTTTCATACAAATTTATTGAGATCGAGTCGGAGCAATGTCGTAATAATCGAGTAAGAATGCGGCAATCTGACCAAAGACTGGGGCGGCCGAAGATTCTGCCCATTCCACAGTTTTTGGGTTATTAAGTTTTATCACCATGGCAAATTTAGGGTTACTAACAGGCCCAAAACCGGCGAATGTTCCGTTTGTCACACCTTGTAAATAGCCACCATTACCGGCCACCTGAGCCGTACCAGTCTTTCCCGCAATGTAATAACCCTTTACTCCAGCCCGTTTGCCATGACCATTCTCAACCACAGAAACAAGCATAGCGCCAACCGTAGTCGCCGTCGCCGAGGATAATACCTGCTCAACTTTTTCTGGCTGATGCTTATCCACCGTACCGTCCGGGTAGCGCACTTCGTCCACCATGTAAGGCTTCATGAGCGCCCCACCATTCGCAATCGCTCCGTAAGCACTAGCCAACTGTAACGGCGTCACCGTAATGCCTTGACCAAAGCTGGCGGTGGCCGCATAAATCTCGGCAGATTCGTCAAGAGCTTCAATAGTGCCGGTGGCCTCCGTCGCCAATTCAATGCCTCCCAAGGCACCAAAATGGAATTTTTCAATGTATCTCGCCATGTTGTCACGACCCATTTTCTGCATAGCCCAAACCATACCAGTGTTCAGCGATTCATCGAGTACGTCGGTCATAGTAACTACGCCGTGGGCCTTCAAATCGGAGTTACGGATAGTGTAGTCGTCCACCTTAACCTCACCTGGATCATTGAATAAAGTGTTGGGTGAAACCGACCCCTGGTCTATAGCAGCGGCCATAACCAACGGTTTAAAGACCGATCCTGGCTCGTATGGCTCAAAGATAGCTTGATTGTTATAATCGACGGCATTTTTGACGTTTCCATAATCGTTCGGATCAAAGTCTGGTGCTCCGCACATGGTAATAATTCGGCCAGTGCTCGGCTCGAGAATCACCAAAGCGCCACTGTCGGCCTGAAAACGCTCGACTCCTTCACGCAACATTTTGCACGCTATATATTGCGCTGTACGGTCAATCGTCAGCAACAAATTGCCACCATCCACAGCTGGAGTTACGTTGCGTGCACCAACACCTGTCCAATGACCACCAGCATCACCTTGAGCGTAAGAGGAGCCTACCTTGCCCGCTAAAAAGTCATTCCAAAAACCTTCCAAACCGTACATGCCCAACCGACTACCATCATCTTTTTGACCCAAGAAACCAAGCACCTGCCCACCAAAATTCTTTTCTGGATACGTTCGTGCATCCTTTAACACGTAATCGATACCGAGCGCTTTTAACGCTAAAATATCATCAAGCTGATCTTGACGAACATCGCGCGCCACTGGCTCATACGGATCGTCAATCTTAGACAAACGGGCAACTAATTTCTCTGTTTCTGTTGGTTCAGCTTCAACTACCGGTTCGGCTGGGGGCATGGTAACAACTCCGGTAACGGGATCGACCACAGGCGTTGGTGCAACTGGCACTGGTTTGGGCTGACCGTAAGTGTCCCAACCCTGCATTTGTAAAATTTTAGCAATGGCCAAAGCTGTATTAATTGGCTCCTTAATCAAACTCGGGTTAGCGAATACTTCAGCCCGCGACTCATTAGTGGCGACAGCATATTCCGTCTCATCACCATAATCCTTAACGTAAACGCTCCCCCGTGTCGGCACTAGCTCTTCATTAATCTCATGCTGACTCTTAGACCAAGTTCGGTACCAGGCAGCGTCCACTACCTGCAACACAAAAAGTCGGACGCCAATCACCACCACTAAAGTTAGAAAAAAGAAGCGTAACGCCCCAATGCGCCAGCTTCCCGTTCCCTTTTCAGTGTTGTGTTGATAGGCCATAACTAGACCTATTGTACCACATTTACGCCATCTGTAGCTCATCCTCAGTCAACTTTGAGCCCACGGAAACCTTCTTCTCACCAGCGTTCTCATTATCAGTCAAACGAATAAGGTCACCAGTCGACGATTCAAACTCCTGGAAAGTCAACGTAATGTCTTCGCCGTCTTCGCTCTTCATGGTGGCACTTCCTTCGTAAGAGAACTCGTAATCCTGACCACCGTAGACCACGGTGTCGTCTTCTGGTTCTAGTTCTTCGTCGATATCCTCAAACATGATTATTTCATCCGCCTCTGGGTCAATGCTCAACCAGTTGCCACTCTTGGCCACGGCCCAATAAATAGTCTCATTTGTTTCCAAACGCACAGCGTCAAAGCCGCGTGGCTGAAAAGTGGTATCGCCGACCACAATTGCTTGATCATTCTGTAACGCTTCAACAACTTCGGATATGGTCATAATAAAATAGAAAATTGTAGGAGATGTTTCTAGCGTCGAGTATACCTACTTTAATTTAGTAATCAAGTCCCACGCGAGCAGCTACACCAGAATAAAAATAATGTCGTTGTAATTTCATTTCTGTTACTAGGTGAGCTAGGTCGACGAGGGCCTGTGGTGGATTGCGTCCAGTCAAAATTACTTCAACAGTCGGTGACTTCTTAGCTAAAACATCGAGCACGCTTTGTGCCTCGACCATGCCCAAATCGACAGTCGAATTAATCTCATCAAGAACCACAAGATCATACTCGCCGCCTGTCACAGCTTTCTCAACCTCGTTCATTCCTCGCTGTGCCTCTGACTTATCCACTTCATTAATCGAGAAGTCAAACTTGTTCGTTACCGGGTCAATTCTGTCCCGTCCGGTGGCAACATACGCTATGCCAGAGATTGTGTCGAGGATATGGCGTTCGTTGTAATGTGTCTCCCCTCCCTTGTCGAAATATACAATAAAAACCCGCTTTCCTGCCCCAGCGCACCTCACCGCTTGCCCGAGCGCCGCGGTGGTCTTGCCCTTCCCCGTGCCATGAATAAGTTGAATGAGACCGTAGCCTTGAAAACCCTTAATTCGTTCGTCGAGCTTGGGTAGTTCGCGCATAGCAAAGCGTTAGAAACCTAGGTACTGTACCTCTTCGTGGAGTTCGATCCCGGCCTCGTCGCGGACTTTTGTCTTGATAAGCGAAATGAGTTGAATGATTTGGTCAGCGGTGGCAGCGCCTTTGTTGACGAGGAAGTTGCCGTGCGTTTCGCTGACCATAGCGTCGCCGATGCGCGTGCCTTTGAGACCGAGTTGGTCAATAATCCAACCGGCGGCTAAGCGTCGACGAGCGAGCATATCCGGTGGGATTGGGTGAAGTGCTGCGAGTTTGGCGATGTCGGCGTCAGTTGAGAATTCGAAATTTTTGAACATGCAACCGGCAGAGGAAGAGCCGAGTGGTTGACTAGCCTTGCGACCAGCGAGATTTTTCTCGAGCGCTGACATGGCCTCGGCCGCATCACCGGGTTTTAGCAAAAGTGTGACGTCGAGAACGACGTCGTCATTGCCCTCGTGCTTGAAGACGCTGTTGCGATAGGCGAAGCTGAGTTCGGCCGGCAAGAGCGTGCGGACGACGCCATCATGAAGCACGCGGACAGATTCGACGTTGTCTTTCATTTCACCACCAAAACAACCGGCGTTACCACGGACCGCGCCGCCCATAGTGCCAGGCAGAGAAATGGCCCATTCGAAACCACGCAGGCCAGCAGTCGCTGAAGCGCGAGCGACGGCGGCAGAAATGACGCCAGCTTCGGCTATGACACGCGGGCTGTCGATTTTCATCTGGCGGTTGGCGGCTTTAATGACGAGGCCGTTAAAGCCAGCGTCGGCGACGAGCGTGTTGCTACCACCACCAAGCACGAACCATGGTTGGTTGAATTGTTTGGCGAGGGCCACAGCGTCGACAATATCCTGACTCGACACGGCTTCCACAAAGTAACGGGCCGGGCCGCCAATGCGGAAGTTGACGTGTTTAGCCAAAATCTCTTGTTCTTTGAATTTGCTCCCGAACCGGGTTTGCATTGCTTCGACGAATTCCATATGGGGAAAGAGTAGCATTTAAAGAAGATGCTGAAAAGCAAAACGCACCCGGAGGCGGCGACGGGATACGTTGCCGACAAGCGCGGGTGCGCGAGTCTACTGCTGTGTCAGCCCTTGGTGGCTGGCTGTTCGGCGACCGTCAGGCGCAGGAAGTACTGCGCGATGTCGGGCGGGAGCCGGTCGATGATAGTCATGTACTCCTGGTTGTGGTGCGTCACGAGGTCGACGAGCTTGCGACGGAGAAACCTCCCCTGGAACGAGGTCTCGCTCATCATCTTCTCGACGCGTTGTGCCGTCCAGGAGATGCCGCCATCCTGGTGGTCCAGCTCGATCAACTTCCTGAGACCCTCGAGGAACCTCAGCAGTCGCAGATCCAGATCCTTATCGAGCGCCGCTCCGCCGTCACCGCCACACGGCCCGGAGATGGTGGACTCATGCGGGTTCAGGATGTTCTGGAGGAACTGGCAGCCGAGCTTGTAGCTAGCAAGGCTACGAGCGTCACGAGCGTGGACCCTGTCCCACCACTGCTTCTTATTCACTTCTGCAAAAGCCGAGATGCCGTTGGCCATCGCGATCCACTCATCCACGGTCGGCTTGCTGCCGGCTAGCATTGGATGTTGCCACCTTTCCAAATCTGCATCGCTGGCGGCGTAGTAGATGTCCTTGGTGTATTCACAGAAGCGCATGGTGGCCAGATGCATGTCCTCGAGCTTGGTCTGCAGGGCCTTGTTGGCCTCGAAGGACTCGACGGCAGCTCGGCTGGCGCCCTGCCTGAGGGCCATGATGTCGTTCCGCAGGAGCACCTTGTCCACTTCGAGTGCGCTGACGTTGCCGTCGAGGTTCTTGATGGTCTCGTTGCGGTGCCCGATCATCGTTTTGGCAATGGCCAACCCGAGAACCAGGATGAGAATGATCGTGAGTAGAATTGCAGTAATCGCAGTCATGTTGAACTCCTTGGCAACTCCTCCGAGAGGCAGCGGCCGAGAATTGGTGCGCTTTGGCAGATGAAGCTTAGCCGACGGAATTGTCGACATTCACTTCACCACCCAACAACACACTGTTCGCGTTCATAAACTGGGTTTCACACCAGCTGTAGAACTGCCTAAGGCTAGCAAAAAAATGGCCTTTTGTCAATGACTTTTGGCTATACTTGGAGTAAAATGAGAACAACTTGTCTAAAATTACCAACAAAATTGCAAAATTCCCGATTCCCGACCTGACCCCTTTTTAACAAACTCGTAATAAGCTACCATACTCGTATTATGATGAATTCCCTCTTTGCCGAAGATCAAGCTGTTGCCCAAGCCCTAGAAGATGAGTTGAATCGTGAACGTGAGGGACTCGAGATGATTCCGAGCGAGAATTTTGTGTCGAGCGCTGTGCTCGAGGCCTTGGGGTCGGTCGCGACCAATAAGTATGCGGAGGGTTATCCGGGTAAGCGTTACTACGGCGGGTGTCAGCATATTGATGTGATAGAGCAGCTGGCGATAGATAGAGCCAAACAACTTTTTGGTGCTGAGCATGTGAACGTACAACCACATTCTGGCGCGCCGGCCAACATCGCGGTCTACACTGCCCTATTGCAACCGGGAGATACTGTACTCGGCATGGATTTGTCCCACGGCGGACATTTGACGCACGGTCACCCTGTTACCGATAGCGCCAAGCGTTATAATTTCTTGCGCTATAAGACAGACGTGAACGGCAACATCGACTACGACCAGTTGCGGACGATGGCTGTAGAAAATAAGCCGAAGTTAATTCTGGTCGGCTATTCTGCTTACTCCCGTGAGATCGATTACGCTCGCGTCAAACAGATTGCGGATGAAGTTGGAGCGTTGACGATGGCGGATATTGCTCACATTGCCGGACTGATTGCCGGCGGCGAGATGAACAACCCGGTACCACTTTTCGATGTGGTGACGACGACGACGCACAAGACTTTGCGCGGCCCACGCGGCGGCATGATTATGTGTAAAACAATTCATGCGAAAGCGATCGATAAAGCTATTTTCCCCGGCTTGCAAGGTGGCCCGCATGAGCATTCGATCGCGGCGAAGGCGGTGGCGTTTGGTGAAGCATTGCGCCCAGAATTCAAAACGTATGCCAAGCAGATTCGCTTGAACGCTAAAGTCTTAGAGCGTGAATTGACGACCTATGGCTTTAAGCTGATGTTCGGCGGGACGGATAATCACCTCCTGCTCATCGACGTAACGAGCAAGGGTGTGACTGGGCAGATTGCTGAGCATGCACTTGATGCGGCTGGGATTACTGTTAATAAAAACATGATTCCTGACGATACCCGCTCACCGTTTGATCCTTCGGGTATTCGGCTTGGCACGCCAGCTTTGACCACCCGTGGCATGAAGGAGGACGACATGGTGAAAGTGGCTAAGTGGATAAACGAAGCAGTAGAAAATCACGAGAATACTGAGAAATTAGCCGCAATTCGGGCTGAGGTGAAGGCCTTCACGGCCGCCTTCCCGCTCTACGCTGAGTTGAGTTATTTGGCTAACTAGGCTATCCTACAGGTCATTATGACCGAGATTTTGAACGGACGAGTCCTAGCTAATAATATCCGTGAGAAAGCAGCTCAACGGATTCATAAGCTGCCGCACCCACCTGGCTTAGCCGTGCTTTTGATTGGTGAGGACCCAGCCTCGCATTTATACGTCGGCCTCAAAGAAAATGCGGCTAAGGAAGTGGGCATCTACATTGAGAAGTATGAATTGCCAGCGGAGACCAGTGAGAAGAAGATAATCGAGATCATTGAAGAATTGAATGCGCGCCATGACATTCACGGTATTTTAGTGCAGTTGCCTTTGCCTGGTCAAAATGTCGACAAGGTGATTGCGGCGATTGACCCAAAGAAAGACGTCGACGGTTTCCACGGTGAGAACCGCCGCTTGTTACTCGCGAATACGCCAATGCTGGTACCGCCGATTGCGCTCGCAATCATGCGTATGTTGCAAGCTAGCCACACGCCGCTCGCTAATAAAAAGGCGGTGATCATTGGCAACAGCGCGATATTTGCTGAGCCGGTGATTGAGCTGATGAAAGAAGCTGGTGTTGAGGCACAGTTCTTAAACCGTCACGCCACGTCGATTGCGGCTAAGACTCGAGCGGCTGATATTATTGTCGTCGCTGTTGGTGAAGCAGGATTTCTACAACGAGACATGGTGAAAGCCGGTGCCGTGGTAATTGACGTCGGAACTAATAAAAAGAACGGCGTAGTGGTTGGTGACGCCGCACCGGAGCTGGTTGGTCATGCTGGCTTTTTGAGCAAAGTACCTGGTGGCGTTGGGCCACTAACCGTGGCGTATCTGCTGTTCAATGTCATTAAGGCGATGGAAGTTCAGGAGAGAGGCTAGATCAGTTGTGATTCGTCGAAGCGATAGAAACCGAAGGTGACGACATCCCTTGGCATGTCTACTGACCAAGTTAGCTCACGGACGAATAAAGGAGGTGGAAAATCTTTGTGATTTCTAGTTAATAGATATAGCTCGTTTTTATGTCTCTTAAGCAACGCTCCAATGAAACAGTCGGTGAGACTTGGGGTAGCCAGCTTACGAGCTGCACAGTATTGAGCAATAGTAAGAGATTCTTGTAATAGCTTCCCCGTGTCGCCTAAGGGTAACGAAAAACAATGCCAGACGGCGAGATATCTCTCTAGAGCCTCACGGAATTCCGGCTGAAAACAATTACGAAAAATTTCGAACTCAACGAATGGCATGATTACTGGCTGGCAATGGGCATCGAGTAAAAACTGAATAAGGTCTGTAAACTTAACAGACGAATGATGCGCTTCAATTAGGGCGTTGGCGTCTAGTAAGACATGCTTATACTCTATCTTTTTCTTCATCTCTTCGATAGTAAGCACGCCCATAAACTTCTTCTTTTATCTTTTCATTAGCGGCCTCGAGCTCATTGACCCGTTCAGCGGCTCGCTTCCATTCTTCTATATTGATAGTCCACTTGATTGGACGGCTGAGGATATTGTCCATATATAAAGAGTATAGTCGATTTATGGAGAATGTTGAAGCGGTGAGAATATTAAGTTGCCTATTGAATAAATATAGACCAAGGAGTTGTGCGAGAATAGGTGATGCCATTATAAATCGCTGAGGTATCGTTAATGGTGATACTCTCGCGATAATTGGCACCTTTTTCACCTGGCCTCGCGTATTTCAAAAATAGAGTCTGTTGATTATCCACAACGGTAGTTGAAGAATCAATGAGCATAGTCGATAAATTCATCCCCATAAAATGGGTGTTGCGAAACTGATCTCGATATACCCTAGCGACTTTATGAGGATAGATATAGATGTAATAAATGTTATTGCTACTTGTATAGGCCTTATAGGCTCGGTCAGGCAAAATGGCCGAGATAACGAAGATAGCTGCGCCAAGCAGTACCGCGATAACTAATCCAATCAACAATTTTCGATACAATTTCATACTTATTCACTATAACAGAACCAAGCCGATGTTCGCCACAAAAAAGCCGGTGATTGCGAGCGAAGTTTAGATGAGGGCGAACGCCATGTTCGCAGCGAAGATGCCAGCCACGAGGAGTGAGACCCAACGAGGGAAATAGAGGGAGCGTTTACTGGTGTGCGGCAAGCGGCGGAGAGATTCATAGGCCGTGACAATGCAGAGACCCATGAGGCCAACAAAGAGGCCGCCGGTCACGTCGATGACACGAGTGACGTCGGTCACGCCGAGGGCGAGGATGATAATTGGGATGCCAAGAGCGATAGCTAGAGAGGTGAAATAGCGTAAACGATAATCGTAGAGCAAGGTGTTATGCATGACGAGGCCCTGCGAGATAAAAGCTGTAGTGACGGTGCAGAGACCGACGGCGGAAGCAAGGGCGACGAAACCGAGGCCGAGAGTGCCGCTTAAACCATGAAGAGTTTCCGGTGAGGTACTGAGGCCAGTGATGCCAACTACGATAAAGGCGAAGACAGCGTAAAGAATAGCGACGGCGACGGTGCCAACAATGACGGCTCGTGGGAGCAAGGCCTTTTGTTTACCCAGGATGTCGCGCATTTCAGGGACGGCAGCGAAGGCTGTTAGCGAAAAGAGAGTGACGCCGAAGGGCAGGAACCAGGAATGACCGGTGGTGAAAACGAAGTGCTCGAGGGCCAAATGCGGCGCAGCGATGATAGCTAGCAAAGCAATACCGAGAACGTACAGACAGATGAGATATTTCTGGTAACGAGCCACAGTCATAGCACCACCAGCGATTAAGATGGCGGAAGCGATGAAGAAAAGCAAACGATAGACTGAAAGTTGTAGCGGCAAGATGGGCGAAAAGACGGCGTAGGCAAAGCTACCGCCAATGAGCGTGTAAGCAACCAAGGCGCCGTAAATGCTGCCGAAGAGACCAATGGCCGCAAAGAAGCCGCCGACTGGACCGGTCAGCTCGTGAATCAGACCGACAAACCTGTGATGGCCCTTGAGAGCCAGCGCCAAGTCGGCAAACATGAGGAGCGTAATAATGGAAACTACAGCCGAGACACCGAGGGCAAGGAGACCGACGCCAAATCCTGCCTGGCTAAAGACAAACGGCAGACTGAACAACCCCGCCCCGACCATCTGCCCAACAAGTGGCCTAATCCCTGCCAAAAACAAGCTTCTTTTTTGCGTCATATTATCCACAGTATAGCACACAGCTTGTCCCCTTCCGAAAGGTAGCCAAATGGGCTAACATAGCCCCACATGAGCGAGCTGTCTTTGGGTCGAATCCCACCACATAACCTAGAAGCTGAAGAGTCGTTGCTCGGCGCTATTTTGCTTGACCAAGAAACTTTGTTAAAGATTGGCGACGCTTTGACGGCCGAAGATTTTTATAAGGACTCACACCGCATTTTGTATGAAACCATGCAGGAGTTAGCGGAACGTCACCAGCCGATTGATATTTTGACCGTCGGCAACCGCTTGGAAGAAAAGAATTTGCTAAAGCAGATTGGTGGACGCACGACACTCGTCGAGCTTACCAACCAAGTGGCAACCGCAGCTCACGTCGCGCACTATGCGGAGATCGTGACGAAGAAATCATTACTACGAAGATTATTGCGGGCAGCGAGTGAGATTACGGCCTTGGGTTACGACGAGACGGAGGACGCCGATATTTTGATTGACTCGGCAGAACAGAAATTGTTTAACGTTTCGAGTAACGTCCAGAAGACGAGCTTCGTGCCACTGCGCTCCGTGTTGACGCAAGCCTTTGACCGCATTGACGAACTGCACCGTGACCGCGGGAAGTTACGTGGTGTACCAACTGGTTTTACGGGTCTCGACAACTTGCTGGCGGGACTGCAAAAATCGGACTTGATCATTCTCGCTGCTCGTCCGTCTGTGGGAAAAACGTCGTTCGCACTCGATATTATTCGCTCGGTCGCCATGCGGACTAAACAGCCGGTGGGCTTCTTTTCACTCGAAATGAGTAAGGAACAGCTGGTTGACCGTATGATTTGTGCGGAGGCGGGGGTCGACCTGTGGAAGCTGCGTAACGGCCGGTTGTCCGACACGAGTGATGACTTCCCCCGCATTGGTGAAGCACTCGGCAAACTATCGGAAGCGCAGATTTACATTGACGACTCGCCAACAGCCAACATCATGACGATCCGCACGAAGGCCAGGCGATTGCAGTCGGAACACGGTTTGTCGCTAATTGTCATCGACTACTTGCAGTTGATGGAAGCGCGAAAGCAGACGGACAATCGCGTGCAAGAAGTGTCCGAAATTTCGCGTGGCTTGAAGCAGATTGCCAAGGAGCTCGGCGTGCCGGTGCTGGCCCTCGCTCAGCTCTCCCGTGCGGTGGAAATGACCAAGCCGGCAATTCCTAAACTGGCGCACTTGCGTGACTCGGGAAGCATTGAGCAGGACGCCGACATCGTGATGTTCCTGTACCGTAAAGCGGCCGACCGTAACTATCTTCCCGAGGAGCTGACACCAGACGAAAAGACCTCGGCGGAAATCCATATCGCTAAGCATCGTAACGGGCCGACCGGCATGGTAAAATTGTTCTGGGACGCGGCGAAGACGAGCTTCAAGAACGTGGACAAACCACTCACAGAATTGCCCGCGTCCGCCGTCAGCGCTCAACCGTCTCCTGGCATAGTCAACGTTGGTGATAGGAGTAACTTTAACTTGCCACCTGGCGCGCCGCCCAAAGGGTTCACGCCACCGGGCGGTTGGCGGAAGCCTCAGCATTAAATAAATTAATTACTTCATTATGTTCAACAAACTCAAAGAGCTTAAAGACCTACGTGATCAGAGCAAGAAGATGAAAGACATGCTCGATGACATTCTAGTCGTCGGCAGCGGCGCCCGTGGTGGCGTCATGATTACTATCAACGGTAGCCATGAAATTATTGCGGTGCAAATCAACGACGACGTGGAGCGTGGGGCTATCGCTCAAGGGATTAAAGATGCCTTTGCCGACGCTAACAAGCAGTTGCAGGGGGAGATGATGAAAAAGATGAAGGACATGGGCGGCATCGGCGGGGTGGGTGATTTGATGAAGGACTGCGGTGGTTAATAATG
>CAYHFQ010000014.1:0-26360 GCA_964355955.1 uncultured Gammaproteobacteria bacterium
GGATGCGTTGCTTAGGAGCTTCAGCTTCAGTCGTGGTTTTTTTGGTGTCGGTCATAAGAGCAAAGAAAGAACAAGGTAACTAATTACTCAATGATTTTGACAACCACACCAGCGCCGACGGTACGGCCACCTTCGCGGATAGCGAAGCGCATCTTGTCTTCCAAGGCGACTGGGTTGATGAGGGTAACGACACAGGTAACGGTGTCACCTGGCATGACCATTTCGGTGCCTTCTGGAAGGGTGATTTCACCGGTTACGTCCGTAGTACGGATGTAGAACTGTGGCTTGTAGCCCTTGAAGAATGGCTTGTGACGACCACCTTCTTCCTTGGTCAAAGCGATGATTTCAGCTTCGAACTTGGTGTGTGGCTTGACCGAACCTGGCTTGGCCAAAACCTGACCGCGCTGGACGTCTTCTTTCTTAATACCACGGATCAAGATACCAGCGTTGTCGCCAGCCATACCGGAGTCCAAGGACTTGTTAAACATTTCGATACCGGTAACGGTGGTCTTGGCGGTGTCGACGATACCGACGATTTCTACTTCTTCACCAACCTTGATCTGACCGCGCTCGATACGACCGGTAACGACGGTACCACGACCTTCAATAGAGAAGACGTCTTCGATAGGCATCAAGAAAGTCTTGTCGAGGTCGCGAACTGGTTCTGGAACGTAGGCGTCCAAAGCGTCCAAAAGGTCGCGGATTGGCTTGCTGGCAACTTCGTCAGCTGGAGCGGCCAAGGCCTTGGAGGAAGAACCGCGGATAACAGGGACGGTGTCGCCTGGGAAATCGTACTTCTTCAAAAGGTCGCGAACTTCCTGTTCGACGAGGTCAATAAGTTCTGGGTCGTCAACCATGTCAACCTTGTTCAAGTAGACAACGATAGTTGGCACACCAACCTGCTTGGCCAAAAGAATGTGCTCGCGGGTCTGTGGCATTGGACCGTCAGCAGCAGAAACGACGAGAATAGCGGCGTCCATCTGGGCAGCACCGGTGATCATGTTCTTCACATAGTCAGCGTGGCCTGGACAGTCGACGTGAGCGTAGTGACGCTTGGCAGTCTCGTATTCACAGTGAGCGGTAGAAATAGTGATACCGCGGGCCTTGGATTCAGGTGACTTGTCCAAACCGTCCATGCCCTTTGTGGAGGCAGAGTTACCCATGGCTGCGGCCACCGCCAAAATAGCTGCCGTAGTGGTGGTCTTGCCGTGGTCGACGTGACCAATGGTACCAACGTTAACGTGTGGCTTAGCGCGGGAGAACTGTTCTGCCATAGGAAGTGGGCGGTCAGGAGACCTTAAATGTGAGGGATTAAAGGATTTCTTGTAAAGTACGTGGCAGGAGTATAGCAAAAGCCTACATTTTATGCAAGGGCTTAGCTGTGTTCAGACTGACCCCTAAAGTGGTTCGAGGTAGAACTGCTCTTCCCCACCGTTATTTTTGGCTTGAGCAAGCGGTTGACGAGGGGCTTCCGGTGGTCGAGGTGAGGCCGGAACTGGCGGGTTTACTGGCGGACGTGACTCGGTTCGAGGCTCGGCCTGAGGGACGGGACGTGGCTCGAGGCGTGGTTCGGGCTCGTAACGAGGGCTCGGGGCTGGTTCGATGATTTCGAGCACGGCTTCGGTAGGTGCTGCCAGGAAGACCGGGTCAATCTCGATTTCCCCTATTTCCTCCTCCCCTTCCGACTCGAATTCAGACTCGACCAGGGCGGCTGTCTCGGCTTGGTGGTCGTGTGGATGGCTATGTCCGGCGTGGTCATGTTCAGCCTCCAGCTGCTCAATCTCCTCGTCATCCGGCCCCAGGAAGCCGTTGACCAGAGCCTCATACTGCTCAAACGGCAGAATAACGAGCGGTTCCCCACCGTGTTCGTCCGTGACAATCAGCCTGTCCCCTGTTCGCCTAGCAAACCGCAAGAGCTTCTGGAATTGATCATTAGCCATATAGGGCCATCTTAGTACGATGGGCCGGAATGTCAAAACCGAGGCGTGGAAGCCTCGGTTTTTTATTGATTTTTATTGTAGATCGGATAATTTTTCTCCACGGTTTATTTCGACCTCTCGCAAAGCATTGGCTGCAACCGCTTTTTTCCTCTGATCCAAAGTCGCTGTGTCCAGGCCATGAGCACGAAGTAGATCGTCTTTTGCTCGTTGAATAGACTCGTCATCAAGCCCCTGCTGAATAAGTTTTTCCTGTGCTAAATCATTAGCATCCTCCTCGAGGGTGGTGGCTCGTTCGGAGATAGCTTCAAGCTGAGCTGATTCTTTAAGTAGTGCAATCATTCTTGGGTCTTGATCTATAAGATCTGCTACCTTACTCTCAAAGTCGCGAGCTTGTTTTAGTTTTAATTCGCCTTCAATTTTCTTGTCATCAAGCTGATAAATGATATCAGCTGAATAAAATCGTGCTGTAACTTGTCTAATTTCACTTAATTGATATGGAGTTTTGAATCTTTTACCGGCACGTTTATGGTCGATTAAATCGTCAACGAATTTAGTAACTATTTGATCAGCAACAGCCGTTGTCACATCTGCTGGGACTTCCCATGTTCGCCTAAAATCAGCGAGCTTGTCCTCGTTACCATATTTCCAGTCACGAATAGTCTCTGTAAGAGCGGTGCGCCGTTCACCTTCTTTGATTTTCGTAAGATAAAGTGGATGACGCTCTATCCCTTCAGCTAAAGCCAGCAGGTCAGCTGGCTGCCAGTTTTTATAGGCATTTTTTTCTTGATCCGATATTTCTTTAGCTGATACCCCCTCTTTCGCTAATTTTCTAAGTGTTTTGATCTTCTCGCCGAAACCCCCAGTATTCCAACCCGCTGTATCAGGTGCGACATATGGCTCCTTATTGAGATCGACAAGAAGTTTGGCAGCCCGCATTTGAAAATCAGCGGGGCGACCTTCATCATCTGGTAAAATTGCTAGAACTTCATTGGGGATAATTCCATCTGGGTAGTCCCTTAGTTTAAGACTGATTGAATCAGGATCAGGGTTCGGTTCAGCTTCTTTTTTCATACGATAACAAAATAATCTTACCTACGATAATTTTCCCATAGACTATCACCTGCTGCAAACAAGTATGGGGATAAGATTATGGAGTGGCTGCGAGTCTCACCCCTTCAGCGATATGTAGAATGTGGGATTTGGGGACGAGGTAAGTTTGGTAATGCTGGCCGTCGACGAGGGTAACTTTTTGTCTGGCGAGATGCTCGGTTTCGGCGTCGACGAGAAAGTTGAGGCCGAAGAGGTTGATGCCGGCTTTGACTTGCACGTTGTGCGACCAGGAGCCGATGAACTCCCAGCTATGAATGGCGCGGTGCTGCGCATCGGTTAAGAGCCAGAGGGTGCCCGTAACGCGAACTGCGGGTTGTTTGACAATCCCGTAAGAGACAAAACTGTCGCCCCAGGCTCGACGGAGAAGGCGTTGAACTTTTTTAGGGATGTCGTTTAGTTGTTGAACACATAAGTGCCAGCCGTCGAGAGAGGCTGGGAGATGCAAGGCGGAACGGCCAGTAATAGCCTTAATCATTGCCGCGTCACGATTGGCGCCAAAGCCGAAGTAGAGCTTCATACTGGAGTATTGTCCTCCAACGAAGAGGTAAGAAGCAAATATGAATGGGGATAAAGTCGAATCTGTGTTAGACTGAAATTAGAAGTAATTCATTATTAATTTACGGCCCTATGGAAAAGCGTAATAATTGGGCAGTAGCAGGAGGAGTAGTGGTAATAGCAGCGGTGATTATCGCAATCGTGCTGTTAACGAGAACGTCGTCAGGACCAGACGGCAAAGGCGACTATCCGACGAACGTGGTTGATGAAACCACAACTGGCGGGGTTGTAAAGGATGACGAAACTAATGAGACGGAGACTGCTAAGACAACAGTCTACGAAAATGATAAATTGAGCATTGCTATCCCAGAGGGTTGGACAGCCACTATAGCAACGCCTGACGTGAATGCTAAAGGTGACGGAACGAATAATCAACCTAACCCAGCGGCGGTAAATATTACGAACGGACTGTGGATCCTGTACATTAACGTCGACGCTAGCCAAGCCAGTGGCGTGGAAGGCGGACGGTTTGCCGAGATTGCCATGGGAGCGCCGAGCGTGGATGCGGTCGTGACTGTGCAACCGAATGAATGTGGGACGACTACCAGGACGCCAGCCTTCGATAATTACACTCGCGTTGACTACACCATTAACTATAGTCTAGCTAACGACGTGTGTAAGGCGCCGACTAATCGCCAGACGGTGTGGTTCTTCTCGTATCTAACCAGCCCAGGGAACGGCTACTTTAACGATTATGTATTAGGACAGAACCCGGGGCTAGTAGTGACGATGGCGTATAACAGTAAGATTGTGAATGACTTCCCTGTGGCAGGATCCACCGAGCTTAATGCGGCCCTGAAGGAGATGACAGATATTGCAAGTACGTTGAAGATTAAGAATCGCTAAGTACGGAAGCGACATAAAAACTGAGCCGTTATGGCTCAGTTTTTTTGATTTCGGATCAGATTAAGAGCTAGTTATCGTGCCGTTGATGCTAAAGCCTTCATCTGCTGGTCTGGCGTGCGGTGTTGGGCAGCAAAAGTGTCGGAGGCAATGACGTCGGAAGCTTCGTCGTGTTGTTTGGTGGCCAAGTGGATGGTGGTGAGGATTGCGTCGAGCTCGGCGAGCTGTGATTTAATAGCAAATTGTTTGACGGTATGAATAGCCTGAGCCATGTCGTGAAGTGACGAACTGTCGAGGTGTCGACCGTCGGCAAAGGCGGCGAAGATTGGTTGTAGGCGCTGCAGTTCCGCGATGACTGACGCGTCAGAATACTGCGCAAGGATAGCAGGAATGAGATTGTCCGCGATGTGACTAGCGTGTTTAGCGATGGCGACTAGACGTTCGTGACGGGCAGGGTCGGGCTGTTCGGGGAGATTTGTCATATGGATAGAGTTTAGCACTTTATAAAAAATCCGTCGCGGACTAGCCGGGACGGATTTCTTATTTTAGCGAGCGGAGCGCTTTTTGATGATGTCTTCCGCAATGTTGCGTGGGACTTCCTGGTACTCGTGGAATTCCATGGAGTAGCTAGCGCGACCTTGGGTCATGGAACGAAGAGCGGTGGAGTAACCGAACATTTCAGCGAGAGGTACGAGAGCGCGGACGAACTTGATGTTACCGCGGTCGCCCATTTCCTGGATTTGGCCACGCTTGGCGTTGAGGTCGCCGACGACGGTACCCATGAAATCTTCTGGGGTGACGGCTTCGACCTTCATGATAGGCTCGAGAATGACTGGCTTAGCTTTGCGAACAGCGTCCTGGAAAGCCATGGAACCAGCGATTTTAAAGGCTGACTCGTTACTGTCGACGTCGTGGTAGGAACCATCGAAGACGGTGGCCTTGATGTTGATGAGCTGGTAACCAGCCAAGACACCGCGATCCATAGCTTCCTTAGCACCCTTACCAATTGGCGCGATATATTCCTTTGGCACCGAACCACCCTTGGTTTCGTCCGCAAAGACGAAGTTCTCGCCTTCTGGGTCAACGAAAGGCTCAACACGGAGACAAGCGTGACCGTACTGACCGCGACCACCGGACTGTTTGACGTACTTACCTTCACCTTCGGCGCTGTCGCGAATGGTTTCGCGGTAGCTTACCTGTGGGTTACCGACGTTGACTTCCACGCCGTATTCACGCTTCATGCGGTCGACCATGATCTCCAAGTGGAGCTCACCCATACCAGCAATGATGGTCTGGTTGGTGTCGGTGTCCGTGTGAACGTGGAAGGTTGGATCTTCTTCAGAAAGCTTGCTGAGTGCCATGCCCATCTTTTCCTGGTCGCCCTTGGTCTTTGGTTCCAAGGCCTGGGAGATAACTGGCTTGGCGAAGTTGATGCTTTCCAAAACTACTGGGTGATCTGGATCACAGAGGGTGTGACCGGTGGCGGTGGCGCGGAGGCCGACGGCAGCGGCGATTTCACCAGCAAAGACTTCTTCTACGTCCTCGCGGCTGTTGGCGTGCAAACGAACGATGCGGGAAACGCGCTCTTTCTCACCGTTGGCGGTGTTGAGAACGTAGCTACCTGCTTTGACGGAACCAGAGTATACACGGAAGAAACAGAGCTTGCCGACGAATGGATCTGCCGCGATTTTGAAAGCAAGAGCAGCGAATGGAGCGTCGTCCTTTGGTGGGCATGGGATTTCCACGTCCTTATCATCTGGATCAAAACCGGTGATTGGTGGAACGTCTAATGGAGATGGGAGGTAGTCGACAACAGCGTCGAGCATCTGCTGCACACCCTTGTTCTTGAGGGATGAACCGCAGAGAACTGGGAAGATTTTGAGAGCAACGACGCCCTTACGCAAGGCAGCCTTGAGTTCTGGGAGACTGATTTCTTCACCACCCAAGTAACGTTCCATTAAGTTCTCGTCGTTCTCGACGATAGCTTCGACGAGTTTGGCGCGGTATTCCACGGCCTTGGCGGCGTACTCTTCAGGAATTTCGATTTCGTCCACAACCTTGCCCATGTCATCGCGGTACATGTAGGCCTTGCGGACCAACAAGTCGATGATACCAACGAAGTCCCCTTCAATGCCGATTGGCAACTGGATTGGGTAAGCATTGGTGGTCAAACGCTTGTGGATGGAGTCCAAGTCCTTGTAGAAATCAGCACCGGTGCGGTCGAGTTTGTTGATGTAACAAATGCGAGGCACGCCGTACTTGTCGGCCTGGTGCCAAACGGTTTCGGATTGTGGCTCAACGCCCGCAACGCCGTCAAAAACAGTGACACCACCGTCCAACACGCGCAAGGAACGTTCGACTTCCACGGTGAAGTCGACGTGACCTGGGGTGTCGATGATGTTGATGCGGTGACCCTTCCAAAAACAGGTAGTAGCGGCGGCGGTAATAGTAATACCGCGCTCTTGTTCCTGTTCCATCCAGTCCATGGTGGCTTCACCTTCGTGCACTTCACCAATCTTGTGCTTCTTGCCGGTGTAGTACAAAACGCGTTCGGTGGTGGTGGTCTTACCAGCGTCGATGTGAGCAATGATACCGATGTTACGGACATGGTCTAGGGGGTAATCACGTTGCATATAGGATTAAAAGAAAGAAAAAAGCTCTGTAAAACGAGAACGGAGAAAGCCCATCCGAGCTTTCTCCATTCGTATCAGGCGATCTAGCGGGCCAAGTGAGCGAAGGCTCGGTTCGCTTCAGCCATACGTTGTACGTCGTTGCGCTTGCGGACTGCTTCACCTTCACCCTTAGCAGCAGCCATGATTTCTTCAGCGAGCTTTTCAGCCATACCGCGACCCTTCTTGCTGCGAGCAGCGAGGAGAACCCAGCGGAAGGCCAAAGCGTTGCGACGTTCGCCACGAACTGGCATAGGCACCTGGTAGTTAGCACCACCAACGCGCTTGCTCTTGACTTCCACGCTTGGAGTGACGTTCTTCAAGGCGTTGTCGAAGACTTCCATAGCGTCGGCCTTGGTTTCCGCGGCGATGATGTCAAAACAATCGTAGACGATGCGTTCCGCGGTGGTCTTCTTGCCGTCCTTCATGACGTAGTTGACCAACTTGGTAACGACGATGCTGTTGAACTTGTGATCTGGGATGATGATTCGTTTTGGTGCTTGCTTACCTCGCATACGTTTGTCACTAATGATCTTCCCGGCGATGCGGTACTCATTAGTATGAAATTTTATTTAGGTTGGATTTACTTTTTCTTGGCCTTTGGACGCTTGGCACCGTACATGGAACGGCTGCGGTTGCGACCTTCGACTCCGGTGGCGTCGTAGCGACCACGAACGATGTGGTAACGGACACCTGGCAAGTCTTTGACGCGACCACCACGGATCATGACGATCGAGTGCTCCTGCAAGTTGTGGCCTTCACCTGGGATGTAGGCGGTAACTTCGGTGCCGTTGCTCAAACGTACGCGGGCGATTTTACGCAAAGCGGAGTTTGGTTTCTTTGGCGTCATGGTGGTCACTTTGACGCACACACCACGCTTAAATGGGGCTCCCTTGGCCAAAACCGTACGGCTACGGTGCAATGAGTCGAGGGTGTACTGCAAGGCGGGCGACTTCGACTTTACTTTCGAGGTCTGACGGCCTTTGCGGATGAGTTGATTGATAGTGGGCATAAGTGGCGAAAGCCTATCATAAGCTAGAAATATGGTCAATGAGCCAATACGGGGTCATTGAGGATGCTCGGAAAAAGCAACGACCACCCCGAGAGGCAACCCCGGGTGGGTCGCGCTTGGCCGTATGGCCGGGGTGGTCGAGAGGGTCAGGTGTCGTAGGCGATGAAGTCCTTGAGGATGGTCTCAATGGCGCTACCCATCTCGACCAATCGGGGACGGTTGTTCCTGACAAAGTCCCTGATGAGGTTCGGCTCCGGGTAGGCCTTGAGGAACTTCTCGAGGCTTTCCAGGCCGAGGTCGCCGGCGTGCCAGCAGTACAGGGCGATGATGTTCGGACCGCGGTCGCGAATGGCCCTCAGAACAGGAGCCATCATGGCTGGACTGTGGGGGTTCATCAGAGCCTCTTTGATCTCGCCCGCTTCCACGATGACGTTCTGAACGCGGTCGAGCAGCACTCGCCGAACACGGTCCAACTGGCCACGAAGCTCGGAGTTGGCGGTTTTGAGTGCCTCGAGCTCGGCTTTGAGCTCGCCGTTCTCGCGCTGCAGATCGGTGATACGTTCAGTCGGGGTAGATGACTCGGTCATTGGGCCTCCTTAAAGGCGTTTGCCGACGACGGTCGGATCAAAGTAGTGAGAGGTTAGCCTATCTTAGCGCGGAAGTAAATAGAATGCGGCCTGGTCCTTTATTTTTACTGAGGCGACAAGATGGGCGAAAACTGCGTCATTATTGGAGGTGGGCTCTCCGTTAAGTGCTGTTCCGGTCTGTTTGTCGACACGAATACTGGTGACTGACGTGTTACTAGTGAAAAATACTTCGGTTGAGGCTACGCCAAACAATGAGTAGATCGTCCTGTCAGCCAACTTCTCGATTTGAACTGCTTCGGCTGGCTGAGCGTCGTCCCACGCAACATACATGCCCGAACCGTCCTTGGATTCATTGAAAGAAACGAGGTAGCTATTGCCATTGTATTCAAACTTCCACATGTCATCGAGGCCGTTCACGCCGTCGTGCAAGGTGGCGGTGGCAGGAACGTCAAATGATATGCCCGATGCCGAATTGTTGTAAGTGACGTAAGAAATGCTCTGATCTTGTGGCTGCTGACTAGTTGGTAGACAACCTGCGCCAGTTAGGGATAATCCCAAGGCGATGACGAAAAATAGATTGTGAGTTCGCATATGGAGAGAGGTTATTATTGATCTGACTTGGTGATTGAGTCGACTAAAACAAGCGAATGAGTTGCCCCTCACAGGAGGTGCCGGCCAGGTGGGTGCAGAGGTTAAAGGCGGCGTTGCCGATGAAACCGAAGGGGTTAAAGGTAGTCAAAAGCGAGAGAATGACGAGAACGAAGAGAAGGCGTGGGCCGAATTCGCTGAAGAATTGCGCGGCGCGGCTGAGGCGGAAGTGAGCAAAGAAGGCTTCGAGAAGGCGGCTGCCGTCGAGCGGTGGAACGGGAATGAGGTTAAAAAGGGCGAGGGCGAGGTTGGTGAAGATGAGTAAGATGAGAAAGGGGGCGAGGAGGCTGGTGGCGCTGACGAGCCCCGTCGTGATAAAAATGCGCCAAGCGAGGCCAGCGATAACGGCCAGAACGAGGTTGCTGGCGGGGCCGGCCAAAGCGATGAGAACAGAGTCGCGAACGGGGTGTTTTAAGGCGTAAGGGCTGAACGGAACGGGTTTAGCCCAGCCGAAGCCGAGGATGAGCAGCATGGCAAAGCCCCAGGGGTCGATATGTTTGAGCGGATTAAGACTCAAGCGGCCAGCTTCTTCTGCCGTGTTGTCGCCAAGTGACTTCCCTGCCCAGGCGTGGCAGAACTCGTGGAAGGTTAGGGAGATGATGATAGCGACGAGCCAAACGAGGGCGAGGCCGAGGTTGGATTGGAGCAGAGTGAGGAGCATAGTCGCAAGTTACCGAAATTAACCGCCTTTAACCGCTCATCGAAACGTCGGCGCCGATACTCACGAGTTTGCCGAAGAGATCTTCGTAGCCGCGTTCGAGGTGTTCAAAGCCAGTTAGCGTCGACGTGCCAGTAGCGACGAGGGCGGCAATAATACAGGCTAGTCCGGCGCGGATATCGAGAAGTTCGATAGTGGCGGCTACGAGTGGTGTCGGACCCTTAATGATAGCCGAGTGCTTATAGTTGTGGTCCTTGAAGCGACAGTCGACCTCGCCTAAACATTTGTCGAACAAGGTGATGTCGGCACCCATTTCCTTTAATGTTTCGGTGTAACCAAAGCGCTCTTCGTAAACGGTTTCGTGAATGACAGAGGTGCCGTCGGCTTGAGTCATAGCGACCAAGAATGGCTGCTGCCAGTCGGTCATGAAGCCGGGGTGAGTGTCAGTCTCGATTTGAATGCCGTGATACTGCTGCGCTCCGCGGAAAAGTATGCCGTCTTCTTTGACTTCGTAATCACCACCAAGAAGTCGAACGGCGTTTAAGAAAGTCACCATGTCACGATGCACGGCGCCAGCGCAGAAAATTTCGCCGCGGGTTGCTAGGGCCATACAAGCAAAGCTAGCTGCTTCCATTCTGTCCGCCACAACCGTGTGCTCGCAACCATGAAGTTTGGCGACACCGACAATTTCAATATGGCGACCAGCACCGAGTTCAATAATAGCGCCCATCTTCTGCAACATCATGATGAGCTCGACGACTTCTGGTTCAATAGCCGCGTTTTTAATGACGGTTCTCCCCTTAGCTAAGACGCCAGCAAAGAGAGCAGTTTCCGTAGCACCGACTGATGGATACGGGAGGTCGAAGATACAGCCTGTTAAGCCGCTCTGAGCTTTAGCGTGATAGCCGTCAGCGTCGGCAACAATGGTGGCGCCCATTTTTTCTAAGAGGTCAATGTGAAAATTTACCGGGCGTGGGCCGATCTTGTCTCCACCGAGGGATGGCACGAAGGCTTCGCCGGTCCGGTGCAGTAAAGGCGCCAAAGCAAGAATGGCCAGACGATTCTTGCGAGAAAGCGACATGGCGGAAGACGAGGCAATGGTGGCGACCTGAAGCGTCAATGAATGATCGACGAGGCTCGAGGTGGCGCCGAGCGTGGTCACCAGTTCACGGGCGATCTCCGATTCTTTTTGCAAAGGTACGTTATGCAAAATCACCTGCTCGGCTGTCAGTAGGCTAGCGATGATCATTTTGCTAGCAGCGTTTTTAGCACCACCAATTTTGACGCGACCGTTAAGGGGTTTGCCGCCGGTAATCAATAATTTTTGCATACGGAACTAACAGAAATAACAAAATCAAGTCTGGGGAAAGTATAACCGAGGCTCGACCGTAACGCTAGTGACTGCCCTCTTGACGAGGTGAATACTAAAAAGAAAACCGGCTGGCCTCGAGTGAGGTCAGCGCGGCTAGAGGACGGGTTCGGCTACTCGTCGTCGGTCTCGTCATCGTCCTCCTCATAGTCGGCCAAGGCGTAGCGGCGCTCGACCACCTGGCCGTCAACCACAGAGTAGGAGTAGTCCCCCTGTTCGCGGGCCTTTTTGGCGTTGGCCAACTCGATGCGGCTGAGCTGCTCTGTCTGGAGTGCCTCCTGACCGGCCAGGCAGACCCAGGCCAGGCCAGCGGCGGTGGCAAACTGTTGTCTGGCAAGCAAGTCATCGAGCTCAGCCAAGAGTTCGGCGGTCAACAGATGTAGGTCCGGAAAGAGCTGGTAGACCTCCTGTAGAAACTCGGCTTTGGTGCCCGTGAAGTCCTCTGTGGCGTAAACCTTGCCAACCCAACTGGCTAGCAGATCGAGGTTGATCCCCTGCTGGGCTACGTGTTTAGCGACCTCTGACATGTCGGTCCGGAAAGCGTCGTCAAGATACCGAAAACGGTCGTCACCGTCTTCCTCCGCTTCTTCTTCCGCGTCTTCACCGACTTCATCGGCGTCGTCGGTGCCGACCGTCGGTTCGCCGTCCTCGGCTGACTCTGCTGCCGCAGCCACCAATTCAGGTGATGGCGTTGGCCTACGAGCTGGCGGGACGATGACGGACGGCTGAGGCTCCGGAAAGAAATACTTGTAGAGCCGAATGGCGAGTGGGGTGCAGAGCAGTAAAACTGCAATGACGGCGAGGACACGAATAAACAGGTCGGATACAGACATGAGATGCTCCAGGTGCGGGATGAGGCTAGCATGAAAGCTTATTTTAGGCAAAAATAATCACGTCCCGGACGAGGCTCGTCCGGGACGTGATTAAAATTTGTGTTCGATGATTACGCGCCGAAGTGGTAACGGTCGGTCAGCTTGCCGTAGGTGAAGACTTCGCCTTCGGAGAAGAAACGGTTGATTTCGATGCCGGCGTTCTCGAGCGTGTCGGAAGCGTGGACGATGTTGCCGGCCATGCTCATGGAGAAGTCAGCGCGGATGGTGCCGGCGTCGGCCATAAGAGGGTTAGTGGCGCCAACTACCTTACGAACTTCGTCGACTGCACCCAAGCCTTCCAAGACCATAGCAACGACTGGAGTTTCGCGCATGAAGGCGACGAGACCTGGGAAAAATGGCTTTTCCTTGTGGTGGCCGTAGTGCTCGGTCAAAACCTCTTCCGTCAAGTGGGACAACTTCATGCCGACAATCTTGAGGCCCTTGCGCTCAAAACGAGTAACGACGTCGCCGACTAATTCGCGCTGCAAAGCATCTGGTTTAATAAGTACCAATGTACGTTCGATAGCTGCTCCCATAGGAAAATATTAACTGAATTTGTGCGAATAATAACGAGAATCTGAGCAATCGTCAATGCTAGATGTCACGGTAGCTATCTTCACTGCGTAAACGAATGGTGACGACGTTGATTGCGCGCTCCTCATTATAACAGAAAAAAATGCGATAACGGCCAATTCTTACTCGATAAAGTTTGGAGTTCTTAAGTTTTTTAACATCTAAACCAGCGGTTTGACCAGCTTCCAGATAAGCGATGATAGCCCGCAAACGATCTCGATCGGCTTTTTGCATTTTGATTAGCAGCTTCCTGATCTCGTCCATATGAATTTAGGACTTGATGGAATCTAATAATTTGACGAAATCCGAGGCTAGAATGCCCTCCCCTTCGTTATCTCGTTCGGCATCAAAGATAGTTTCCCAGTGTCCACCGTCTATTTCATCGAGGTCAAAAGGAGTCAAAACTAGAGAACTGCCTTGAGTTTTCACCAGAAAATTTGGCGTGCCGTGTTTCTTCCGCCAAGCAGCTGGCAAAGTGATTTGACCTTTGGTTGAGGTTTTAAGGATTGTTGTCATAAAGTAGGATTATCTTACTTCCCTACTTTACTACTTTTTGTTGATTGGGTCAAAAAGAAGAGGGCCGGCGCAGGGTTGGTGCGCGGGCCCTCGAGACGGATCGAGCTCTACCAGTTGGTGCGCTCGCTGAGCTTGTAGTAGCGCTCGACCGAGCTGTGAATGACGTCGACGTCAACGTTTTGGAGATGTTGACGCAAATCCTTGAGGCTGAGCCCCACCCGAACGGTTTGGAGAGCCCGTTGAAACTCGAGCCGTTGACGCAAGGGTTCGTCTAGGTGACAAGTGCCGTGCTCTGCGAAGTAGGCTTCGAGGTCGGCCAGGAGCTGAATGCGTGTCAACGACTTGGTGCTGAGCTCGAGTTGGGTCAGCTGATCGTCGATCTGCTTCTTATAAAGCTGGATGAAGCGACGAGCCGCGTCCCGCCGTTCAATTCGACACCCGCTGTCTGGACCCAGGATGACCCGGGCCAGGCGGCCATCGATAGTGCCGTAATGCCGCTGCAGATCGCGGGCCCAGAGCAGTCTGCCACCGTGTCGGAGCAGATCATAGGCGAAGCGACCGAGGATGAGAATGAGTAGACCAGCGAAGAACTGAAAGACGAGTGACAAGAAGTAAGCCATGGAGCACCTCAAGTTGGTTGTGTGTGTGTGCGGCTACACCGTAGCTTAAATGGCTAAGTTTGGCAAAAAGAAGAGGGCCGGCGCAGGGAGATGCGCGGGCCCTCAGAGGGAGGATCAGACGGGTTCGGGGTTGAGGACAAGCCAAGCCTCGATGGTGCCGCGCCAATCCAGTGAGGCGCGTACACGGAGTCGGCGGACGCTTTGGTGACCACCTTGCTTGGCGAGCCGGTCGAGCATGGTGTGTCGATCGTTTTCGTTGGTGATGAGGTCGAGCGACCAGCGGAGAGAAAAAATGCTATCGTGCTGCAGGCCAAGTGACGAAACGTAAGGCCAATAGACCATGGCGAGTGCCTGACAAACGTCATCGTAGCCGGGGAATTCCGGATTGATCTTGTCGAGCAAATCTTGAACGCGGACGAAGCAGACTTCTACTTGCAGCAAGTTACCAGTCTCCAGATGGTGAGTGGCGATGACCGCTTCCCGCCTGGCGCTGACCAGACGATAGCGACGCGACAAGTGAAACGCGCGCTGCTTGAGGAACGGCAGAAGAAGCATCTTACCGATCCAGTCGTCCACCTTCTTGTACTCAAGGCCCGGCGGGACTGGTTCGAGCAACACCTGCTCGTGGAGCCAAGGCAAACGCTGCTCGAGCAAGCCTTCGATGAACGCCTCAGCGGCCTGAGTGCGCTTGCTCGAAAACCAGAATGGGTCAGTGACGATGCGCTCGGCCAACGCCTCGTTCAACGGTTGGAAGAAGGCCTGGCGGGCCCAGATGGTGATGAGCACGGCCAGGGTGGTCAGCAGGACAAGAATGCCAGAGTAAGCAATGAGGAGAATCACGAAGCACCTCCCAGTGCGGGGATACCGTAGTTGAAAGCAGAGATTATAGCAACCACTAGCGGTAAAAAAGTAGAGAGCCGGCCGGGGTTAGCGGCGGCTCTCGAACGGGTTCGGTTAGTCGCGACTGACGATACTGGTCCAGCGTTCGGCAGATTCTATGTCGATATTGCTAAGAGCCAGACGAACTTGTAGGACACTGAAGGTCTCTCGATCAACCGATGATATAGCCTTCCAGTCATCGTTATAAAGCTGCCAGAACCAGATGTAATACTGGCGTAAACGTGGGTCTGATCTCTGTAGCAAAGCATCCGCGTGTTTGGCGAGTCGCATGGTGATAACTGGCGAATCAAGACAGAGGTAGCGTCGAGCTGCTGCCTGACGTCGAGCTGAGAAGCCTGGCTGTTCGAGGATGTACAGAGACAGACCAATGGACAGACGACCGTAATGTGGACGCCACCAACGGTCATGACCAAGCTCGAAGAGCATTTGGGTAAGTTGGAATGCAAACATTAGTGGCAATGAGACTAGTCTGAATCCCAACACAAGAATGTAGCTTGGCAATGCCAGTAAAAATAGCCCGAGCGAAGAGTCGTGGCTAAACAAATCCATGAGCACCTCCAAGTGCGAGAATACCGTAGTCGAAAGCAGAGATTATGGCAACCACTAGCCGTAAAAAAGTAAGAGGGCCGGCGCAGGGTTGGTGCGCGGGCCCTCGAGGAGATTGCTGGCGGCCTACTGCTCGCTCAGCCAGATGTCGGCGTAACCCTGGTACGGCGGCTGCAGACGATCACGAAGATGACTGACGCCGGCTGGTCCCTGCAGTTTGCCGAGGAGATCGAACATGCAACACCAGTCAGGCTGCGAAACTACGAGACTGAGCGGCCAACGCGGGGAATGTGCGTCGTTCTCGTTGAGGCAAAAACCCCAGACGTAGGGCCAGTAGACCATGGCGAGTTCCCGCTCGATATTGGAAGTATCGGTCTTGGAAGTGACAGTGGCGATGTATCCTCGGGCCCGGCCGAAGCAGTCTGTGGCTTTGTCCCAGTTGCCGGCGGCGACATAGTAGACCGCGAGGGCTGCCTCTCGTCTGGTGGTGACGAGCAAATAACGATCCCACAGAGCCGACTCTCGCTGTAGAAATGGTAGTATGAGTATCTTACCAATCCAGTAGCGAGTATTCACGTACTCCTTGCTCGGTGTCAACGGCTCAAGCAGTGCCTGCTCGTAGAGCCAGGTCAAACGCTGGTCGAGCAACTCCATGAGAAGCCTCTCGGCTGCCCGGATGCGCTTGGCCGGAAACCAGATGGGGTGGACGACGATGCGCTCGGCCAGCGTCTCGTTCAGAGGCTGGAAGAAGGCCTGGCGGGCCCAGATGGTGATGAGCACGGCCAGGATGGCGAGGCCGAGGTACAGGGTGATAAGACTCATGAAGCACCTCCCAGTGCGGGGATACCGTAGTCGAAAACAGAGATCATGGCAATAACTAGCGGTAAAAAAGTAGAGAGCCGGCCGGGATTAGCGGCGGGCTCTCGAGGAGACGGGACTAGTGATAGCTGGCGGCGGCCCGGATGCTTTGACGGAGATCCAGGACCTCGACGTTCAGTTGGTCGGAGACTTGCGACAGATGCCCGAGGGCTGACGACGGGTCGCCAAGCCTGTGGTACCAGCCGGCCAGAGCCAGATGAGCTTGGTCACAACGCTTGGTGCTCGACTTCTTGAGCGGGTCATGGAGCCAATCATTGAGCTCGCGGATGAACTGACGAGCACGTCCCCCGCCGCCTGACCTGTCGACGATGAGTTCCGACCGGCTGTCGACGAAGAGCATGATTTTCTCCGCGAACCGGTCGTCAAAATAACTGCGAGCCTCGTCCTGACGCTTGACCGAGTACCGGTGTGGCTCGAGCAGAATGTCGCGCGCCAGCTTGTCGCCGAGGCTGCCGTGATGCTGGCACCAGCGCCAGAAGAGCAGAGCAAGGCCGATAGCGAAGACGCTGAGTACGCCAAATCCGAGAACGAGTTGAGTCATGATGACACCTCCCAGTGCATTGAAAAGATAGCGCAACGAGTCGGCTACGGCAACCGCAGGGGCCGCACGAGTGGTGGTGGACGCAAAAATGCGTGACGATCTCGGCGCAGCAACTGGCGGCGCAATGACTGCTTGGCGTCCGAGTTCTCCACGACCCGACCCAAGCAATCTTCGGCGGCGAGCGAGAAGCCCCAGTGAAGATTCCAGCGAGTGAGGAGACACCAGGCACGGTCGCGGAGAACCACGTCGCTCACCCGACTCGGCCAACTACCCAACAGTTCCAACAGTTCGGCCAGCGCGCGAGGGCCACGATCACTGCCCTGCGCAGCTTCTGTCACAAACTGCTGCAAGTTCTGCTCGGCTGACTCGAGCTTGCCGGCGAACGTTTGATTCAGTTGCGACTGAACCTCGCGTGCCCGACTGGTGGCGTCTGACCGCGGCGAAGCTGACACCCAGCGTTTACCGGCCAGAATGACACCGACCACAGCCAAAACAGGTAGACTAAGATACAAGAAAGATGACACGCAATACTCCAGTGCGGCTATACTTTAGTGCAGTGGCTGAAAGTTGGCAATTAATGAGGGGTTTGTATAAAAAAGTACGAGCCGGCCGCGGGTGAGGCGGACGGCTCGCGAGGAGACGGGGTTGGACTACAGCTGGATGACGTGTGCGCAGTCCGGTTTTTTGGGCCTGCTGGAGAGTTCGGCACGCTGGAGACTTCGCCGAGCTGACTCCCTGTCGGGCGAGTCATGCGACAACTTATCAAGACATTCTTCAGCCGACATGAAGTAGCCCCAGTTGGTGTTCCAGCGAGCAAGCACGAGATAGCCGCGATCGCGCTGGCCGACGTCGACCACGAGATCTGGATGCTGCTCGAGCCAGTTGGCTACTTGGCGCATCAGGAGACTGGGACGTGGGTCTTCACGGTAGCAGGCGTGAAGCATCTCGTCGCGTTTCGTCTCGCACTCGACGAGCAGCTGTTCGAAGGCCTCGGCCAGACATTGGCGGGCGGCTGCTAGGCGCTCAGGCGGCACCTCGAGCCAGTCCTGGAAACGGATGATGCATTCAGCACGAGCAACCGTCAGCCGACCGTAACGAAGAGTGAGCAGCCACCCCGTGATGGCAGACAGGACAGCAACCGTGAAGAGGAAAGCGGGATTAGGAAAAGTCACTAGGCACCTCCAGTGCGGGGATACTGTAATGAAAAAGGGTGATTTTAGCAATTCCAGTCAACGCGAGACCCGGCGGAGCTGGGCAGGCCTCGGGGAGTCCCTTTCTTACTCGGTCGACGAAAGGGACCTTCGCACTCGTCTTCGTTGACTACAGGCTCGGTAAAAAAAGAGCGAGCCGGCCGCGGGTGAGGCGGCGGGCTCGTGAGGAGACGGGGTCGACGATGTTCGGCTAGAAGCTATCGAGCTCGAGTACCCACCAACCGAGGCAGAAGATGGCCATCGGGCTGCAGCCGAGCAGGACACAGGCGATGGCGACGAGCAGGAAGTGGGTCATGACGGCTCCGTGGTTGTGGTTTGGCGGGCGTGGGCCAAAAGGTTGACACGTTGGAGAAGTCCGAGATAACCCTCCAACTCGCGGTTTCGTACCTGGAGCAAACACCGGTCAGTGCCCGCGAGGTCGTCATGCTCAAAGTAGATGCCGGCCATCACGCAGTTGGCCTGATCGCGGCGCGGTTGGTTGAGCACCATGCCGGGATAATCGAGCTTGTACTTCACGTTGTGCATCAACACTGCACATTCTGAACGTAGTGGCCGACGATGCCTGTGAACGGCCTGCAGAGCATCGACCTCTGACTGCAGTCGGCTGAGCGACAGATCGAACCTCTGGTTGAGCAGTTGCTCGGCCGCGGCGACCTTGGCTGCCGAGTACCGCTGAGGGTACGTCATGACATGAGCTGCTTGGTAGCAAACACCCTCATTCCACCACCAGAGAGCTATGGCCAGAATCATGAAGGCTCCCCAAACAAAGAAAAGACAGGTGAGCATGAACACCTCCAAGTGCGGCTATACCATAATAGAAACAGGTCATTATAGCAAGGATTAGCGATAAAAAAAGAGCGAGCCGGCCGCGGGTGAGGCGGCGGGCTCGTGAGGAGACGGCTAGGCTTTTTCGTCAGTGAGTGCGAAATGGCGTGCGAAGTGGACGTCGTCGATCTGGCACAGGGCGTAGAGACCGCTCTGCAGGGCATGAGTGCAGAACTGCCGCTCCAGGGCCAAAATATCGAGCGCAAGCTGTGGCGAGGCACAGCTATGGAGTAGGCCAAGAGCGCTGCGCCATTGATTCCGACTCACCAAGTAGGCGACATGCTCCTTGACCTCGAGGTCGATGTTGACCAGCGGCAAGTGCAGACAGCAGACTTTGAGCAAAGCAGAACGGCCTTCTGGGTGCTCATGCTGAAAACGAGCGACGACGTAGACGTGTTGCAGATCTGGGCTCAGCTTGAGACGGCCGAACAGATTGGCCGTGTTTGACACACCCCGCAGACGCACTGGCAAGGCCAGAACCTCACGCCAGACTGCGTCGGGCGACACGGACGTGACCCGGCCGATCGAGGACAGCAATTCACCGTCAGTCGTGAAGCATGAGGCCCACGCACATTTGGCCAGGAGCAGCGGGACGTCGCCGACTTCTTGATTGACCTCAGCAAACTCTGCCTCGCCGAGATGATCGATGAGAAAGCGGCGGCGGATGTGCCAAATTGACTCGTCGACGTCAAGAAAATGGCTGCTGAGCCAGGCGTAGGAAGTGCGGAAGTACTCACGACGCCACTCCACGGCCTCCGCAACGCGTTCGGGGGTGTAGTATTGCCGCCACTCACCAACGATCGCCTCAGCTGCCCAAACGGACAAGGGAGCAGAGCGGAACTTGCGCCGCAGATACCACCGAGTGATTGGCCGACTGACATGCTGCTGGAAGAACTCGGTCAGGCCATACTTGTACCAGAGGCTTGGGCCGATGGTCAGGCCAAGAACTACAAGAATGAGAGCGATGCGAAAGGCGGGGCTGAAGTGAGACATGAGCACCTCCAAGTGCGGGGATACTGTAATGAAAAATGGTGATATTTGCAATTCGTCCAAGGCTCGGGTGTAAATCCCAGTCAACGCGAGACTCGGGGAGTCCCTTTCTTTCTCTCTCGGGCATTTTGACGATCGATATTTACTACTTGAGTGAAATATCGCCACCAAAATGCGCGTCCCTCGGTCGACGAAAGGGACATCCCGCTCGTCTTCGTTGACTACGGGCTCAATACTAGTTAACGCGGAAAATTCGTGACCGTCGGTTCACCGCCGTCGGTGAGGACGCGGAGGTCGCCGTCGGTGTCCGTGCGGTAGACTTGGGCACCGGATTGGGCCAGACGGTCGAGGACGATGCGGGAGGGATGGCCGTAGCTGTTGTCGACGCCGACCGAGATGAGGGCGAAGTTCGGGGTGATGGTTTGCAGGAGATCGGGGCCGGATGACGTGTCGCTGCCGTGGTGGCCAACTTTGAGGACGTCGATATGTGGGAGGCCCGCCGCGTAGAGTTCTTCCTGGGCCAGGCCAGCGTCGCCAGTGAGCAAGATAGTTGTCTCGCCGTAAGTTAAGAGCGCGACGATTGAGCCGTCGTTGGCGTCGTCAGTGAAGGCGCCGGTTAAGGGCGAGGCTGGCCAGATAACTCTCAGTACTCCCCCGTCGCCCAAGTCCCAAGTGAGATTGCGACTGGCAACCGTGGCCGTGTTGCCGCCGAGGTCTTCGAAGCCGATAGCGGCCGCGGAGTTGTAAACTAAACCGTCGTCGACAACTTGGTCGACCTGATAATTTTCGAGGACGGCGTCGAGGCCTAGGACGTGATCCGCATGCGGGTGAGTAGCGAGGACGACGTCGAGGCTGCGATCCCAAGGTGGGAGAACGCTGGCGAGCTTCTCCAGAATGTCGCTGTTCGGGCCGCCGTCGATGAGAATTTGTTTGCCTGGTGCGTCAATGAAGATAGCGTCGCCCTGGCCGACGTCAAAAACCCAAATGGCTAAGCGGTGCGGGTGAAGCCAGGTACCGGAAAAAATGGCCTCGGCGAGGAGCGAGACAGCGATGAGGAGGATTAGGCCTAGGATTTTTTGGTAACGACGCGACATACGAAAGCAATGAATAAAACAGCGATGATGGCGAGGATTACGCGGCCAGCTAAGGGGATAGTGAGGTAAGTGAAGGGCACGCTGGCAATGGCGGCGATGAGCCAGAGAATGAGGTGGAGGACGGCCCAGGCCGGGAGGGTGACTAACGAGCTGATAAGTGGGAGGGCGCTGAGGGGGATGGCGAGAATGGTGCCGAGGACACCGAGCGACATGGCGATTTCCACGAACGGGAGAACGAGGAGGCTAACGAACGGGCCGACGAGTGAGACTTGGCCGAAGGAGAGAATGACAATGGGGAGAGTACAGAGCGTGGCGGTCAGCGTGCTACTGAAGGTGTCGCGAATTTCCCAGTTGGTGGGCAGCCAGGTGAGGTATTTCAGGATGTGCGGCGAGAGCCAGATGAGGGCGATGGTCGAGATGACGGAGAGCTGGAAGCCGACGTCGCCGAGAAGTAGGCGCGGCTCGAAGGCGAGCATGACGGCTACGGCCAACAGGACAATGTTGCGCATGCTGGTTTTGCGACCGACTTGGCGCGAGGTGAGGACGAGGGTGCCCATGGTGGCGGCACGAACGACGGATGGCTCGAGGCCAGCGAGCACAGCGTAGATAGCGACGGTGATGAGGAGCAGCCAAAAGGCGTGTTGGCGACGGACGCCGAGCCAGGTGAGGAGGCCGAAGACGGCGGAGATGACGAGGGTGATGTTAAAGCCGGAGGCGGCGACGATGTGGGTGGTGCCGGTGGCGAGGAAGCGGGCTTTCCACAACTGCGAGAACTCGGCGCGACCGATGAGGAGGCCAGCGAGCAGGGTCGACTCGGGCTCGGGGAGATGGCGGCCGATAGTGTGGAGAATTGTTTGGCGGAGGGTGGCGAGCATGAGGCCGAGACTCGGATTTGCTTGATCGATAACTAGAGGGACTTCGGCCACACGGCAGACGGCGTAGGTGCCCCGGATGGCGAGATAGGTTGGGTAGTCGAAGCTGTCGATGAAAGCTGGAGCTTCGAGAGTGCAGCCAAAGCGGACGCGAACACCAATGTTGCTCGACGGGTAGCGCGGGGCGTTGAGTAGGATTTTGTCGCGCTTGGGAGTGCCGTCGACGAGGACTTGCGAAAGCGTCAGACCGACGGTGGCCTCGCCAAGGTTAATGTCGGAAACGGTGGCTTCGATTGTGTGACTGCCGAGTGAGTTGGCGACAGAATCGGTGGAGGGATGGATGAGGGCGCCACGGACGGGCGAAATGACAATAAAGGCGAGGAGGATGGCGGTCAGGATGTTACTCGGCGTACGGGGCGACATGTGGGGGTATTCTACAGGTGAAGACGCGGGGCGTATTCACGGTTATCCACATAGGTTGACCTTAGGGGTGTTTTTGACTACTGTCTTGGTCGAGGATGGCATTCCGCCGGGCCTCGCAACCTCAAAGGAGGACATCATGCTACTTTGGTTGATGATCGCTGTACAGTTGCTGGCCTGGGCTTGGTTTTCAGCCAAGGGTGGCAAGATGACCGACAAGCAGTTCCTGATTTTCACGGTCTGTATGCTGCTCGGACAACTCGCCTCTTGCATCGAGACGTACCCGATGAAAGCGTTGAAGTCGTTCGCCGCGCAAGCCTACTTCTTTGCCTGGACCTCGTTCGGCGGAATACAGCGAGCGCGACAGATGTGGCGGGCACGCAAAGGCGACGTGAGTTCGACTTCTGACGCACCGAACAGGCCCTAGAGGATGACAGACGTCGTCCCGGAAGGCGCTGGGAGGTGCGTTTTCTGTTACCGATACTGCTCGGCGATGAAGGGGAGGACGATGCCGAGGGCGAGATAGTGTTGCTGGAGTTCGGGAGAGAGAAAACGGAAGTCTTTAATGACGCCGCGGCAGTTGGGAGAGCTGCACTGGCAAACCATGGTCCAGCTGTCCTCGTCCATGGAGGTGGAGTAGTCCCAAAGGATTTCTTCGCCGGGGGCGAGGTTGCGGAGGGTGACGAACTCGAGATTTCTCAAACCGCAATTAGGTTGGCAGGAATGATTAGCAAGGCGTAATGGATCTGGCCAATCGAGATAGCTGTCTGGCTCGACCTGTAAAGCGTCACATTCTCGGTCATTTTTCTGACAAGCCGCAGTGAAGTCGATTGTTGGGCCAGTAGCGATGCCGATGATGACGCCAGCTGGGATTGGTTCGGCGGCGAAAAGGCCCAGACCAAATTGCGCTGGCTTGATGGTGACTTGGACCATAGTCTGGGGATAAGTGGTCTACCTCAAAGATATACCTTTGAGGTAGACCAACTCTAGATCACGAAGTTCACAATTTTGTTCGGAACGACGATGGTTTTTTTGATTGGTGAGATGAGGAATTTGGCGACGTTGGGATCGGCCTGAGATTGGGCAACCAACGAGGCTTCGTCGAGATCGAGGGCAACTGTGAGGGAGGAACGGAGTTTGCCGTTGACTTGAATGGCGATAGTGACTTCCGAGTCGACGATGAGGGCTGGATCAAACGTCGGCCAGTTCCCTGCTTCGACGAAACCGGAGTTGCCGAGGGCTTCGCTCACTTCGTTAGCAACGTGCGGGGCAAACGGACAGAGAAGGGCGATGAACGAGGTCAACGAGGAACTGGTGATACTCCCCTGCTCGAAGACGGTGTTGACAAAGGTCATCATGGCCGCGACAGCCGTGTTGAAGCGGAAGTTCGTGATGTCCTCCGAAACTTTTTTGATGGTTTTGTGAAGGGCTTTGGTGACGTCGGCGGATTCGACTTCACTGATGAGGCCTGGGAGTTTAGTCACGCGATCCAAGAAACGACGGACGCCAACAACGCCGTTGGTGCTCCATGGTACTGGTTCTTCGAATGGGCCCATGAAGACTTCGTAGACGCGCAAAGTGTCGGCGCCATATTCCGCCACAATGTCGTCGGGGTTAATGACGTTGCCGACGGATTTGCTCATTTTAGTGCCGTCTTCTGACATGATGAGGCCGTGACTGTGGCGACGGGCGTAGGGTTCGCTGCACGGGACGAGGCCCTGGTCGAAGAGGAATTTGTTCCAGAAACGGGAGTAGAGCAAGTGGAGGGTGGTGTGTTCCATGCCGCCGTTGTAGAGGTCGATGGGCAGCCAGTGCTTGAGCTTGGCAGGGTCGGCGAAGGCCTGGTCATTATTCGGGTCGATGTAACGCAAGAAATACCAGCTGCTGCCGGCCCAGTTTGGCATGGTGTCCGTTTCGCGTTTGGCGTCTCCCCTGCAAGTAGGACATTTGGTGTTCACGAAACTCTCGATGCTGGCCAAGGGTGACTCGCCGTTGTCGGTTGGTTGATAATTGGCGACGTCAGGGAGTAGGACTGGGAGTTGTTCGTCGGGAACAGGGACCCAGCCGGAATTCTTATAGGCTAGAATGGTTTCTAGGATAACAGGAATTTCTTTAGCTTTAGAATGACCGAACGATCCGACACGACGGACGTTCCAACCGGCTGGGAATACTTCATGGTCGACGAAGGGAACGCTTTGATCGTCATTTGAGAAGAGAACATTGACTGAACCGGCGTTGTTAGTGATTTGCTGCCAATCAAGTGGAGCGTTCCAAAAATCTTTTGTTGATGGATAGTCTTTACCTGGATTCAGTGCCTCTTTGGCGATTAACTCGGCAGTAGTGGTTGGCGTAGCACCGACGACTGGGGCAACGAGGATGGTGTGGCCGATTTTGTGTTTGGTTTGTTCGAGAATTTTAAGAGCTGTTTTGCCGCCCAAACTGTGGCCAACCATAATATCGTCAGGACCGAGTTGGTCGACGTAAGGTTGGAGTTCGGACAACCAGCTCTCGAGAACTGGATGGTCGGTTGTAGTCATGGTGGGGGCAAAGACTTCAAAGCCTTGAGCCTCGAGCTCGGCCTTGGCCCAGGGCAACCAGTTCTTGTCGGACCGACCAGTAAAGCCGTGAATCAACAAGACTTTCTGCTTCTTAGTGGCGCAATGGTCGCAATGAATAAGCGGGATTGGTTCGCCCCAGTAACGCTGGCGGCTGAAGACCCAGTCGCGGAGTTTGTACTGGATGGTTTTTTTGCCGGCGGTTTTTGCGAGGGCGTCGTCGAAGGTCAACAATGGATGATCGAGAACGGGAAGGGCAAAAGTTTGCGCAAAGGCGAGGTCGCGTTCGTCGTGTTGTGGGACGGCCATGACTGCGCCGGTACCGTAATGACCGAGGACGTAATCCGCAATCCAAACTGGAACCTGTTCCCCATTGGCTGGGTTGATGACGAAGCTGCCAGTGAAGGCGCCAGTTTTCGGCTTGGTCTCATCGCCACGTTCCATGTCGGTTTTAGCTGCGACTGATTCTGTGTAACTGTGCACGGTATCACGCTCAGAGTCCGTGGTTAGAGACTCGACGAGAGGATGTTCTGGCGCAATCACTAAGTAGGTGACGCCGTTGATAGTGTCGGGACGGGTGGTGAAGACGGTGATTTTTTCCTGACTGTCGACGACGGCGAAGTCGATTTCTGCGCCCTCGCTGCGGCCAATCCAGTCGATTTGCTGCTTCTTGATTTTTGGTAGGTAGTCGACGGTGTCGAGGTCGTCGATCAAACGATCCGCGTATTTGGTGATAGCGATCATCCATTGTTCTTTGTCGCGCTTCTCCACCGCGGTACCACAACGCTCGCATTTGCCGCCGATGACTTCTTCGTTAGCGAGGCCGATCTTGTCCTTGGGGCACCAGTTAATGGCCATCGTCGATTTGTAAGCGAGGCCGGCTTTGAAAAATTGCAGGAACATCCACTGCGTCCATTTGTAATAAGCGGGATCTGTCGTGTTAATTTCGCGCGACCAGTCGAAGCTGAAACCGATAGCCTTGAGCTGACGACGGAAAGTGTCGATATTTTGCTTGGTGATGACGGACGGGTGAATGCCGGTTTTAATGGCGTAGTTCTCGGCTGGCAAACCAAAGGCATCCCAGCCCATGGGGAAAAGGACGTTCTTGCCCATCATTCGTTGCTGACGGGCCACGATATCTAAAGCCGTGTAGCTACGAGGATGGCCGACGTGGAGGCCGGCGCCAGAGGGGTATGGGAATTCGACAAGGACGTAGTATTTGTCCTTGGGCGACTCGTCCTGGGCCCGGAAAATTTGGGCTTTTTCCCAGGCAGCCTGCCACTTAGCGTCAGTTGTTTGATGGTTGTAGGACATATTGCACCAGTGTAGCGATAATTGGGGTTTTGAGCAAAATGATATCGCTCGCGACCGCCGTTTACGTCTTTGCGAGAGTCCGCTAATAGGCGGGGTCACCGTCCCCCGCCATAACTAGTCGCTCGCTCTACAGCCAAGGCTCGGGGACTGTAGTTCGCGGGTCCTGCCGCTGCGGACCCCGCTGGGTGCTCGCAAGCTGCGCGCCCAGCAGGGGCCTCCCTCCGCGTCACCCGCTAAAGGA
>CAYHFQ010000015.1:0-24846 GCA_964355955.1 uncultured Gammaproteobacteria bacterium
AGATAACAACCACGTCACCCCCGACGACAGCGGCAACAGAATCGCCACCTCGCACGGCACTCTCATTGCAGGCACCATTGCGGCAGAAGGCAACAACGGCGAGGGGATTACCGGCATTAACTGGCACGCCAGCATCATGTCCGTCCGTATGCTCGACGTCGACGGTACCGCTAACTCCGCCATCGCCGCGGACGCTGTGGACTACGCCGTGGCTAACGGTGCCGACATTATCAACCTAAGCTTTGCCGGCCTCAACGCCGACACCGTCCTCCGTACCGCCATTTCTCGGGCTTATGCCGCTGGCGTAGTCGTCGTCGCCGCCATGGGTAACGACAGTCAGGACACCGACGTCGTATCTGTTTATCCCGCTTGCTTGGGTACCACAGATCACGACTGGGTCATTGGTGTCGCCAGCTCCGCAGAAGGGGACATCGCCTCGGACTTCTCTAACTACGGCCGCAACTGCACCGACATCACTGCTCCCGGCGAGAATATTTACGGCCTCATGTACCACAATTCAGCCACCGGCTATAACCTCCTTTACGACGGCGGTTGGAACGGTACCTCTATGGCTTCGCCTGTCATTGCTGGCGCGGCCGCTTTGCTCCTCTCCGCCTTTCCCGATTTGACGCCCGACCAAGTTCGCAACAGCCTCAAGCTCGGCGTCGACCCTCTTCATCTGACACTCGACCAACGCGGCAAATACGGTTCTGGTCGCGTTAACCTAGCTCAAGCCCTCGCCATCGCTGCCCAATTTTCCAACAACTCCGGCCTCGACCCAACTCACGCCGACTCATCATCAACCCCTATCACCATCACCGATGGTACAACGGACCAGCCCGTAGTGACGGTCCGACCGTCTACTACTGGGCCAGCCCACCTCGCCTTCGGCAACACTTCTTCGCTAGCCCCCATCGTCGACCTCCGTTCCGTGGACGGCACCTCAATCGCCACCTTTCTAGCCTACGCCGACACCTATATTGGCGGTATTAAAGTTGCTCTCGGCGACGTAGAAGGCAAGGGTTATGACGACGTCGTCACAGGTACCGGTCTCGGCGGCGGCCCACAGATTCGTGTCTTTACTACCACCGGCGCCTTGGTCAGCCAATTCTTCGCCTTTGACTCCACCTCACGCCAAGGTGTCGACGTGGCCACGGGCGACGTTGACGGCGACGGCACGGAGGAAATTATTACTTCGGTCGGCAGTGGTGTTAGCAATGACATCATCGCTTTCTCTTATCGTGGCCTCGAAAAAGTGCATTTCACAGCCTCGCAATTTCCGGACACCGCTAGCCTTCGTGTAGCGGTCGGCGACATCGACGGCGACGGCCTTAGCGAATTCATTGTCAGCGCGGGGCAGGGGAGCGCCGCTCAAGTTTCGTTTTATCGCGCGGACGGCACTTTCCTCCGCACTTTCGCACCCTACGCCACCTCCTTTACTGGCGGCGTCTACGTGGCCTCGGGCGACATTGACGGCGACGGCATCGACGAGATCGTCACCGGCACGGGCGATGGTGGCGGCCCGCAGGTCCGTGTCTTCAATGGCGATGGTAGCGTTAAAAACTCTTTCTTCGCCTTCGACAGCACCTCCCGTCATGGCGTCCGTGTGGCTGTGGCAGATACGGATCGTGACGGCATCGCAGAAATTATCGCAGCACCTGGTCCAACCATGACCACCGTCAAAATCTTGAGCGCCTCAGGCCTCGCGAAATCTCTCTTCGATATTGTTTCCGGCGGGCATGAAGGTCTTGCTGTCGCGGCGTGGTAGAATATCAGTAACTCTGTGGATAAGTGGTCTACATTCAATGTATACATTGAATGTAGACCAAATAATTACATTTATATGGCAGTTAGCGAGAAAAAAACAGTCTTGGTGACAGGCGGCGCCGGCTTCATCGGCTCCTTACTTTGCGAGCAGCTCCTCAAATCCGGTTCCCGGGTCATCTGCATCGACAACTTCGTGACCGGCTACGTCCGCAACATCGAATCCTTGCTCCGTAGCCCGGATTTCCAGTTCCTCAAGCTCGACATCAACAATCCGATCGACCTCGAGAGCTTCGTCGAACTCCAGCCCTTCAACATCCCCTTCGTCGGCATTCAGGAAATCTATCATCTCGCCGTGCCAACCGCCGTCAAAAAATTTGACCAATACCGCTTGCAGACTCTCCTCGCTAACTCCGTCGGTACCAAGAATGTTCTCGATCTCGCCGTTAAATACAAGGCCCGTGTGGTCTTTACCTCGGCCGCCGTCGTTTACGGAGCCCGCCATGACGACAATCCGACCTTCGCTGAAACTGATCTCGGTTTACTCGACCACCTGAACCCTCGCGCCTGTTACAACGAAGGCAAGCGTTTTGCGGAAACCATGTGTCAAACTTATGCCGATGTCCACGGCCTCGACATTAAAATTGCCCGCATCTTCCGCACTTACGGCCCCCGCATGCCGCTCTTTAACGGCCACCAAGTTCCAGACTTCATCCTGCACGCCTTGGATAACGAGGACATTGTCATTAGTGGCACAGCGGAAAGTCTTACCTCCTTGGCCTATGTCGCCGACATTACCGACGGCTTAATTCGTCTCATGCGCGCCGAGGCCAATATCGGTCCAGTCAACATCGGCAGTGACGTAGATCTCAAGATGAGCGACATAGCTGCCAAAATTATCGAACTCTCCGGTTCCACCTCTAAAATTATCTACGAACCAGCCCCACCGTATTTGGTCAGCATGGGCCTCCCAAATTTGACTAAGGCTAAAGAAAAATTGGGCTGGTTGCCCTTGGTCCGTTTTGAAGACGGCCTGCGTAAAACCATTGACTACATCAGGGCAAACAAGGTACTTTTGACGGAGTAATAGCTTCGTTTATGAGAATTGTTGCCATCATTCCAGCCTACAACGAAGAGGCCCGGATTATGGCTGCCGTGGCCGATGCCGCTAGTTACGTCGACGCCGTCGTGGTGGTCGACGATTGTTCGGCGGATAAGACTGGGGAGTGTGCCTTAACTGCCGGCGCCTATGTTCTTCGTCACGTCATCAACCGCGGGCAGGGTGCAGCTTTGCAAACCGCCACCGATTTCGCTTTACAGAACTTAGCGGCTGACGTCATTGTTCACTTCGACGCCGACGGTCAAATGCTGGGGAGCGAAATCGCCATGATGGTTGCGCCAGTTGTTAGTGGCGAAGCAGACATCGTTCTCGGCTCACGGTTTATGGGTTCGCAGCTCGACTCGAACATGCCTTGGACTCGTCAGCTAATTCTCAAGCTCGGCCTCATTTTTACCCGCCTCGTCTCCGGCATCAAAACGACGGACACGCATAACGGCTTCCGCGCTCTCTCTGCCGACGCCGCCAGCAAACTTCACCTCACCCTCGACCGCATGGCTCACGCCTCAGAAATTCTGGATCTCATCGTCGTTCACAAATTGCGCTACGTCGAGCGGCCGGTCACCATTCGTTACAGCGCGGAAACTCTGGCGAAAGGCCAATCATCGCTCAGTTCAGTTGGCGTTGGTTTGGACTTTCTCAAAAAACGCTTTCTCGGCTAATCACTTTCTATGGTCTTCCAAATTTTCCTTATCCTCTTTGCCATCTTCGGCCTGGTCCGCGCGGCTAAGCAGTACAACACCCACAAGATTTCGCGCCATTGGTTCATGCTCTGGGGCTTGGTCTGGATTCTGCTCATCCTCGCCGCCATCTTCCCATCTGTCATCGACAGCTTCGCCCACCTGGTCGGCGTCGAACGTGGTGCGGATCTCTTGCTCTACATCTCCGTCGTCGTTCTCATTTACGCCACTTTCCGCAACATGGTCCTCACCCAAAAACTCCGTGAGGAACACACTGAATTGGTTCGTCAGGTGGCGATTCAGAACGCCAAGAAATCGGATTAGCAGCCTGAGCCTTGTAGGAGCGAGCGACTGTCGTTGTTTCGTGTGACGACGCCAGCCTCGGCCCTGTGCCAGCCCCCGAGTCAGACGAGGTGAGCCGGCTGGCACGGTTGACGAGGCGCCGCTAGGAACATGAGACACGGCGGTTGCGAGCAATAATATTTCATATGTCCAAAGTCGCCATCATCTGGGTCTGCTACGGCAACCTCAAACATTTGCCGCAAGTCGTCGCCTCCTGGGCTGCTTTGTCATATCCTCGCGAATTACTCACCATCTACATCATCCCCGCCGGTTCGCCGGACGGCATCGCCTCTGTCATCACCACCGACGTCCTGCCACGTTCTGGCAAAGACTTACCCAAAATCGTCATCATCAACGCTCCCAACCGCGGCTTCGCTGCCAACTACAACCTCGGCATCGCTGCTGCCCTCAAGGACGGTGCCGACTACGTCTACCTCCAAAACGGCGACCTCCGCCTCACGCCCCGTACCATCAACGAAGTCGTGTCCCTCGCCAAGACCTCGCCGAGTATCGGCAGCGTGCAATCCCTCGTTTGCTACTGGCACGACGAGGCCAAAGTCAACACCTCGGGCTGCATGGTGCACCCCGCTGGTTACGCCTTTGCTCGCGACAACGGCCGCCTCCGGGCTGACCTCGACCTCCGCCGCGGTGAGGAAATTACTTACTCTTCCGGTGCTGCCGTCCTCTTTAGCGCCGAGGCCCTCTGCAAAGTCGGCCTGCTCGAAGAAGGCTTTTTCATGTACCACGAAGACGTGGAGCTCGGCCTCCGCCTCCGCATTGCCGGCTATTCTAACGTCCTCGCGCCATCATCTCTCGTCTACCACGACTACGTTTTCTCCGGCCGCACGCCACAAAAATTTGCTTGGATGGAGCTTTACCGTTGGATCGTTATCCTCGCTTACTATCGGCTTCCGACTATTATCTTGCTGACGCCATTTTTGCTGGCCGTCGAACTCGGTTCTTGGCTCCTCGCTGCTCGTGGGGCCGGCTTAGCAGGGAAGTGGTACGCCTATCGCGAACTCGTTAGACCTCGTACCTGGAAACTCTGGTGGAGCATGCGTCGTCGAGCTCAGAGTCTCCGCACTATTTCCGATCGCGCCTACCTCAAATTCTTTACTGGCAAAATCGAAGGCCAGGAAATCTCTTCGCCCCTCATCGACAATTTCATCAACCCCGTGGTCGACGCTATCTGGCGCGCGCTGCGTTTACTAATTGTATGGTAGACGCCAAGCCTATTTCATCATCAATCAAGGTGGCGCAAGTTGTCGCTGTCTACCCACCGTACCGTGGTGGCCTCGGCACCGTCGCCGCCGAATACACTCGTCGCCTCACCGACGCCGGGGAATCGGTCACTGTTTTCACACCGGATAATACTCGCCCTCGTTTTGTTTGGGGCAAAGGCGCCATCCTCCCATCACTTCTCGCCAAACTCCGTCACTTCGACGTCATCCACCTGCATTACCCCTTCTTCGGCAGCGACATCTTAACTGCTCTCGCCGCCCTCATTTGGCGCAAGCCCCTCGTTGTCACTTATCACATGACGCCGGTCGCTACTGGTCTCCTCGACTTTTTCTTCCGTGGTTATCGTTTAGTCTTTGAGCCTTTCATTCTCGGCGTCGCCAGCAAAATCCTCGTCAGTTCTGCCGAATACGGCCGCCGCGCCGGTATCGCCTCGCAGAAAATGCTGGTCATGCCCTTCGGTGTCGACACTCATCGTTTTTCGCCTGGTCGAGATAACGACTTCCGTCTTGCCAATAATATCGACCTCGACGCCACCGTCATTCTCTTTGTCGGCGGTCTCGACGCTAATCACTACTTCAAAGGCCTCGACGTTCTCCTCACATCTTTATCGAGCATCGTCGACGACCAAACCTGGCAGCTCGTCATCGTCGGCAGTGGGGAACTGCAGCCCTCATTCATCGAACAGTCGAGGAGTCTCGGCCTGGCTGCCCGCGTCCACTTCGTCGGCTCCGTCCCGTTTGCAGATCTCCCTCGGGCTTATCGCGCCGCAGATCTCCACGTCCTCCCCTCCATCAACAGCTCGGAAGCCTTTGGTATTGTCACCATTGAAGCCGCCGCCAGTGGTATTCCCTCCATCGTTACGGATCTCCCCGGCGTGCGCAGCGTCGTCATTCCTCACGAAACCGGTCTAATCGTCGCCCCAAATGATGCCGACGCCTTAGCTCGCGCCCTCCGCGAACTGCTCGAACCCGACGGTCGCCGCGAACTCATGGGGGCCGCCGCTCGCGTTCGCGCCGAAAAGGAGTACGATGCAGTTACCCTTATCGAATCTCTCCGCAACATTTATCGATCTCTTTTGTAGCTTATGAAGATTGGCATTATTACCAACTTATATCCACCTTACGCTCGTGGTGGCGCGGAAAACGTCATCGTCCGCACGGTCGGCCAGCTCATTGCCCTGGGCCATGACGTCTTTGTCATAACCGGCCAACCCAAGCGCGCTGGCGTCACCAAGCTGGTCCTCGATTCCTCGTCGACCGAGCGTACTTATCGCTTTTTCCCACCTAACTTTTACTTCACCCTCGACGATTACAAAAACCCTTGGCCAATCCGTTTGCTCTGGCACATCGTCGACGCTTTTTCGCCCGTGCCCGGCAACATCGTCGGCAGTATTTTGGACGACGAAAAGCCGGACCTCGTCATGACCCATAACTTGAAAGGCCTCGGCCTCACTATTCCGGCCGCCATTCAAAGCCGCGGCATTCCACATCTCCACGTCCTCCACGATCTGCAGCTCGTCATTCCCTCCGGCCTTCTCATTGCCGGCAAGGAATACATGCTCACTTACGCCAAACCATTTTACGCCGTCTATCGCGCTATTTGCCGTTGGCGCATGGGTCATCCCGGCCTAGTAGTTTCACCTTCGCAGTTCATCGTCGACCAGTACACGCACTACGGCTTCTTCAAGGGCATTCCTTTTGTCATGCAGCCAAACCCGACGCCAAATTTCCACCAGGTCCATCGCGCCGAACGCTTGGGCGGTCCGCTTAAATTACTCTTTGTTGGTCAGTTGACGACGCATAAGGGCATTGAATTCCTGCTCGACACTTTCGTCAAAGTTCCTGGCGACGTGCAGCTGCTCATTGTCGGCGAAGGCCCGTTGTCGGACCTCGTCAAAGCTCGTGCCGAGGCGGACAAACGGATTGTTCACTTGGGCTACATGGTGCCGGACGAGCTCATGAAATGTTACAGCGTAGCCGACGCTTTAGTTGTGCCGTCGCTCTGTTACGAAAACTCGCCAACCGTTATTTACGAAGCTCTGCACGCTGGTATTCCTGTTCTTGCTTCCCGCATTGGTGGTGTCGGTGAACTTGTCCGCGAAGGGGACACCGGTTACCTCTTTGCCCCAGGCGTCGCGAGTGATCTCCTCCGGGTCATCACGGAACTCGACAGCCGCAAGGACGACTTCGCCAAACGCCGTGACGAAATCGCCCGCAGCGTTGCCCCGTTCTCCCTCAACAAGTACGCCGAACGCCTCCTCACTCTGGCCGCGCACATCATGCCGGAGAAGGAATAAAAATTGGTACAAAAAAATCCCACGATTGCTCGTGGGATTTTTTATTGAATCTAGAACTTTCACATTTGAGACTAGTTTGGGTGCGGAACAAGCCGAGCTTTCGAGACTCACTAGAGCCGTGAGTTGAGGAAGTCGGCGTAGCGACAAGGCCAAAATAGACCAAATGAGGAAGTTCTAGGAGATCAAGTCGTTGATATCCATGGTCTTGCCTTCCCTAGCCCACTTCATAAGGGTCTTGAGGCCACGGGTGCTGATAACCACCTTTTGCTTGTTGCCGCTCACCGGGTTGATAATGGTGCGGTTCTGCAAATTTGGCATCTGGCGACGCTTGGTTTTTTGGTTACTGTGGCTGACGTTATTGCCAGTTAATGGCATTTTGCCGGTTACGGCGCAGACTTTCGACATAATAGAGGACTATTGGTTGGCTGAAATATGGCCGAACTGTACCCGAAAGGTCATTTTTTGGCAAGGGTTGGGGATAAGGTGCTATACTACCCTCAGTATGGGGGAAAAACAGGGGGACACGGGAATAGCTCACGTGGTAGCAGTTAATATGGGTTATGGGCACGAACGCCCAGCCCACGCTTTGCGTTGCTTGGCCGTCGGCGGGGAAGTCATCATCGCCAATGACTACCCGGGCATTCCCGACGAGGACAAGGCTTTGTGGCACACCACCCAAACCTGGTACGAACGCATTTCCCGCCTCAACGCTTTACCAATCATCGGTCCAGCCGCCTTTAAACTTTTCGACCAAATCCAGCACATCCCCGAGTTTTACCCCCGCCGTGATCTCTCCGCCCCCTCGCTCGAAGTCCGCGAGCTAGCCATGATTATTCGTAACCGCGGGTTCCTCAAGCACCTCATCGACGACCTCGCTCACAACCCCAAGCCCCTCATCACCACCTACTTCGCCGTCGCCATGGCCGCGGAAGAATTCGCTTATCCGGCCGACATATTCCTTTTGGTCACGGACGCCGACATGAACCGCGTTTGGGCCCCCGTCCATCCCAAGAAAAGCCGCATCAAATATTTTGCGCCTACCGGTCGTGTGGCCGAGCGCCTCAAACTTTACGGCGTTCGCGAATCGCATATCTACTTAACCGGTTATCCGTTGCCACGGGAAGCCATTGGCGGCCTTGAACCAACTACGCTCAAGGTCGACTTGGCGCGTCGGCTTTGCAACCTCGACCCTCGTGGTGTTTTCTCGGAGCACGCCATGCTCATGTTGGAAGCCACCCTCGGTGCTAAGACCTGTCGTCGGGTTAATGGCCGGGCTACCACCATCTCCCTCACTTTTGCTATTGGCGGCGCTGGTGCCCAACGTGAAATCGGCATTATAATTGCTAAGAGTCTCAGCCAGGATATTCTCGACGGCCGCATCTCCCTTAACCTCGTAGCCGGTACACGCCCTGAAGTCGCCGAATATTTCCGGGTGGAACTCATGAAGCTCGGCTTGGCCTCGGCTCTCAAGAGCGGGGGGGTCCGCATCATTTTAGCGGAAAGTCGGGCCGCCTATTTTGCCGCCTTTACCAGGCTCATGCAAGAAACTGACATTCTCTGGACCAAACCGAGCGAACTGGCCTTCTACACTGGTCTCGGTATTCCTATCATTATCGCTCCGACCATTGGCAGTCAGGAGGACTTCAATCGACGTTGGTTGACACAGATCGGCGGCGGCATTGACCAGCTCGATCCGCGTTATACTCACGAATGGTTATTCGACTGGATCAACGGTGGTGCCCTGGCTCGTGCTGCTTGGCTTGGCTTCATTGACGCCCCAACGCACGGCGCCTACCGCATTGAAGACATCGTACTTGGCCGACCAAACTCCATCCACGCCTTGCCTAGTGTCATATAATAAGCTAGACTCTGGTCTATGCTTAGCAAAGCCCAAGAGCGGATCCTCCGCGAATTACAGCTCAAAAAAGGCCGCCGTGAGCGCGGTATGTTTATCATTGAAGGCGAAAAGTTCGTCCGCGAGGCTAAAAACCTAGTGGAATTCACCTTTACCCCCAAAGATACCAACCAATTCCGTGAATACGTCAGCACGGAAAATCCCCAAACCACGGCTGCCGTTGCCAAAATCCCACATTTCACACTGGACCAAGTCTTGGCCTTCGACGTGGTAGTTGTGCTCGACGGCGTCCAGGACCCAGGTAACGTCGGTACAGTCCTCCGCGCTTGTCTCGGCTTCCGCGCTGCCGTCGTCCTCGTCGAATGCGCCGACGTCACCAACCCTAAAGCCGTCCGCGCCAGTACCAGTGCTTTGCTTTACGTGCCATGGGTAGAAATGAAGCGTGAGGAAGCAACTGAAGCCCTCCGCTCACTCGGCCGCAAAGTTTATCGCCTGGAAAATCGCCCACATTCCGTAACTCTCGACCACATCGGTCAGGGTAAAATCCTTCTCATTGCTGGCAACGAAGGCTCAGGCATCTCGCTCGCCCTCACCGGTACCTCCGTCAAAATCAGCCACGAACGCGCCCTCGAATCTCTCAACGTCGCCGTCGCCACTAGTCTTGTGTTGCACGAAGTCTACCAGAAAAATCTCGCCAAATAAGAAGCGTCGTCCCGGCTGAGAGCACAGGACGACGAGGGGAGCCGAAGCTCCGAGACGCTAGGTGGGCAGTGGCGTGGTTGATGTGGTCGGCGCAAAAGGGTCAACGACTGTCGTCCGTCTGGCTCTGCGACCATTGATCTCACACAGCGTGACGAAGTAGCCATCATGCCTCGCGAACAGCCTCTTCACCTCTTCGGGTGACAGCACGCCGGTACTCGATTCCACAGCCTGTTGTAAGTTCGACTGCACGACGGTCCGCGCCATCGCAGTTTCTGTCCGCATGTCCTTGCTGTGTGGCAAGCCTTTCAGTCGATCGTCGATCAGTAGCAGCCCCTTCACGCGTTCTTTCTGACTCTCGGCCAGCTCAGCCTTGTACCGTGCGGCCAGTTGCTCGGCCTGGAGCTGGCCTGCCTCGCGTGTCCGAATGTGACTGGAGGTCTGTGCAGCGAGTCGGCGGTAGGCCGCGATGATGCAGTAGATCACGGCCATCGAGGCAATGTTGCCGAGGAGGCTGCTGGCGGCGAAGAGGTGGAGACCGGCAAAGTAGGTAGCGGGGATGAGGGCGGAGAGGGCGGGGAACATGGGTCACTCGTGGGTTGGAGGGTTGTTGACGAACCTACAGTGTGCGCCTCCCCAAAACCCAAGTCAAGATTAAAAAGATGAGTATGTTCAAAGTTTCCAAACAAAACGGCTTGGCTCGTCGCGCCGAGCTAACCACCAACCACGGCGTCGTTCAGACCCCGTGCTTTATGCCCATCGCCACGGCCGGTGCGGTCAAAACCCTCACGTGCGAGGAAGTCACGGCCCTCGGTGCGCAAATTATTTTAGGTAATACTTATCATCTTTTACTTCGCCCCGGTGAGGAGCTCATGCGCCAGCTCGGTGGACTCCACAAGCTGATGCGCCACGACGGCCCCATCCTAACCGACAGTGGCGGCTACCAAGTTTTCAGCCTCGCTAACATCAACAAGACTGACGAAGACGGCGTCACTTTCCGTTCTCACATTGACGGCGCCCTCATCCGCCTTACGCCAGAATCGTCAATGAGCATGCAGGACGCTATCGACGCGGACATCATGATGCAGTTCGACGACGTGGCGGCCGGCATCTCGACTCGTGAACGTTACGACGACGCCATGCGCCGCTCGCTCCGTTGGGCCGCGCGTTCTAAAGCCGCGGCTAATCCTGCTCGCCTCCTCTTCGGCATCGTGCAGGGCGGCACGCACGAAGACCTCCGCGCCGAATCTGCTGCTGGCCTCATCGACATCGGCTTTGACGGTTACGCCATTGGCGGCCTGTCAGTCGGTGAACCTCGTGAGGACGCTTTCCGCATTACCAAAACTACGGCCGCACTTTTACCCGCCGATAAGCCGCGCTACTTCATGGGCGGCGGCATGCCCGAAGAAATTATTTATTACGTCTCGGTCGGCGTCGACATGTTTGACTGCGTTCTCCCAACTCGCAATGCCCGTCACGGCATGCTCTTCACCTGGGCAGGGGAGCCATCGGACTGTGTTCGTCGAGCTTTCGAGCTGGCTCAAACCGGCGCCTCGGACCAGCAAATCGCGGAAGCTCTCTATCGCCGCGTATCCATCGCCAAGAGTGTGTACGCCACCGACACTTCGCCGATCGACGCTTTCAACACTACAGCGCAAACCTCCCTCGACTACTCCCGTGCCTACCTCCACCATCTCTTCAAAATCGAGGAAATGCTCAGCTGCCGCCTGGCCACCCTGCAGAACCTGGCCTTTTACCTCCGCCTGATGACCGAACTCCGCGCCCTCCTCGCCGCCTAGTCTGTGGATAAGTGGTCTACCTCAAAGGTATATCTTTGAGGTAGACCAATCATGCTATACTGTCTGCATATGCAAACAGCAGCGCAAGGCATCGGCGGTATCATTAATGAAGTCATCGGCGAAGTCGTGCGCTTTCCCATTTGGTGGTACAGCACCGGCCTCGTGCACGCCATCCAGTCGCTCTTCGGCACTTGGCGCAATTATGCCCGTCGCTTGGCCGTTGCCGTTTGGGCCAAAAACATCCTCGTCCCCATGTACGGCCAGTACAACTTCCAGGGCCGCCTCATTTCCGTTTTCATCCGTAGCGTCCAAATCTTCTTCCGCAGCCTCTTACTTTTCTTCGCCTTTCTCCTCACCATCGTCGCCTTCGCCCTCTACGTCGCCCTCCCGATAATCTCTATCTCTTTCATAATCTTCCATCTCACCGGCGGTATTTTCGGCTTACTTTAGCCACATTTTCCTCACAACCCATTGACAAAAGGCCTATTTTTTGCTATACTTAGCCTCGTTACCATCTTGTTTTCTGTCTCGAAACCTTCCACTCCGGAGTCTCCCATGTCCATCGAACTTCCCGTTCCTGCTCCCGTTCTCATCGACTGCGACGGTATCCCGGACGCGCCGTTCGCTGGCTGGACTTACGAGAAGGAGCAGCTACCGAACCTGCTCCGGGGCAAGATCGACATCCGCCAGCTCGATCGTTTCGTCACGCCAGCTCAACATGGAGGCCGGGCCAAAATTGCGGTCATGGAGGAACAGCTCAAGGACAAGCTACTGGTGCCCGTGCAAGTCATGCTCTGGCTCTATCGGGCAGAGAATCAGCACCTCATCCCCGGGAGTTGGAAGCGATACTACCGGACCATCTTCATGACCAAGTTCCTCGGCGTTGGCGGTTATCCGGTCGTGATCTACCTTTATTGGTTTGACGGGCGATGGCGCGTATTCAATTACGACCTCGCCCGCGAATTCAACCGCGACGATTATATCGCGGTCCTGAACCCACCAACTCCCTGACCCTCGTCGCCGCCCCTCACCCGGGCCGACCCGCGTCCTAACTAGAGTCTTGCCTTCCGGGCGAGACTCTAGTGTTCGTTTTAGTGTATACTTGATCCATGAACTCCGACTTCGTCCCAACTCTCGCTGACCTCGGCCTCGGCAGCGGCCCCACCATGCATCGTGGCGTCCTCATCGACGGTACTTTTTGGCAACTTGCTACCAAGGTCGACGACACTGCTATCAACTTCCGCCACGCCCAAGCCAAAGTCCGCCGGGCTGTCACCTCGTTGGTAACTTTCCTCGCCGTCCTCGGCCTCTTGCTGTTTGTCGCCGGCATTGCCACCACCTTCCACGCGCAAATCCTGACGCCCGCCGCTTGGCTGACCCCGAGCCTCTACGTCTTCGGCTTTTGGTTCGCCGTTATCTGCTGGGCTTTTCTATACTATCGCCGTGTTGCGCCAACTCTCGACGTCCGCCGTTTGCCAGTCCCGCGCACCATGCCCGAGTTACAAACCATTCCTAGTCTCGACGTCGTCGAACGCCACGAGGATCTCTGGAGCCTCTGCGATGAGGAAGCCAAGATGATCATCGAAGGCGCTTACACCTTAGCCAGCAAAGCTAAGCACGCCGACGTCTTACCCTTGCACCTCTGGGTCAGCGCCATTTCCGGCCGTTCGGTCAATATGCTCTTCGCCCGCTTGGGCCTCAGTTTCAAAGACATTACGGATCCTCTCCGCCGTCGTTTCGCCACCTTCGTTACCGGCGACACGGACTTCGGCGGGATTGCGGACGACTTGCTAGCTCGCGCCCTCATGCTGGCTATTGCCGACAAGCGTGGCTACATCACGCCGCTTGAAATCTTCACCGCCGCTTACGCTGTGGACGAATTCGCGCAAGACCTGTTGTCCTCCAAAGGCATCGAGAAGGCAGAGCTCGACAATGCTTTGGCTTGGCTCCGCATTACCGACAACCTGCGGGATCGCTACACTAACTTTCGTAGCTCCGCCAGTTTCAAACCAACCGGCAACATGGACCGCGCCTACACCGCCATTGCCACGCCATTCCTGGACAAAGTCAGTGAAGACCTCACACATCTCGCCGCCAGTCTGCGCACGGAAATGCTCATTGGCCGCGACCGCGAAATGACGGAAATCCTCCGCGCGATAGAAAGCGGTAATCGCAGCGTCGTCTTGGTCGGCAATCCGGGCGTCGGTAAAGCGGCCATGATTGAGGGCCTCGCCGAACGCATGGTGGCGGAAGACGTCCCTCAAATTTTACAAGACAAACGTCTCCTCAAACTCTCCGTACCCCATATTGTCAGCGCTCAGGGCGGCCAGGGTGCGGACGAGCGTTTGCTTTACGCTATGCAGGAAGTCGGTCGCACCGGCAACGTCATCCTCGTCATCGAGAACTTGCACGAACTAGTGACTGGCACCGGCCTCGACTTATCTTCCATACTTTCGAGCGAACTCGAAAAAGGCTACACCCTCGTCATCGGCACCACTACGCCAGCTGGCTATCAGCAGCTCGAAGGCAGCCCGCTCCGCAATCGCCTAGCCAAAGTGGTCATCAATGAACCAGAACGTGACCACGCCATCCAGATCCTGGAATCCAAAATGACCTTAATCGAAGGCCGCAACCACGTCGTTTTCACCTATCAGGCTCTGGCCGCTTTGGTTGACTTGTCGACGCGTTACTTGCACGAAGATAACCTGCCAGAAAAAGCCATCACGCTTGCCAAAGAAGTCGCGCTGCAGGTCGGCAAATCAGCCGTCAAAGGTCAGCTCACCTGGATTGGTCAACCGCAAGTCGCCGCCTTAATTGCCGAAAAAACAGGCGTGCCAGTCACCAGTGTTACCGCCGACGAAGGGGAGAAGCTCCTGCATATCGAGGATAGAATGCACGAACGAGTCATTGGCCAAGAAGCCGCCGTCACCGCCGTCGCCTCGGCCTTGCGCCGCGCTCGCGTCGAATTACGTTCCACCAAACGGCCAATCGCCAACTTCCTTTTCCTTGGCCCAACTGGTGTGGGTAAAACCGAACTCGCCAAAACCACCGCCGAAGTCTTCTTCGGTAGCGAGGGCAACATGATTCGCTTTGACATGAGCGAGTACCAGGACAAAGCCTCGGTTGCTCGCCTCATTGGTGGCAACGGGGAAGCTGGCTTGCTCACCGACGCTGTTCGCCGTCAGCCTTTCGCGCTCCTCCTGCTCGACGAGCTCGAAAAAGCCCACCCGGATATTCTCAACCTCTTCTTGCAGGTCATGGATGACGGCCGCTTAACCGACGGCACCGGTCGCACTATCGACTTCACCAACGTTATTCTTATCGCTACGAGCAACGCCGGCACCAACTACATTCAGGACGCTCTGGCCCGCGGCGAAGCGCTCGACGTCATCAAAAACGCCTTGCTCGAAACCGAACTCCGCCAAATCTACAAACCAGAATTCCTGAACCGTTTTGACGATACCATTGTCTTCCAGCCACTTTCGCCCGAAGACGTCGTCGCTATCGCCTACCTCCTCATTAAGGGCGTGACCGAACAAATGAAAGCCAAGGGCATTACCCTCACCGTTACGGACGACGCCATTCACGAACTGGCCAAACTGGGTTACGACCCCAAATTCGGTGCCCGTCCCCTCCGCCGCGTCATACAAGAGAAGGTGGAGAACACTATCGCCAGCTTCTTACTCCAGGGCCAAGTCGGCCGCCGTGACACCCTCCGCCTCGAAGCCGGGGGCAAAATCACCGTGGAGAAAGCGGTTGAGTTATAACCCCGGCAGTGCTACCGTTCCTGTATATGGCTCTCTGGTGGCTACTCCCAATCTTATTCGCCTTGTTCTTGAGCCTCGTGCTCACGGCTGTAGTTCGTTATCTGGCCCTCCGTTACAGCTTGGTCGATAACCCCGACGGTGGCCGTAAACTCCATAGTTCAGCCATCCCACTTGGCGGGGGAGTCGCCATTTATTTGGCTTTTGCCCTCCCAACCCTCGTCGTCCTCATCACCACTAACCACTTTACGAGCGGCGCCATCCGTCCTCTCGCTTTCGTCGGCCTCCTCCTTGGCGGCCTTGTACTGATCCTCGGCGGCCTCCTCGATGACCGTTATAGTTTGTCGGCAAAACGTTCAATTATCTTTCCCGTTCTCGCCAGCCTCATCGCCGTCATTTGCGGCATCGGTGTCACCAAACTAACTAACCCTTTCGGTTCGCCATTCTTACTGCCCGCCGCCATCTCATCAATCTTTACCTTCCTCTGGCTTCTTTCCACGACTTACACCACGAAGCTTCTCGACGGCCTCGACGGTCTCGCCACCAGTATCTCCACGGTTGCTGCCTTGCTAATAATGGCCCTGTCCTTATCGATTAAATTCTGGCAGCCGGACGTCGCCCTCCTGGCCGCCATCGCTGTCGCCGCCCTCCTCGGCTTCTTACTCTGGAACTGGCATCCTGCTCGCATTTTCTTAGGCGAGGGGGGGAGCACCTTCCTCGGTTTCTTGGTCGGCGTCTTGGCTGTTATCTCTGGCGGCAAAGTCGCCACAGCTCTCTTGGTCCTCGGCCTGCCAGCTCTCGACGTCGTCTTTGTCATCATCCGCCGCTTAGCCCGCCGTCAAAACCCTTTCACTGCTTCCGACCGCGATCATCTTCATTATCTCCTCCTGGATTACGGTCTCTCAGCGCGCCAGGTTGTCCTTCTCTATATCACTCTTGCCGTCATCTTCGGTGTCACCACGCTCTTTCTGGTCAGTTGGCAAAAACTTATTATTCTTGCTATTCTGGCAACTGTTGCCGGCTTAATGGCTATTTCATTACACAAAACTAACTAAATATGTCCAAACCACAAGTACTCAAAGCCCTCTTCGCTTTAATCGTCGTCCTCGTCATTGGTTCTCTCGTCTATTTCGGCGTCAGCGGCCACAAAACCGCCACCTTCCAGCTAGGTGATTTGCCGGCGGATCTTCATGTCGCCAAAGTTGCGGACAACCCACTCAAACAGGCCAAAGGTCTCTCCGGCGTCTCTTTAGATAGCTTTAAGGAGGACGGTATGCTCTTTACTTACAAGACAGCCTCGGTCCAAAACTACTGGATGAAGGGCATGGAGTTTAACCTCGACTTTGTTTGGTTAAAAGACGGCCACATTGTCAAAATCGACAAGAACATTCCGGCACCTGTGGCCGGGCAGCCAGTCGCCACCGTCAGTTCCTCGCCCCTCGCCGTCAACCAAGTTTTAGAGCTTCCAGCCGGAAAAGCCGATAAATATGGCTATTTCATCGGCCAGGACCTGCATATTATCCTTGACGGCGCCAAGTAAAACTGTTATTGTCCCCCCGTTATCGACTCTTAAACAGCCATGTGTAAGGCCAGTCAAGTTTCCGCAGTTGGCGGGGCGCCTGAACAGGTAAACCCAGTATGTACGCAATTATCGTTACCGGCGGCAAGCAATATCTTGTCACCGAAGGTCAAAAGTTGCAGGTAGAAAAGCTCGACCTCGAAGTCGGCGCTACCCTCAACCTCGACTGCCTGCTCGTCTCTGACGAGTCCGGCGAGTCAGTCAAAGTCGGCACCCCTCTTGTCCCAGGTGGTCAGGTCACGGCCAAAGTGGTCGCCCAAGATCGCGCCGACAAAGTCTCCGTCATTAAATACAAGCGTAAGGTGCGTTATCGCCGCAATGTCGGTCATCGTCAGCCTTTCACGGAACTCCTCATCGAAAAAATCGCTTAAGCAGTTATCCCCGCCACCTGGCCAGACTAGGTGTCGGGGATTCTGCTTTCATGCTAAACTACCACCAACTATGTTTCATAAATCCTCCTCAACTGCGGACATCGGCTTGGGCACCTGGCTCAAGCGTTTGCTCGCTGTCATCATTCTCGCCGCCATCTTCATTTTTGGTTATAGCCTCGGCTCAGCCAAAGTGACTAGTGGTACCGCTTGGGGCGCCGGTAACCTCCTTGGTACCCCCACCCTCGACAGTTCAGCTCAGGCCGACATGAGTACCTTCTGGCAGGTTTGGAACCTTGCCAAAGCTAACTACGTGGACCAGCCAGTGGATCAAAAAAAGCTGATGGACGGTGCCTTGGAGGGCATGGTCTGGTCGCTGGGTGATCCATATTCTTCCTACTTCACTGCGGACCAGGCTAAAGAATTTAACAGTACCTTGAGTGGTACATTCTCAGGCATCGGGGCCGAAATTGGTGAGCGTGACGCTGGCATCACCGTTGTTGCGCCGTTGCCCGATAGCCCAGCTATCAAGGCTGGCCTGCAGACCAACGACATCATTGCCGCCATCGACGGCAAAACTACGGCTGGTATGTCGGCCGACGAAGCCGTTCACCTCATTCGCGGTGACGCCGGCACAACAGTTACTCTCACCCTCATTCGTGGTACCGCTAAACCGTTCGACGTCGCCATTGTGCGCGCCGCCATTCAAACCAAGAGCGTCACTTGGGACATTCGTGACGATGGCATTGCTGTCATCACCATGAGTATCTTTAATGAAGACACGGACTCACTCTTCGCTCAGGCTGTCGACGCCATCACCAAGGCTAAGGCCAAAGGCATTATCGTGGACTTGCGCGGCGATCCAGGCGGCCTCCTGACTGCCGCCATCAAGGTCGCTTCCTACTGGACTGGCGACAAAACGGTCGTCATCGAAAAGTTCCGCGACCACGAAAATCCTTACCACGGCAATGCTTCTGCCGTCTTAGCCAGTATCCCAACCGTCGTCCTCGTCAACGGTGGCTCAGCCTCGGCCTCGGAAATCCTCTCTGGTGCCTTGCAGGATTACGGCTTGGGCACCATTATGGGGGAAACAACCTTTGGTAAGGGTTCAGTCCAAGAGTATTACGACCTGCCTGGCGGCTCCGCTGCCAAAATAACCATCGCCCGCTGGCTCACGCCAAACGGTCGCACCATTCACGAAGTAGGTATCACGCCAGACATCGAAGTTAAAGAAACTCTAGATCAAATACATGCTGGGTCAACGCCACAAATGGACGCGGCGATCAGTCACCTCACGCAAAAGTAGCGGCGAGCGTGAGCGACATCGCACCGAAGTGTCGGCTGGAGGGCTGGTGTTTAAACGCCAGCGCGGGGCCGTCTACTTTGCGATGGTTGTCGACAGTTACGGCAAGTGGGCTTTTCCCAAGGGCCATGTCCGCGAAGGTGAAAGCTACCGGCAAGGTGCCGTGCGCGAGATTGGCGAGGAACTCGGCCTCAAAATCCTCCGTTACGTTGCTAGGCTCGATACCATCGACATCTGGTTCCGCGACCGTTATGTCCACAAGGGCGAACTCATTCACAAGTACATTCACTATTTCCTCTTCGAAGCCTTGCCCGACGCCGAGCTGATCAAGCCGGTTATCGAGGAAGAAGGGGAGCGCATTCAATCAGTTTCTTGGGTCAACGCTAACGAACTCGCCAAACGCTCAAGCTATCCGGATATGGTAGCTACTATCAACAAAGCTCTTCATCTATGCAAGTTATCCTCTTACAAGACGTCGCCGCGCACGGCCGTAAAGGTTCCGTCGTGGAAGTATCGGAAGGTTACGCCCGGAACTTCCTCTTCCCGGCCCATTTTGCCATCGAAGCCAGCCCCAAGGCCTTAAAAGACAAAGCCGACCAGGAAAACAGGGCGGTCAGCAAGGTGGCCAAGGTTAGCAAGGAAGACCGCAAGTTAGCCTCCGCGCTCGACGGCCTAGAAATTATGATTTCCGCCAAGTCAGACGGCGGCAAGCTCTACGCTAGCGTCGGCCCGAAAGACGTTGCCGCGGCGCTCAAGGAACTCGGTTACAAGATCGACGTCGACCAGGTGGAAATGACGCCAGTCAAGGAAGTCGGCACAAGCAGCGCCATCGTCAACTTCCCCAGCGGTTACGAAGCAACTTTAGCTATTATTATCGAGGCTTAACTATTTGTTATGAAACATCGTTTTATTTTCGTGGTGGGTGGTGTCATGAGTGGCGTCGGTAAAGGCACGTCAACGGCTTCTCTCGGCCTCATTCTGCGTTCCAAAGGCTACACCGTTACCGCTATCAAAATTGACCCTTACGTCAACGTCGACGCTGGTACCATGAACCCAGTCGAACACGGTGAAGTTTTCGTGACCGTCGACGGCGACGAGACCGACCAAGACATCGGCAACTACGAGCGTTTCCTCGACATCAACATTACCAAAATGAACTACATGACCACGGGTCGTGTGTATCAAACTGTCATCGACCGCGAGCGTCACGGTGGTTACCATGGCAAATGCGTAGAAGTTGTGCCTCGCGTCCCAGAAGAGGTTATTGCTCGCATTGACGCGGCTGCCAAAGCTGCCAAGGCCGACTTTGTGCTCATCGAAATCGGCGGTACGGTCGGCGAATACGAGAACATTCTTTTCCTCGAAGCCTTGCGCATGATGCGTCAGCGTGACGTCGACTCGGTCCGCACCGTGCTCGTCAGTTATTTGCCAGTGCCACCATCCATTGGTGAAATGAAGACCAAGCCAACTCAACACGCCGTGCGCGAAATCAACCGCGTCGGCATTGCTCCAGACTTCATTATCTGCCGCAGTGAGCAAGCCTTGGACGCTCCACGTCGCGAAAAGCTCAGCCGTTTCTGCGGTGTCTCGGAGAGTCACATCATTACCGCCGCCAATGCTCGCAGCATTTACGAAGTGCCAATGTCCTTCGAATCCCAACATTTTGCCGACACCGTCCTCAAGTCATTCCGTATGAAGCCACCAGCTACGGACTTGTCCACCTGGACCAAGTTCGTCGACGGCCTAATGAATGTTAAGGATGAAGTCCGTATCGGCGTTATTGGCAAGTATTTCTCGACCGGCGACTTCACGCTTTCCGACGCCTATATTTCTGTGCTCGAAGCCATCAAGCACGCCGCTTGGGCCACTGGTCAAAAGCCGGTCATTGAATGGCTCAACTCCGAGGCCTACGAAACAGATCCAACTCTCCTCGCCGAACTGCACAACTACGACGGTATTCTCATTCCGGGCGGCTTCGGTTCCCGCGGCGTAGAAGGCAAGATCGCCGCCATCGCTTACGCTCGCAAGCACAAAATTCCGTACTTCGGTATCTGTTACGGCATGCAATGCGCCGTGATTGAATTCGCTCGTTCGGAACTTGGTTTCGCCGACGCCAACACTACGGAGATTGATCCAAAATCCAAGCACCCAGTCATTCACATCATGAACGACCAAACGGCCAAGCTGAAGGACGCTGGCATCGGCGGCACACTTCGCCTCGGTTCATACCCATGTGACTTGGCCGCCGGCACTCAGTCCCGCAAGGATTATGGCCAAGCCTCCATCAGCGAACGCCATCGTCATCGCTACGAATTTAACAACGACTACCGCGCCCAGCTCGAAGCCGCTGGTCTCGTCATTGCCGGCACCTCGCCCGACAACCGCTTGGTGGAAATCGTCGAAGTCGCAGATCACCCATTCTTCGTCGGCGTGCAATTCCACCCCGAATTCCAATCCCGCCCTCTCACTCCGCACCCTCTCTTCTTGGGCTTCTTGAAGGCTGCCAAAGCCCAGAAAACTAAAGTATAACCTATATGTCGCCGGAAGAATCCACCGACAAACTGAAGGCTGCCGGTATGTGCCAGCATGGAAATTATCCAGCTGGCTGTGAGTCCTGTCAGCAGGAGTCGGACGCGAAACTTTCGCAAGAGGTTGAAGTTTACATCAATGAATGTTTACAGGCTGAAGTCTCACCGGAGCGCAAAGCAGAACTAAGCAAAGAACTAACTACCGTGCTGGATTTTTTCGAATCCGCAGGTATAGACACCTACATTGCTGGCGGATCGGGCCTCGATTTGCTGGACGGCGAATGGAATCGTGACCACCAAGACCTCGACGTGGCTATTATGGGCGGCAACCGTCAAAAGTTTTTCGAGGCGGCCACAGAGTCAGGTTTTATGATTACTGATCCAGATCACAAGGTTCTGTCTGTTGATGATATAACCAACACCGACACAGAAAACGCCTTTATCTTTCGTACCAATGAGCAAGGCTCAACGCAATGTGAAGTCATGTTTTTGAACGAAACGCCTACTGGTGATGTTCAGTTGGTCAGGAGCGTAGCAGCACCAAAGAGTAGCTACGAGCAAGCACCAGTGGTTAAAGTGAATGGTCGCGAAGTTAAGCTGCAACCTCCCGAGATTATTTTATTCCATAAGCTAGCTAACGGGCGACGTAAGGATTTGGCAGACGCAAAAAAAGTTTGGGAACACCTCTCAGACGAGCAACGAACTTCGGTTCAGGATTATTTACACCAAGCCAACGCCCGCTTCGTTTTTGCCGACGAAGAACTCCGAGACGTCTCAACTCTTTTTGCTAGAGCCGAGCAAGCTGATGCAGCGCAACGCCTTGAATTCTTTGCTCAGGAAATACCAGCCATCGATGCAGAACTCAGCCAGGAGTTGGCAACCAATTGTCAGGAGATATTTGACTGTTACCAGCAATCTCCAGATCGCTTACAGTTTTTCGAAGTACTTAGGCACAAGTACCAGGGCTTTATGCCAGAATCGCGCCCTTTCATGAACCAAATAGCCGATGTTTTATATGGCCCGTCGCCAATGAATCTAGAGCAATTATCCGTTTGGGCCAAGACGGCAGTAGCACTGAATGATCGGGTGAAAAAAATGGCGTTCGATAAATACAAAGAAGCAGAGTTGTGGCAGACCAAGCTGGAAAAGCAAATTTAACCATCGTTCTCTACATTATCTTCAAGCAATCTCATATATGAACGAAAGAGGCGGATACCGCGAAATGCCGAAGACGGAAGTAGGGAGAGATTACTACACTACTCTTGGCATTTCTAGAGCTGCCAGCAAGGAAGACATCAAGGCGGCATATCGCACGCTGTCGAAAAGTCTTCATCCTGATCTCAACGGCGGAGACGCCCATAAAACTGCTGAGTTTAAGCAGGTGCATGAAGCCTACACGACACTTTTCGACGAGCAGAGCCGTCAACGATATGACTCCACCGAACGGAACCAGCAACAGTATCGCGCCGCAACCGAAGGAAAATGGGAGGGGATGTATGCCTCACGGTACCCAACGGAAGTTGAGCCATCCCTAGAAGAAAATCTTAGACACCTTCGCAGTAATACAAATCCCAGGGCTTTGGGCGGGATTTTCCTAGAAGACGCCATGAAAAATGAGAAGCATCATTTGAAGCTCGACATGACACAAGAACTGAAGCATCACAGCGAGCATCATTTTCGCGAGTATGACGAGGAGGACGAATCACGTCCGAGCCCATACGGTTTTCATGATTACTGGCATCAATACGATGACAATCCAAGAAAGACGATTGAAGTGGAACTAACTGAGGAGGAGGTACAATTTGCCAAACAGTACTCTAAATGGCTAGGCAAACACTATAACAAAAACAACGTATCGAAGCTCTGTTTGGAAATTGCCAGCGGTCGTCTTTTCGACACAGAGACAGATAAGAAAATGTACGAACGACTGCGTGACCAACTCCATGACATACGCCGTCTCCTTGTCGAAAAAACGATGTATCTCTTCTCGATGACTCATTCGGCTAGACGACATATACACAGCGGTCAGGAGGAACTCGGGGATTATTTGCATTGGCTACAATCGCTGAGCGATGAAGAATGCCTGGCATTAGTGCTCGACGTTCAAAGGGAATACGCAGAAAACTAACGACGTATACTTAATTAAATTAAGCTATTTTGTGCAAATTGAGCTCGGCCGCCCATTTAGCGCTCTCCGCGAGGTTGTACGTGCCTGGCTCTCCGCCCGCCGTTATCAGCAGCTCGATTTTCACGAACTTGGCGAAGATGAAATCAGCGACGCCACTCGCGCCAAAATCGCCATCGCTCGCAACGCTCCGGACGAAGACTTCGTCAACGTCTAGCGACAACTTTAATTAACTCATTATCAAAATATGTATTCAAAGTTTCAGTTGTAACTTTTAATACGTCAAACCATATTAAAAGTTTGGGGTCATCGAAAATCTCCTTCCTCCAAATTCGCCTGCCTCACTATCGAACGAAAAGTGCCGTACGGAACTTCTTTGCCGTGCAGCGGCACTATCACCATGTGCTGATTTTTCTTAAACTTTGCATGGCTACCTCTCTGGGACACCAAAAGAAACCCTCTTAGTGCTAAAACTCCTAGGATTATTCTGAACAAGACTGGACTAGGCACAGGCCAACTGCAGCGACACCAAGTTAGGTTTGATTGCTTTTATTGGACGACGAACTCGCTTGCCCTCAAACGAGAGCTCAACAGCCTCTTTTAAGTTCGCTAAAGCTTTGACCTCGGTCGAACCAAAGCTGGAGATGTCGACATCGAGGCACTGCGCAACATAATGTCGGCCCTCTTTCCAGATCGCAACCTGAATTTCGATATTCTTCATATTGCCCTAACTATGCCATAAAGATGAAACTTTGAGAAGTTTAAGCTATACTCCCCTCATGCCTAAAATCATCACCGAACGCAGCTTCTACAAGTACCTCAAATGCCCGTCGTGGATTGCCCACGAGGCCAAGGAGGAGCACTTGGTGGAGGACGCCTTGCGCGTAAAACTGCAGCACGACGGCCTATTGCGCGAACGTCAGCTCGCTCTTTTAGCGAACCGCCCGATGGTGGAGGTGGTTACGGAAGATCAAGATGAAGCCATGGTCAAAACGGTGGAACTTATGGCCCAAGGCGTGCAGACCATCTATCGCCCGGTGCTTGTCCACCATCACTGGATCGCCCGGCCGGATATTCTGGAGCGCGTCGAAGGCAAATCCAAACTCGGCGAATATTACTACGTGGCCTGCGACATCAAACGTTCTCGCCGCCTCAAGGACGAATATTGCTTTCAGGGCTGTTTCTACGCCCTCTTGTTGGCGGAAGTCCAAGGCGTCAAACCAATCCAAGGCTACGTCATGCATCCGGACGGCGTCGTTGAAGGCTACATGCTGGAAAATTACGTCACCAAATTTCACCTCACCTTGGACGCCATCGAACGCATTCTAAACGGCGAGGAAGAACCGCATTTCTTAACGAGCGACTGCAAACAGTCACCTTGGTTC
>CAYHFQ010000016.1:0-20980 GCA_964355955.1 uncultured Gammaproteobacteria bacterium
TCCCGAGTCATACGAGGTCAGTGAGCTCGTGCGGTTGACGAGGCGCAGCTAGGAATAGAGACACGGCAGTTGCGAGCGAGAATCTAATTACCAGCTCCAACAAACAAATTATAAACAGCCTTAACAATCGGATCGACATCCGGCCCATACACCATCGCCCCACCAAGCGATCCAGTAATCGTAATCAATACTAAACCGAGAATTGCCAATGGAATAACCACCCACGGCTGCAAAATACTTTCGGCGACGCGAATAATCTGCTCGTTGAAATACTTCCGCAACAGCACCACCGCATGAGCCAACGCCAACACGCCGAAAACAATCACCGTATAAAGCGCAAAATTACCATGCATCTCCATCACCTTCGGCACTATTCCATTCTGCTCAGCTGCTTGTTCCAGCAACCACCCCGAGAAAAAAGTGACGACACCCGCCACCGAGCCAATAATCACCAAGACCGACTTAAGCGGAAACCACCAGCTCGTTCTCACTAACTTCGGCACACGCACAACCTCCACAGCCGCATAAACACTAAGCAAGGCAATTGGGAAATGTACAAAGACTGGATGTAGGTCCATATCAGGCAGATTAACGGGTATACATCGGATGTAGACTCGGTCTACATCCGATGTATACGTAAAAAATAAGTACTGCTCTCCTAAACAGTATACGATGCACAGTCTTAAACGCCAAGATGTCCACATTTTCAACTACTTTATAAAATGATATAATCGAACTAACAACGATTATGTCATATACTCCACAAATCAAAAATAAAGCCATTCAATTACGTCGACGCGGGCTCTCTATTTTAGTAATCGCAGATAAGTTACAAATAGCTAAAAGCACCATTTCCTTGTGGGTTAGAGACGTCCCCCTCCCTCCAGAACTACGCGACAAATTGCAACAGAACTTCATTGACGGTCGTGCCAAAGGCTCCGCTATCGGTAAAGCTAAAAGAGCCATCGTACAAGAGAACGTGACAATAGCCACCAGCCTAGACATTACACAGCTACCAAAGACTAAATCATTTTCGCGTCTCGTTGCCGCCCTCCTTTATTGGTGCGAAGGTGGAAAACAGAATCTCTCTAGCGGCATCAACTTCAGTAATTCCGATCCAGCTTTAATGAAGACATTCATCACAGCTTTACGCCAAGGCTTCAATCTTGATGAGTCAAAATTCCGCGTTTTACTGCATCTTCACGAATATCATGACGAAGGCAAACAGCAAGCCTTCTGGTCTGAAGTGACAGGAATTCCCATCTCCCAGTTTCAAAAAACCTATCTCAAACCTCACACAGGCAAACGAAAACACCTTAATTACGAGGGTTGTGCCTCACTTCGTTACTATAATGCTGGTATTGTCAAAAACCTGATTATCCTATACAGTCAGTTCGCAAAACACAGCGAAGGGACGTAGTGAAATGGCTATCACAAATCTCTCCAAAAGATTTATTCAGAGTTCGAATCTCTGCGTCCCTGCCACAATAAATTCTGCTTTACCGCAGGATTTTTTGTTTACGTTACAATCTGAAAAAATATGTTAAACTACTAATATATGATAAATACGGTTATTCTGAAAGATCCACGCGATTACCTAGACAATAAAGGCACTATCCTTGAGGAGATCTCCAGCTTATCAAAAATAAATATTTTTGTCGGTAAAAATAATGCTGGAAAAAGCCGGTTGTTGCGTCAGTTGATTCGTGATTATAGAACAGGAAGACGGACAGAAGACCTTGATGCTGTAACTGTTGCTAAAATAGAAATTTTGATAAAAATGAAAGAATTGAAACAAACTTTCGAGTCCGTCGTTGACTATCGAATAGATAGCGGAATATTTAATTTGGATACATACATTGCCTCAACAGAAAAAATACCAGAACATCTGGGATCAAGCATAGAACACGTAAAAGAATTCATAGAACTACATAAACGGTTCATATCTTCCCAAGATTACGCCGCGGACAGAACGCGTGGGTCTCGACCAGATCCGCAGTCAATCAAGGATTTTATTCTCAACTGGAAGAGAGGCAATACACCCCTTATTGAACAGTTAAATGGCATAGAGTCAATTTTCTCGACCGTTCCAAAAAGCATCTATATTCCAACTCTCCGTACACTAAATACTTTTGATGGATTAGCCAATAAAACACAGCATCCTTTTGAGAGAGAGGATATTTACAAAAAACGAGTTCAGGAAATATACAAACTCACCGGGGATTTTATTGATATATTTTCTGGAATGAATTTTTACAAAAACATGGCAGATCTTTTGCTTGGCTATGCAGCGGATAGAGCACGCGCAATTAAATTCCAAGAATTTTTGAGTGAGAATATATTTAATGCAAAAGTAGAAGTCATTCCAAGCTTACAATCAGATGTAGTTGTTATAAAAATGGATGGCGTAGAGCATCCCATTTATGATTTTGGTGATGGTATTCAAGGTTTGATAATATACACGTTTGCAGCGTTCACCAATCCAGATGCACTCATCTTTATTGATGAACCTGAGACACATTTACATCCAGGTATACAAAGAAAGCTCTTTAAATGTCTCCAGAAGCTCCCAAACCAGTTCTTCATCACAACACACTCCAACCACTTACTAGATATCAGTCTTGATCATGGCGACGCATCATCATTTTATCTACTTCGCAACCACCCGAAAATTGAAAAAAAATTTATCGTTGAACTCCTGAGTGAAGGCGACTCACTAATGTTAGCTGAAATAGGGTGTCAGAAGTCATCCGTATTTCTGGCCAATGCTTCCATTTGGGTGGAAGGAATTACCGATAGGCTATACATCCAAAAATTTGTTGACGAATATTTAAGAGTATATAAGGACATCTTGCTCACAGAAGACATCGATTATGTTTTCTTCGAATACGGAGGAAGTAATATTGTGCACTTTTTTGATTCAACATCAGAACTCAATGAAGCTGTAAGCTCAGATAGATTAACAAGTAAATCCATTATAGTTTTCGATGGAGATGGGGGTAGAAAAAAGAAAAGAAAGGCTGCTATTACAGATTTTGTAGGTCGTGGTAGATGCGTTGATCTCGTAGAAAAAGAAATTGAGAATCTTCTATCTCCAGAAGTCGTCGATGCGACATTGCGTGGTTTAGAAAAACAAGTTATTGCCACAATGATTAACACGATAAAACCCGCCGAATCACTTGGCAAACAAATAGATAAACACTATCACCTCGCAAGAACATACTCGGATAAAAATTCACTTGCAAGAAAGTTAATTTTTTGTCGCAAAGCGATAACTCATATAAAATATGAGACCATGAGTGAGGCTAGTAAGCAACTAGCAAAAAGGATTGTGGAATTCGTAAATTCGGAACGGCAACAATTCAATTAGCAATGTATTGTCGAATACGCTACTAGAACCATAATAATACTAACAACCAACCGAATATGAGAAATCCAATTACATTATGCTTTAGCGTCATCTGTCTAATACTCATAGGCGGCGGATGCGCTTCTAAGGGTGTAGATATAAATACAGCAATGGAAACTTGTAAAAATTTTCCCTTAACTACTCAAAAACTCCGTCTTTCGTCAGATTCAACAACCTATGAACACTATACCGATTCCAGCGTAGTTACAAAACAAGAGTGCATGGATTCAATGTTGGCGGGAGAAAACCCTTATAAAAAATAAAATTTATTATTGATCGTTTGATTTCAGTTATCACCCATTATGGACAAAACCCTCCGAGACATAATAATTGTAGGAATTCTTGCACTAAGCATTTCTTCTATCTATCACTTCGTCATAAAACAAACCCCAATACAAAAAACGAATTTTGAAATTTGCTATCAAACTTGTACCGAGGGATACACCACAAATCCAGAATTTACGGCGACTGCCCTACATGACCGTTGCATGCAAATTTGCGGAGTAAACACACTCAACTAAAAAAAAACTTAACCGCATGAACACTTTTTCTATGTGTTCAACGCCCATCTCCAGCCGGCTACTTACTCACCACCTGGCTGCAGAAGAAATTCAAAACTACCAATCAATAAATTGAAATGATTTTATGTTCTTAGAGCAAATAAAAACCACAAATCTTGATCCAAACAAAAAATACACCTTCGTTCTCCCCATGGGCGCTACTGAACAGCACGGTCCGTTCCTTGCACTGGGAACAGATTCCATTCTGGCAGATAAAATAATTCAGGGAGTAGAAGCAGCTTTTCCGGAAGTTATTTTTTTACCGACGTTGCGCATTACTTGCTCAGAAGAACATGCCGGATTTTTAGGAACTGTCTGGATTAGCCAAGATACAATGACCAGGACACTAATAGACATTTGTAATTCTCTCAAACCCTATGCAAAATCAATTGTTCTGACTTCCTTTCATGGCGGTAATCTAGAACTACTTAATAAATTTATAGCAGATCACAGCGCCGCTTTTGGCGATATAACACTTCATCATTTGTTAATGGGCTCCGCGGAAACAGAAGAGAAAATACGTCACTTAATTAACGGGCCAACAGACGAACATGCAGGCAACGTCGAAATATCCATGATGCTCGCATCTGATACATCACTAGTTAAAGTACCGCCTACAGATTATCCAAAACATGTTATCGCTAATCCATTCAGCACTAACCATTTAGCCGACTTTAGCACAGACGGCATTGCCGATAGTCACCCTCAATGGCTAGTCAGTAAAGAAAACGGGGAGCAGATGATAAAATGGACAGTGGAAGCCAGCCAAGCAGCACTACAAAACATTTTATAGATAAATAATAAATTTAGAATGCAGATTTCGAGGATAAAATTTATTAATATGAAACAATCTCATAAAGTCGCGCTCATTATCACTTTAGTAGTCGCTGCCATCCTGGTAAATCATTTATTTACAAGAGGCACATGTCAATTACGGGACGACGTCACTATGAAGTGTATTAGCTCAGGCATTACTTCTAAAACCCTCTTACGTCTTTTAGTCATCGATGTCATCATCACCATTACGGGTATTTTCGGATTTCTCAAAGTGGCAAATACACGTTTAAGAAAAATCTTTTTCCGACTTTCAGGAATCTTGGCAATTGTGATTCTTGTAATGTTTACCAATCATATCCTTGCACCATCTACTTGTCTCGAGTACAGCGACGTTAGTATAAATGGTGATCTAGACTGTTTCCAGCAAGGACTGACTAATGAAGCGGAAAATAGACTCTTAATTATTGATGGCATTATCATCATCCTGGGACTACTAGGAGCAGGAAAAGTCCTGCTAAGCTCCCGAGACAAGAGTTCTAACGCTATTCACTAGTTTTACCACAAAAAATCCTGCTAACCCTAGCAGGTATTTTTGTTTGCTTTCAGTTTTATATAGGATATACTTATCTTTATGAAGTTTCAAAAGATTTTTATTCCCTTAATCATTAAAAATCAGAATATGACAGCAAACGTAAAAATACTCACTACCATCTGGATTACCTCTATTACAACCTTCGCGTTTTCTACTGCCTGTATTGTCCCACAAGATTCAACCATCAATGCTCCTGGTGAGCTCGGGGAAGTGTTTTCTGTAACAGGATTAATTATTCTCGTCGCTCTCATAGTTTTATCTACAATCACCCTCCTTCTAACGAGGAATAAATAGCATCAATTGCAAGAACCCTAGCAAAATATTTTATTAGCGCGTAAGAATTATCGCATTGTTAACTTCTCTCAAAAATAAGTCAGTGGTAAGGTGAATGGGTAAGCTAAATATGGCCTATGAAATACCCAAAATATCTGGTGATCTCTGCGCTATTCTTCCTCTTTTCCGCCTTTGTTAGCCAACCACCATTCGCCCAGGCGCAAACGAATATTACAGCCAGAAGTTTGATCAAAGGCCAATCATCAAGCACAGTTTATTACGTCAGCAGCAATAACCAACGCCTGATCTTTCTGAACGAAGCAACCTACTTTACCTATTACACGTCCTTCGACAGCGTCGTCACTATTTCTGACAGCGACCTCGCTGCCTACCCAATCGGCAACCCCATCGCGCCAAAAGCAGGATCGCTCATCAAGGTCCAGTCTGTGCCCAAAGTCTACCTCGTGGACGGCACACTTGAGGCACCAGTGTTACGTTGGATTACTACAGAAGAAGTTGCTCGCACCATCTATGGCACCAATTGGGCGCAACGCGTGTTAGATGTTCCGCCAACCCTGTGGACCGTGTTTTCTTTCGGTAGTGATATTGATAGCGTGAACGACGTACCAGCCGAGCCGCTGCTAACCGGTTTCTGGGGCTTGAATGGCTTTATTACCGACGCCGGTTTAGCCGACGTTCAACATCGCTTTAATACCTCGGTCTTTCAAGTGGCCGCCGATAGCCCAACCTATGCTGTGAAAACTCTCCTGCCGCTGGTTCAACGCTCCGGCATGAAAGTGACACTCCGCATGTCTTCCTGGAATTCCAATCTGACCACCAATAGCAACTTCGACATTAACAAATGGAAAACCGCTGTTGTCGCTTGGAAAAACTCAGGCGTGCAAACCTACATTGATAACGGCACGCTAGTCGGTCACATGTTGCTCGACGACATTCTAACCTTTGATGGCAAAAACCCTACCGCCGCCGAACTCGACGAAATGGCCCGTTATAGCGAGGAGACTCTTCCCGGGCTAATGACCTTCGTTCGAAATCGCGCGACAACGATGCCTGTTCCTTCTGACGGAACGTATGACTACCTCGATGCTGTCGTCAACCAATATATTGTCCGTGATGGAGAAATTAACACCTACACAAAAAACGAAACCGCAGCAGCTCAAGCACTCCACGTTGCCAGCATCAACGGCTTGAATATCGCCGACGGTGGTGATGGCTCAAGTGGACAACCCGGCTGGCGCAATGGATTTTACGCCATGTCTGCCGCAGAAATAACCGAGTACAGTAAAATACTCCTAAGCGTCCCCACCCTCAACCTCTTCCTTATGTGGGAATACGACGGTCAGGAACGCTGGAGTGACGGCAGCATCGGCAGTACTTATTTCGATCAACCGGCCTTAGTCGAGGCTATCTCTAAGATTGGTTTATAGCCTATACCAATCCATCGCGGGAGCCAGTCTAGTCGCATTATTTTCGCAGAGCTTTTGATATACCTTAAACAAATCAACATCATCGTCAACAGGTACAAGTAATTTACAGAAACTAGCATCTTTTGTTAGGTCAACTACGGAATCAATACAGGAGTCCTGAGTGATCTGCAGATCGTGCGACCTTTCACGATCAAGGCTATTATTTTGCCCTATGCGATCAAACAACGTCACCGTTAGATCTAAGCAGTACTGCGGATCTTTATTGACTATAGCTCGACATACCGTAGCCCCATATATGTCTAACAAACTATCACAAATAGACACGTTGCTCATCTCAACAGCTACTCGCAAGTAACATTCATCCAAGCCATTACCATTCTCACTAGCTACTTCTAAAGCCTGGCAGACTTCCAGAGTCGGATACGTTTCAGCGTATTCCGATAAACAAGTAGCTTGTGGTTCTTCAAACGAACGCTCCCATGGCTTATCACCACCACCTTTGCCATCTTGACCCCGACACGGTCGCGACTCAGGCAACGCTAAACAGGCTGACGGATCATGCTTATCAACAGCCTCCCAACCCAATACTCTCGCGTCCTTAGCTTCCGTACAAACTACCAACTGTTTAATGCTATTCTGACTGGCCGTGTAATACGCGTCGCCCAAAACAGCAATAATTTTGCCAGATAATGCAATCACGACAATGACACCCACCAGCACTATAATGGGCAATATTCTTTCCCTTGACGATTTATTACCGGACATAATGCATATTCATTATAATCTCCCAACTCAGTAGCATCACAATGACGCAATTCTAAAATATAATCAAATACGCTACACTCTCCCCATATGTTCATCGCCCATCTCCCAGCCGGCTACCTACTAACGACGTGGCTGCAAAAGAAATTCAATACCACCAAATACCTCTGGCTCGGCTTGCTGGCGAGTGTCTTGCCTGACATCGATCTTCTATATTTCTACCTCTTCGACCATCGTCAAACTCTGCACCATCACTACTTCACCCACCTCCCGCTTGTCTGGCTGGCCCTCTGGCTCCTCATCGCCGTCCCCTGCTTAATCTTCCGCAAACGCACCGCCCTCACCATCAGCACTATCATCTTCGCCAACATAATCCTCCACTTCATCCTCGACTCTTTCGTCGGCGGCATCGCTTGGCTTTACCCTTTCAACGACTACACTCTATTCCTCTCCACCGTCCCCGCCACCCACAACTTCTGGGTCTGGAGCTTTATTTTTCATTGGACGTTCCTGGTTGAACTAGCTATCGTCGTTTGGGCGATAATGTTATTATTTAGAAATATAGGCCATAAAAAATCTGCTCATATTTTATGAACATCAAACGCTATCTCCGCCCAGCAGCCATCACACTCCTCACTATCGTCGCGCTATACGCTAATCACCTTTCCGTAAGTTTCGGCAATCGCCAACTCTGCGACGTTTCGATGTTCGCCGGAGAAATACCTAGCTATTGCGATGATTCATTTCAATTAAAACTCCAACCCTGGCAGTTCACCGTTGTGGATCGACTCGGTCAAAATAACGCCGCCCACCAGCAACTCGTCGCTGAACGTGATAGCTACGTCCTCGTCGTCGACGGCATCATCATTCTCCTGGCTGCGCTAGCGCTCAAGCGGCCAAAAGCTAAATAATTTTATATAATTTGGTAATTTTGACATTTTTGCCCCTCGTGATACATTCTCACCGGTGACTGCGAGGGGTAGCTCAAAGAAACTGACCAGGCTTAGGCTGCAAGGCCACGGCTGAAGTCGGCGTGCTACAAGAGGCGATGGTGCCAAATTCATGCCATCACTTCTACCCGAAGGGACGAATCACGATTTTTGGATCTTGATATCTGTAGACAAGTGGTCACCACCTCTCCTGACACCCAGAAGGCTTCGGCTGACTGGGTGTCTATCTTTTCTTGAATAATCCCCACCTATCCAGTACCATCCCACCCGGAGCAAAACCATGACCACGCCATCAGACAAGGTAACCGACGAGCTAGGCCCAGTGGAAGGCGCACTAATTCGCGTCCTCTTCCCCATCCCAATTCCAGGCCAAGTCATCCCCCTGGACCCGACCATCCCCCTCGCGGAGCTCAACCAAGCGTGGGTCGACGCCCTGGCAGCTGGCGAGCTCGCCCGGCAACGTCTTCGTCCCAAGTGATCACCACCTCTCCTGACACCCAGAAGGCTTCGGCTGACTGGGTGTCTACTTTTTTATAAACCACTAGCCCCTCCCCAAAAACACTACTAATTCAGACTTCAAGCATTGACAAAATGGCCATTTTATGGTATATTTTAGCATCCTGTAGTTGAATTGCGCCATGCCTGTTTCCTCACTTTGGAACCGGCTTGGGACAATTCAACCCCAGGAGAACCCATGAAACCCACTATCTACGTGCAACAAGACCCCCTGCGCCGCGGCAACTTCCTCACCGACACCATCAAGACGGTCGTAGTGAGCGAAGGCGGAGAGATCGTCAACAGCCTGACCGACGATCAGGACGTGGAGGCGAACGTCGCCGTCGTCAGCTCCATTGAAGCCGGTCTGCGGGCGCTCAAGGAGACCGAGCACACCATCATCTTCATCTACTGCCTGCCGCGCGAGAGGGATGAGGTCGAGGCCTTCGCCAGCCGTTACCAGGCTCGAATCAAGGCCTGGCCCATCGCCGAGCGCACCGGTGAAGAGAACGTGATGTTTGAGCTCAAGCGCACTGTCGCCAAGCTGAGTCTGGCAGGTGCGTCATGAAAGTCCTGCTCGTGGACGACAACCCGGCCAACCGCCGGGCCGGCCAGCGGCAACTCATGGCAGCTGGGCACGAAGTAGTGACGACGTGTGAGTACGTCGAGGCTCTCCGTCTGGCCCAGACTGAGGATTTCGACGTCGCGCTGCTCGACCTCTTCATGCCAGCCGAAGCGCTCACGCTCGGGCCCGATGCCCGCGCTCAGCACGTCGGCGTCGAGACCCCCGTCGGCTTCCCGCTGGTGCTGGCCATGGCTGCGAAGGTGAAGTACCTCGCGGTTGCGACTGACACCAACCACCACAACCACCCCATGTCAGCGGCCGTCGACTGGTTTGGCCATCGTGCCATCACCATCGACAGCGCCAAAGTCCGCATCATGCACGCACCGCTGAAGGACGGCGTGAAGGACTGGGCGGAGGTTCTCAAACGCCTCCTCGCCGACTGACCCTCGCGCACTCGCGAAAACAAGAGCCACTCGGGACGCTATGTCCCCCGCTCTCGTTCCGAGTGCGCTCTTTTTTTTTGATTTTTATCCCCAACCCACGTATCAACAAGTAATTCCTCATGTTAACATGCTCACAAGATCTTACCCGCAAAATTCGTAATAATATGCCCTCCCCTTATCATCCATTCTCCGCCGAAACTCACAGCAACCCCTACGAACAGGCCACCTCACTTGGCCCGAAACTCCGCGGCGATCTCACTAATCTGAACACCGAAACTGTCTGGAGCCAGCTAGTTGAACCAATGGACGCACTCGGCGTTCTTGTCTCGCAAAGTGAAAACGATAAAAATAACGAGAGCTTGGACACTGTCAGCTTCATGGCACCCGACAGTGATCAATGGGCTGCCGCGCTCACTTTTAATAGCCCCAAACCGATTCTCCACATTCACACCGGCGACACCGTTCCCGCCTTCCTCACCGGCCTCGCCAGTCAACTCGAGGTTGTTTTTGACGCTGCTGGTAAATAACCTATAAAAATCGAAACCGCACCCCTCCAGAGCGCGATCCCTTTGAATCGGTGGAGAAGTGCGGTAGAAGTAGTCAAACTGGACGGACAGAGATGGTTCGATCATCACCCAGGCTCTTGGCACCCAGAACTCTGATTGTGATCTTGGACGACGCCTCACGTTGCAACACAGCCAGTACGCGGTTCAACTGTTTCACGGCCGATGCCCGCTTCCTGCCTGGCCAACGTCGGGCCATGGCCTGCAGCACGTAGCCGACCGTAGCCTCCCCCCGCTCATCAAGACACCCTACGATGCACTTGGTCATGTCGCTGACACCGACCGACCTGTCTTTGAGCAGCAGCACAACCTCGTTGTACGGCACACCGGTACCGGCCAGCCGGTAGATCGTTGAACGGATCTTGGTGACGAGGCTGGGATCAAGATCGAACTGTTCTAGCACGGCCATGAGTTTGCCTGGATCGGCTAAGACAGGCTGGCTGAGCGCTCCTTCGTAGTACAGCTCATCGACGATAGAGCAGGCCTGGGCATAGACCGCGTTGATCATGAACCTGTCGTACTCGCGTTGAGAGACGGCGTACTTCTCAAGCATACCCTTGCCCATCATCCTGACCGCCGATCGCAAATCATTCGCCGCACGAACATACATGTAGGTCGTCGGCTTGTCGTCCCGCAGGACGGCGAGCAGGTACGGAATCTCGTCGACATCTTGACGGTCGACATTTTGACGCTTGTCTGCCATGGAAAACTCCCGTTGTCAATTTGGGTTGATTGATATTGACAACTACAAAATATACTTTATATCAGCCAATTTGTCAAACATAAAACACCTAACCAATCTTCTCCAAAAACTCTACCAACGCCACCTCGTGCTTGCGCAAATGCGGAAACTTTTTCGTCGAACTCACCTTCGGTTCGCGCCAAATAAATCTCTGTTCGACGTAACAACTAATAACCTCCGGATGAATATAACTCCGCTTACACACCGCACTCGTATTCCCGAGCGCCTCAGCCGCCTTATTGATCGCTTCTTTAATATTCTTCCGTAATTCCTTCTTACTCTCCGCCGTAGACATCTTCCACAAATGCTCAGCCACAATCACCGTGCCATGCCAGGTGCGGAAGTCCTTCGCCGTCACCTCCCGCCGGGCCATCTCTTGTAAATACTCATTCACGTCCGTGGACTTGATGTCATGCACGGCATCATTGTCGTCGATATACTCAAACAACTCATGTCCCGGGATATCCTGGCACGCCGCCACTATTTGCCGCAATCGTGCATCGTGCAGCGGCACTTCATGCACAATCCCCTCTTTGCCTTTAAAAACGAGCCTCATCTTCTCGCCAGTCCCCTTCACATGCCTATTCTCAAGCGTCGTCAAGCCATAAGTGCCGTTCTCCTCCGCATACTCGTCATTGCCAATCCGCACATACTCGTCGTCTAGCAGCTTCACAATCGCCGCCAACACCCGCTCCTTCGGCATATCCAAGAGCGCAAAATCTCGCGCTACAATTCGTCTAATTGGCGACAACGACTTAGCGAAATCTAACATTCGATGAAACTTCTTTTCATCCTGCTTAGCCGTCCAGTCAACATGATAAATATATTGCTTGCGGCCCTTATTATCTAATCCAGTTGCCTGCAAATGCCCATTCGCCAACGAACAAATCCATACTTCACGCCAAGCTGGAGGAATCGTTAGGGCCTTAATCCTCGCCAACGTTTCTCTATCTTTCACCTTCTTCCCCACCGCATCCTCATACCTAAAAAATCTCAACCGCTTACGTCGAGTTATCCCAGGTTGCTCGTCAGTCACATAAATTAATTTCATTTTAATACCTAAGTGCTCGCCACGTCCTGATGCAAACGCAACATCGCAAACGACCCAATAAACTTCTTATCATCATCAAACATTGGTGTGGCTACAATATCTACCAAAATAATCCTGCCATCTTTACAAACCAGGCGACGTTGATACTGACCAGCTTTACCTTTTCTTCGTTCTTGCAATTCTCGCGTGTGAGCCAAATTTTCTTCTGGTACAATAAACTCTGCTGCATATCTATTTAGCATTTCTATTGCGGTGTAGCCAAGCATTCGTAACAAACATTCATTTACAAAAGTGGTCCTTTGTTCGCTATCGATCACCCAGATTCCTTCATTAGCCGTTTCAATAATACGTTTGTATTCTTGCTGACTCTTCTGCGACTCTCTGTAAAGCAACAAGCTCGTCAAACCGTCTGCCAATCGTCGACCAATCTCTTGAAATAATCTCTTATCTTCAAAGGTCCACGCCCGTTTATAAGAACATTGGTGCAAGCCGAACATATATGCCGCCCCAATTTTTGGGTAAATGTTCATGAAAATCATTGATTTAACCTGCCAATTCTTAGCAACTGTTACTGGTATTGGTGGTTTTGATTCAGCATCAGCGGTAATCGGACCTCCTATTGTCTTTGCCACCTGAAATAATCTACGTGCATCCAAGTCAATTGGCAGCTCTATTCCTTGAACTTGTGCCCCAGGATATTCCAAGGTCGTTCGTTCCATCGGCACTTTATATAATGTCACACTTGGATCACTCGGATACACCAACCAAGCCCGATCACAAGCAAAAATAGACAATGCTGCTTCCAGTACATCACCCATCATCTGTTCCAAGTCACGTGCCCCTTGAATTGCTCGACTAACCGCATCAAGGCCGGCCAAGAATTTCTGATTGCTGGCACGTTCGCTCTCTAGGTGCGCCCGATCGATCAAGTTATGTAGTAATCGTTCAACTCCAGCTTGCGACTCACGTCCAGCCTTCAAAAATTCATCAACCGGCACGTAATAAAAATTCTTACAGACAACACCACTAGCTACAACTAGTGGGTGAGTATGAATCACATCTGTTAATAATCTTGGACTGAATCTTGTTTTGTTGTATTGACAAAGAGCCAAACAATCATGATTCGCTAAAAAAGTATTCAACTTTGCTTCATATTCCATGGCTCGCTCTACCCCAGCGTCTTCTCCCAACATCCAGGTCATTTCGCCTGTTGCCCGTAAGGCATTAAAACCTTCCTTCCTAGCTGAATCAGTCGATGTCTTCAAAAACTGAATCATTTCATCTGGATCAAAATAGCCTTGTCGTAAATACGTTTCACGCTTACTAATCACCAACAATGCCCCATTCTTAAGGGCTTCTTCAACTTCAACACCGCCGTCCTGCAAAGCTTTTAAGACATCCGCAGCTGTATTTTCATCCGCGATATAAATACATTTTTCATGACGCTCTAGTCCCACTTTTATAAAAGGAACAGCTGCTGCAAACTGTTCTGCCTGATTTTTATAAATAAGACAAAGGTGATCTTTTACTGCTATTTTCCGCATTTCCTCAGTCAAATCATTGTTTACTTTTTCCATATATTTTCAATATTAACTTCAGTATATATCCCCTTAGAATAAAAGTGAACACACAGCGAAAATTCTATCGTTTAAATATGCTATACTAAAATAAACATTAAATAGTCTGATATGTTAGGCACAAAACGTTTCTCATCTCAAATTAAAACCTGGCTCAGTCATCACCCACTACTCTACGCTTTAATCGGCGGCGTCGGCGTGGTCCTCTTTTGGCGCGGTGTTTGGCATTTTATGGACTATCTCATGCTGCTCGCTCAAAGCTCGACCGCCCACACCTCAATCGACTTAACCGCTAACCTTTGGTGGGATGGGCCACTATCTCTAGTCATAGGATCTTTCATACTGCTTAGTACCAGTGCTTTCGTCTTTAGTCTCATTGGTAACGAAATTATTATTTCCGGCCTACAAGCCGAAAAACGTCAACTCGCTAAAACCGGCGGCATCATCCATAGCGAATCACAGGAAATTGATGAGCTGCGTCAAGCCTTTTCTAATATCTCGACCAAACTCCAGCATTTAGAATGCGCTGTAAATAAAAAGCAGATCTCGCCGACGAAACCTGCGATACGAGCAGATAAATTAAGTAAATAAAGCATATGGCCGCTAACTCTCTCCAAAACTTCAGCTCCGATTCTCATGATTTAGCCATTCTCTTCCCTCTCTTCTTTTCCTTCATTGCTCTGCTAATCATCTGGAGCATCTTCTGGAAAGGCCTCGCCCTCTGGCACGCTGCCCGTCACGGCCAGGGCTGGTGGTTCGGCGTTCTCCTCATTCTCAACACCGCCGGCATTCTCGAAATTATTTATCTCTTCGCTGTTCTCAAACTAAAGTTCTCCCAACTGTTCAGCAAATAATATGCCCTCCATCTTCGCCGAACCCAACCGCGATTACGTGCTCCTCGTTCTCATCGCTTTAACCTTCGGCGCAGATTTATTATTACACAATCAACTAACCCTCTTCATCATCGCAGGCGTGGCCGTCATTCCCACTTTCTGGAACGCAGCCATCGCCGCCCGTCACGGCAAAATCACCATCGACACCTTTAACACCTTCGCCGTCATCGTTTCTTTCGCGACTGGCGAGGCTTATTCGGCTGGCTTCATCGCCCTCATGTTGACCTCCGCCCGCATTCTCGACTGGTTCACCGAATCTCGCACTCATCACGCTATCGAAGAATTACTCCGCCTCAAGCCAACTACCGCGCTCCTCGAGCGAGGCGAAATAATTACCGAGGTCGACGCTGATACCGTCAAAACTGGCGACGTGGTACTCGTTAAAAGTGGCGCACGCATTCCCGTTGACGGCGTTGTTACCGACGGCTCAGCCCACGTCAACGAAGCCATCGTCACCGGCGAATCGGCCCCAGTCGAGAAGAACGTCGGCGACCGCGTTATCAGCTCCACTCTAGTCGACGTCGGTACGTTGCATGTCAGGGCCACCCAAGTCGGCAAAGACTCAACTCTCGAGCGCATGGCCACCCTCATGCATACCGCCAGCTTACACAAATCCACAACTGAGAAATTAGCCGACCGTTTTGCCGCCATCTTCTTGCCGCTGGTCGGCCTTCTCGGCGCTCTCACTTACGCTATCACGCACGATCTCACCATGACCGCTGCTCTCTTTCTCATTGCCTGTGCCGACGACATGGCCGTAGCTATTCCTCTCGCCATGACCGCTTCGCTTGGCCAAGCTGCCAAACGCGGTGTCATTGTTAAGGGTGGGCAAACACTCGACGCCTTAAGCCGCATGAAAACGCTCGTGCTCGATAAAACCGGCACCCTCACCTTCGGCAATCTCTCTATTCGCGCCGTCCATCTTGCGTCAAACGTCGACGAAAAGCATTTCTGGACAGTTCTCGCTAGTGCCGAAAAATATTCTGAACATCCCGCTGGTCGCACCGCCTACCAAGAGGGCTTACGTCGACTTAGCACCGTGGCGGATCCCACCGATTTCAAACTCTACAAGGGCAAGGGCGTTACAGCGACTGTTGGTACCGAAGCCATCGTTGCCGGTACCGAGCTACTCTTCGCTGAACTCGGATTACCCGTCCCCACCGTACCCGAAGACGCGCTCGGTTCCGTTTTTTGGGTCGCCTGTAACGGCCAACAAATTGGTTCCATCGAAGTCGCTGACATCCCTCGCCCCGAAGCCGCCGCCGCCCTAGCCAAACTTCGCACTCTCGGCGTCACTCGCATTATCATGCTAACCGGTGACAACGAACGCGTCGCCATAAACGTCGCCGAGTTGCTCGGCATCACCGAATATAAATCGCGCATGACGCCTGAAGGAAAACTTCTCGCCCTCGAAGAACTCTTCTCATCTGGTCCAGTCGGTATGGTCGGTGACGGCGTGAACGACGCTCCAGCCCTAGCTCGCGCCGATATTGGTATTGCTATGGGTGGAGGTGGAGCTGCGGTCTCGGTCGAAGCCGCCGACGTCGTCATCATGACCGATAACTTAGCCCGCCTCCCAGAAATGATGGAACTCGGCCGCAACACCCTCCGCGTCGTCAAAGGTGACATCGCCATCTGGGTGGTCTCAAACCTCGTCGGCTTCGTTCTAGTTTTCACTAGCATCGCTGGCCCCGCCCTTGCTGCCTTCTACAACTTCGCTACAGATTTCTTCCCGCTCCTCAACTCCACCCGCCTCTTCAAAAATAAAAAATAATATGTCCCAAGTCCTTTTCATCGGCGCTGGCAAAATAGGCACTGCCCTAGCCCACGTCATCGGCAGCCGTGCCGCTATAAACCTTTGGGATCAAGACCCCGCTCAGGCCCCCAGCATGTTGCCTTTAGCCGAGAGCGTCCCCTTGGCTGACGTTATTTTTCTCTGCACTCCTTCCTGGACTATCCGCGCTATCATCGAGCAAATCATGCCTTTCTTACGCCCGGTTACCGTGATAGTTTCGCTAGCCAAAGGTCTTGAAGCCGAAACACAGAGTACCATGGACACCGTCCTCGCCAATCTCCTACCTGCCGTTCAACCGTGGGGCATTCTCGGTGGTCCATTATTAGCCGACGAACTCACCGACGAATTACCAGGCATTGGCGTCTTCGGCTCTGCTTCACGCTCGGCTTATCTAGAAATCAATAAGCTCTTCCTAGGTTCTAACGTCCGCCTCGAATACAGCTCCGATCCACACACCATCGCTCTCGCCGCTGTTCTCAAAAATATTTATGCCGTTATTCTCGGTCTCGCCTCAGGCCTCGGCTGGGGCTACAACGGCCAAGGCTGGCTAGCAGCTCGCGCCCTCGGCGAAATGACAGAAATCGTTAGTCAACTTGGCAACGACGCGACTCTCATAGCTGGCCCAGCTGGTGCTGGCGATTTTCTAGCTACCGCCATGAGCCCAGACTCTCACAACCGCACAGCTGGGCAAGAACTGGCCAAGACCGGTCGCTGTACCACTACTAACGAAGGTTGTCGCTCCCTCCCAACCATCATCACACTCCTAAATAACCAACTCGATCAGTTCCCTCTATTATCCGCACTCAATCAAATCGTAGAGCAACACGCCGAAGCTGCCACTATTTTCCATAACTTACTCACCACGCCTGAAATAAAATAAAATTTGCTGTATACTGCTAATATTATTCATCTTCAATTACTTTTATGAAGAACGGTCTCAGCGCTAACGGTGTCGGCTTAGTCTTCGGTGGTGTCCTGGCTTTCTGGCATCTCGTTTGGTCTATCTTAGTCGCGTTCGAGGTTGCGGAGCAGTTTCTCTCTTGGGTAATGATGCTCCATCGTTTAGATTTTACTTTTAAAATTCTCCCCTTCTCCCTCCCTATCGCCGTCACGCTCATTCTCTTCACTGGTGTCTTCGGCTATTTAATCGGCTACATCTTCGCTCTCGGCTGGAATGCCATCATCAAAAAGTAATTGTCTATGTGCTTCTCGGCCAGCGCTAGTTTCATCGCCAGTGGAGCACTAGTCGTCATCGGCTTAGCTAGTTTAAGAATCGCTAAAAAGAAAGAGTGGAGCGCAGCGCTCGTTCCACTCTTTTTTGCTGTTCAACAGGTCCTCGAAGGCTGGCAATGGCTAGTCCCACATCCGAGCACTATTTCCACCGTTCTCGGCTACGGTTTCCTTTTCTTCGCTTTCCTCTTTTGGCCCATCTATATTCCCTCCGCCGTCTATTTTGCGGAAACTCAAAAACGTCGACAACGCCTGATCGGTTATCTACTACTACTTGGCCTCCTTGTCAGCCTTACATTACTCATCGCCCTACTCACCAATCCTCTATCCATAAATGTCTGCAACAACATCATCTACCCCTGGTTCGACGCCTCCCTCCCTATTATCCTCGTCACCGTTCTCTACACACTAGCCGTCAACGGTTCATTACTCGCCTCTTCTCGCCTAGCCCTACGCCGCGTCGGCCTCTTCTCACTCCTCGCCGAGCTCATAACTTTAATCTTCTTCACCCAAGGCTTCGTCTCTATCTGGTGCTTCTTTGCCGCTCTAATTAGCGGTTATATTTACTTCGGGTTGTCACGTCGCACTAAGTGACTTAAAGTGCTGTCATGAACCTCGCCTTAGTCATTCCTTGCTTTAACGAAGGCCCACGTCTGGCCGCTACTTTTAATTTAATCGAGCAATATTTCTCTACTTCTCATACTCATTCGATAACTCTCATTTTTGTCGACGACGGCAGCAACGACGACACAAATTCACAACTCGCCGCCTTCGTCAGCCAACCTCATGGCCACTTTTCGACTCAGCTCATCACTCACCCAATCAACCGCGGTAAAGGCGCCGCTATCATTTCCGGCTGGCAATCCGTCGACGCCGACGCTTACGGTTTCTCTGACGCGGATCTTTCTTTCGGCCTCACCGCTATCGATCCTTCAGTTACTGCTCTAATCGAACACGACGTCGTCATCGCCAAACGCCAGAATCAACAAACCACCTACTCACTCTTCCGTAATTTCTCTTCAAACTTCTTGCATTTCATTACTCGTCGCTTAACTGGCGTCAAAGCTAGCAGTCCGCAAAGTGGCTGGAAGTTCTTGACCGCCAAAACCCTCAAACCAATTCTCCCCCAGCTCACCCAAGAACGTTTCGCCTTCGACCTCGAGCTTCTCCTCCTCTTGCAACAAAACCAGGCCGACATCCACGAACTCGCCCTCCCCTTCACGCAACACAGCGGCTCCTCCGTCAAAACTCGCGACGGCTTCCGCTACCTCACCGACATTCTCGCCATCAGCGACGCTTTACCCTTCAAACGAAGCGCCTTTTATCGCCAACTCGCCCTCCTCACTATCACCACCAGTCTCATACTTTACGGCTGGATTATTTACTACGGCCATTTTTTCTCCGACGACTTCACTTGGCTCTGGTTCGGCAAACGCGTCTTGGGCGACTGGCACAATATTTACGCCCTCCACGCTGCCACCTTTTCCTCACCGGTCGTCAACTCCTACTACGCCTTAGGCTTCGGTCTCTTCGGCCATTCAGCCCCGCTTTTCTTCTTGGGCAATATTCTCATTCACGCTGCCGTCGCTTGGCTAGCCGGCCTCCTCGCCCTGGAACTAACCAATTCTCGCCTCAACGCTTGGTGTACCGCACTCCTCGTCGCCATTGCTGGTAGTGCTTACGAAGCCATTGTTTGGATTGGGGCCAACATGCACAGCTTGGCTACACTCAGCATTGTCGCTACTCTGTACTGCACTGTCCGCCTCTACAAAACCGCCAAATGGCGCTGGCTTATCCTCGGCCTCGTCACCCAACTCCTCGCTTACGGCACCAAAGAAATTAGCGTCGTCCTAGCACCTCTCATTCTCGTCACCCTCTTCACCCTCTACAAATCCGTTAAACTACCCAGCTACGCCCCTACCCAGCTACCCCGCCTTTATTTCTTTACTATCATTTCTTTACTTCTCGCCTCCTCCTACGCTTTCTACCAATACCTCATGCAAAGCCAAGGCGGCGGTTTCACCGCCAACCATTACGCCTTCAGCCTCGCTAGCCTCGCCCGCCTGCCCTTCGTCATCCTAGATCTCTTCCTCCCCCTCCAAGCCATCACGCCTTTCCTCACTCCTCTTCGCGCCGCCCTACTCGGTCTTATCACTCTCCTCATCGGCGCCTATCTCATCCGCAAATACTGGTCGCAACCCGCTGTTCCCCTGGCCCTCGCCTTCTGTTTCTTCGGCGTCCTCCCCACCCTTTTCTTTGCTGTCACCAACTGGTGGGAACCATTAACCTCCCGCTACACTTATCTCCCCCATGTCGGCGCTGCCCTGTTCATCAGCAGCATTCTTGTCGCCAGCATTAAACAAAACAAACGCCGCGTCGTTCACGCCCTCACCGCCCTTCTCATCGTCATCTCAATTGTCCAGCTCGGCTTCATGATCCAAGCCATCACCACGGAATACGCCTACGTTTACAAATCAGGATCGACTTTAGCTCATGCCGCTAGCCTCCTCAATCCTACTGCCACACCAATCATCTACGTCCAACCCGATCACCCTTTCCGCGACAACCACACCCACCTCATCGGCGCCCTCAACGTCTACGCCAACTACGCCGAATCCCAAATCATCTTCCTCGAACCTCAGCAAAGCGTCGATCTCTCCCCTTCCGCCATGCTCCTCTACTGGGAACCCGAAGCCCGTCAGTACGAACTCACCTCGCACTCTGATATCTTCAATAAACTCTGGCCAACGCCTTAATCCAAAAGGCTTATTACGCAGCCTGCAGTCAACGAAGACGAGTGGGATGTCTCTTTCGTCGACCGAGGGACGCGCATTTTGGTGGCGATATTTCACTCA
>CAYHFQ010000017.1:0-20281 GCA_964355955.1 uncultured Gammaproteobacteria bacterium
GTCCCTTTCGTCGACCGAGGGACGCGCGTTTATATGTCGACAATTCACTCAAATAATAATTGTCGATCGTCTAAACGCCCGAGAGAGAAAGAAAGGGACTCCCCGAGTCTCGCGTTGACCAGTAATCAAAGTTTTAACTCAACTCTAATAAACCCCCTTCAAATGCGTCACCTTCGGCGGATCAACATAAAACTCAATCGCTATCACATCAATTCGATAGTCCGAGCTCTCCAACCCCTCCCGGCGCAAATACACCAATCCCGTATTCCCAATCTTACGCAACTTGCTTGGCGTCACAGCCTCCTCAGGGTACCCAAACTCCGTCGTCTTCCTCGCCTTCACTTCAACAAAAACGACCTCACGCCCGTCCATGGCAATGAGATCGATTTCACCTAGCTTATTACTGTACTGTCGTTCGATTATCTTCAATCCCGCCTTAATCAAGAAGTCAGCCGCCAGCTCTTCGGAAGAGTTACCGAATACCCGACGAGCATCGACCATAACTAATTTCTTCGTGGAAGATACTTGTTAACCTCAGCCTTTGACTGTTCATTCTTGCGCTTAGCTGGAACAACTATCTTAGCATAACGCACCAAACGCACTACTGCTACAATCACTCCAACCAACAAGACCAAGAACCAGAAACGGGCACCGAAGAACTGAATCTCTTCGTACGTGAAGAAATAAAGCACAAAACCCAAGACACCAGTAATCAAAGCAATGTTAGCAGCGCGGAGGGCAATGATCTTGTGGTACTTATCTTCCAGTTTGTTATTAGCCACCATGCGTGCGGCAGATGCTGCAATCACAAGCAAGGCAAAGAAAATAAAGAAAAGCTTATCAAACAATGGACTCATGGCTGTTGGCGTAAGGTCGAACCAGAAGCTTAGGCTAAAAACTGGACGCAGATCAAACATAAGATAATCAGTTTACAAGTGCCGCTATGGTACGAAGATGTAGGCTTATCGTCAAGCCGCATTAAGAAGAATAAACACGGCCGTAATGCCAAGCACTCGGCTTAAACTCCCCACATTTTTGACAACCAACATGATCAAAAATAGCGTCGACGTGTTCAGCTGGCACACTTCGCGCCAACTTGGCTAACGGGTGCTTGGCTGACGCTAGCCAATCAATCACCACAATCCGTCCTTTGGGCTTCATCAACCTCATCGTTTCCCGCGCCGCCACTTCCCGCTCTTTCATGGATCCTAGAGCATTTATAAGCAACGCTAAATCGAGAGACTCATTGTCAATCGCCACTCCTCGGTGACGCTCAACGTCACCCCAAATTGGTCTCAACTGCGTCAAACCATGATGTGTCCTATGCCCTTCAAGCGCCGCCACCACTTCAGGCAACAGGTCGACGCCGTACACTTGTCCTTCCGAACCCACGATACGACTAAGTGGCACCACAAAATGACCGGTCCGACCAGCTGCCAAGTCGGCCACATGAGAGCCTGGAGCCACGTCCAATGCTTCCAAAATTGCTTTCACATCAAGTAATGCCAGGCCAGCCATAAAATTATTTTGCTCCGCCAAAAAACCCACTAATCGCTCCACCAATTACCGAATCAAACAAATTAGTAATAACCATTAAACCAATAACAATTATCAATGTTCCTAGTAATTTATAAAACAATCTTGTGCCTCCCCCACCCAACCACTTCTCCGCCCATTCAACATAACCCATAATACTCATGAACCAGTCCGTCTTCCACACCAACAGAAACCCCAAACACGAAATCAAGAAACCAATAATAATGCGAGTGATCATAGATGCCTCAAGTATAGCACAAAACAAAAATCCTTCGGGTTGCCCCGAAAGATGTTTGTGGTGCGCGGAAGAGGAGTCGAACCTCCACAGCCTTACGGCCACCACCCCCTCAAAGTGGCGTGTCTACCATTTCACCACCCGCGCGTGGCTAATTTGCCGCAAAACTATAGCCTAGGAGCGGCCACTTGGCAAGTTCTTAAAAATACGGTAGCATTTCGTCGAGTGAATAAGGGACGCCTAGCTCAGCTGGTTAGAGCATCTCGTTTACACCGAGAGGGTCGAGGGTTCGAATCCCCCGGCGTCCACCAGAGAATTATTCAGCTGTACGGGCTTTTAGCTCAGTTGGTAGAGCGCTTCCATGGCATGGAAGAGGTCAGCGGTTCGAGCCCGCTAAGGTCCACCACAAACATCTCTTAGCCTTTCGCTAAGGGATTTTTGTTTACCATTCGTTTGTAATAAATGTGATTTTACGTTAGACTGGAACCATTATGGAATATAAAACAAAGAACATCCTTAAGCGCCTTGGCTACTATTTATTGGCCCTTGGCGTCGTCGCTCTCGTCATCTGGGGCATCATCGCTGCCGTCAAAAGTTCGGAACTAACTGTGCCAGTACCTTTGGCTAGCGTAGTCACCAACGAAGACTGGCAAAAAGGCAACCCCCAGGCCGCCGTTACGCTTGTTGAATACAGCGACTTCCAGTGTCCAGCCTGTGCCGCCTTTGATCCACTCCTAGCCCAGATGGTCAGTAAATATGGCGACCGTGTCCTCTTTGTTTATCGCCACTTCCCTCTTCGCGAAAAGCACCAGAACGCGGAAGCCGCTGCGGAAGCTACTGAAGCCGCTGGTTTGCAAAATAAATTCTGGGAGATGCATAACATCCTCTTTGCTACTCAAGACACCTGGGGCACTCTAGCTGACCCTCAATCAACCTTCCAAAGCTTCGCCACCGGTATTGGTCTCAATCTTGAACAATTCATCGCCGATTCTTCTTCAGTCGCCGTCCGCGATCAAGTCGAAGCTGACTACCGTAGTGGTATGGCCGCTGGCATTGACGGCACTCCTACTTTCTTCCTCCAAGGTGTCAAAATTGCCAATCCTAAAGGCTACGATGAATTCGCTGCCCTACTCGACGAAGCCTTGGCTAAATAGTTTTCTATGAGCTCACGTCTTTCTCCAGGTCGACCATGGCTCCCTTTCGTTTTTCTTGGCTTAGCCGCCATTGGGTTTACTGACGCTACTTGGTTAACCGTCAAACACTTCACGCAAACCATCGTGCCTTGCTCTCTCACCCACGGTTGCGAGCTTGTCACCACTAGTGTCTACTCCACAATTCTCGGCATCCCAGTTGCCCTTCTTGGCAGTATTTTTTACTTCACCATGATCGCTGGTACCTTCATCGCCCTGGAAAGCGGTAACCAAAAAATCTTCCGTTACGTCACCCGTCTCACTATAGCCGGCTTCTTAGCCTCTCTCTGGTTCGTGGCCGCTCAAATCTTCATCATCCACGCTATCTGTCAGTGGTGCATGGGCTCGGCCATCACCTCAACCCTCCTCTTCACCTTAAGCTTCTTTGTCGTCTCCGAAACCCTCACACCCGATAAAACCGAATAGAAATAACATCCCTAGCAGCCACTCAGACTTGTAGGAGCGAGCAACTGCCACATCTCCTATGACGACGCCAGCCTCGGCCCTGTACCAGCGCCCGAGTCAGACGAGGTGAGACGGCTGGTACGGTTGACGAGGCGCCGCTAGGAACAGGAGATGCGGCGGTTGCGAGCGAACAAAAAGTCTAGACGTACTTCCTATCTTTGCCAGTCACAATCCTAATCTGTCGCGGCAATACTTTAATATCAAAATCATTTCCCTCCAGCTTTTCACCGTCGACCTGCAAAGTTATCAGGTCGTTAGACCGTATTTGCAAATGAGTAAAAGGCACTGTCGACACCGCCTCCACTTTTTTAATCAACCAACTCCTGCGCGGCGTTTTCATGATAAATTCTAGTTTACCATCAGTCGGGTTAGCTGCCCCAAAATCAGTCGATTGCGCTAAATTTCTAATCATTAAACTACTCTTTGTCTCCGGCTTCAAAGTATAATCACCCTCAAAAGTACAGGCCGGCTGCACATTCTCGGCCGTCACCATATGCAAAAACCTCATCCCGTTCACACTCCCTAAATCTAGTTCCTCTACCAACCGGGCCGATAACACATCACAAGCCGCCACACCCTGCGGCACACCCAAAATTTCGGCAATATTATTACCTACGCCCAACGGAATTATCGCAATTACCACGCTCGGATCCGCCACCGCATCCATCACTTTTCGCAAAGTCTGATCATTACCTACCGCCACCACCGTCTGTGTTCCTCGCCTTATCTCGTCTCTAATTAATTCCTCAGCATCACGAAACAAAGCCAAGCGAGCAATTTTGCCGCTTATTCCCAAGTCAGTCAAACGTGTTTCGATAAGCGCCAGTTCACGCTCGAAGCGTTGACCTTGGACTGATTCGTCGTACACGTACAAGTACACAAAAATTTACTCAACTTCTGGTTCTGGCTCTTCGCGCTTCGTAGCCTTGCGACCAGCCGTTCCGTCCATCGTAATTCGACCGTTAATCTGCGATCCAGCCATGACAGAAATAGTTTCCGCAGCCACGTCACCAATAATCTTTGACGTTGCCAGCAACTCTAGCTTACCAGCCACCGTAATATTACCGCGCACCTCACCAGCGATCACTGCATTCGCCGCTGTGACGTCGGCTGTAATCTTAGACGCGTCGCCGATCCTCAAGTCACCAGCCGTACGGATGATGCCCTGCACGTCACCCTCAATAACCACGTTGCCCTCACTATTGAACTCGCCTTCGACGCGGACGCCGTGAGCAATTACTGTCTCCTCACCATTGTGCTTAGCCATAGTAGATATACCAAATGCCATAACAATAATATATTACCCTATTTTGCCATTATCTGGTGACGTTATCCACAGCCCACCCTACATCTCCTTAACGGAACTCATACCGAGCAATTCACAACCATTCATCAAAGTCTGTCGCACCGCTGCCATTAGCGCCAAACGAGCTCCTTTACGGTCATGGTTGACGTCGTCGAGTACTCTCACCTCATGGTAATACTCCGCAAAAACCTTAGCCAAATTATAAGTCGCCTGAGCGATCATGCTCACCTGGAAGCTCGCCGCCGTCTTACTAACAACATTCGGGAAGTCGGCCACCTGGCGCAACATCTGTTGCTCAAGCGGGTGCGTCAACTGTTCACCAAGCATAATCGCCGGCATATCAGCCTTCGCCTCCAAACTATAAATACGCGCAATCGTATAAAGAATGTAAGGGCCGGTGAACCCTTCTACACTCATTGCTTCCGCCATGTCGAAGGTAATAATTTTCCCTGGGTCCTGACGCAACATCGTAAACGCAATTCCAGCTTGCGTCAGCACCTCAGCATTAGCCTTGATTTTCTTCTCCCGCCAATCAGCATGACGTTCCGCTGTTTCTGCCGCTAGCTTAGCCTGCATGGTGTCTCGCAAGTCCTCGTACTTCACAATGTTGCCAGTTCTGGAAGACATCGCACCTTCCGGCAGCGTCACCATCTCATAACCAATATGCACCAAATCTGGCGTAAAATTCAATCTACGCAAAGTCGCAAACAATTGCTTCATGTACAACGACTGTCGCACATCAATCACAAAAATCTGTCGGTCAGCGTGGTAGTCGGCGTCCTTCTTGAAAGCTAACGGCAAATCCTTCGTCGCATAAAGTGACGATCCGTCCGTCTTCAAAATCAAGAACGCTCCCAATTTCTCGTCTTCCAAGTCAACAATCGTGGCGCCTTCACTCTTCTTAGCAATCCCATCCACGAGCATCTTACGCACCAGCTCCTTGCCCGGCTTCTCCACCTGACTCTCAAAATACCAAACATCAGGCTTCACACCTAACTCGGCAAAAATCGCTCGGAACGACGCTAAGCTCCACTCGCGCGTCTCCTTCCACATGCTAGTCCATGGTTCCTCTTCCGCCTCCAGTTTGCGCTGTACCTCCGCAATTTCAGCCTTCGCTTCCTCATGTTCCGCTACAAACTGCGTCGCCCGCGTATAAATCTCGCCCAACACCTTCGCCCTGTCAGCCTTCTCAATCTTCACATCCTTATACCACTTATCATAGCCCCACAAAGCCTTGGCCACGTGCGCCCCAATGTCGCCAATATAAGCAGCTCCCACCGTTTCGTACCCACTAGCCTTCAACACGTTAATAATCGCCTGGCCGAGCAAGGCATTACGAATATGACCAACATGAAATTCTTTATGTGTGTTTGGCTGAGCGTAATCAACCAATACTTTCTTACCCTTACCAGTCGTGCCTTGCCCATAGCGCTTCTTCATCTTCAGCACGTCATGCAACACTAAACTAGCGAAATTCGCCTCGTTAAAATGAAAGTTGACGTATGGCCCAGCCGAACTAATCTTGCTAATCAAGGTCGACGGTTCCAGATGCGCTGCTATCTCTGTGGCAATTTCCACCGGGCTTCTTCCCTGCCCCTTGGCCAACGCAAAACAACCAAATGCCAAATCACCCAACTCTGGGTTAGGTGGTGTGGTCAGCATATCCGTCGTCACCGGAAACTTCTTCCCGAGTGTCTTCTTCAAACTCGCCAGCGCTTCTTTTCTCGCTTTTTCTAATGTGTACATATTTTAAATCAACCTTACAAACTGTCTCTTACCACGACGCAATACACCAGCCGTACCAGGTACCATCATCGCAAACGCATCGCTCAACTTCACATCATCAAGCGAAATTCCGCCTTGTTCGACCAAGCGCCTAGCCTCACTTTTACTCTCCGCCAGTTTTGCTGTCACCAACAAATCCGCCAGCGTCATCATCTCGGTCAACTTGAAATCAACCATCTCACTCGGCATCTCTTTCTTTTGAAACACATTCACAAAATGCTTCTCCGCCTTCACAGCATCTCGTGGACCATGGAATTGCCCCACCACCATCTTGGCTAACCGCATCTTCGCATTTCGTGGATTCTCGCCACTTACTAACGCCGCCTTCATCTCCTCGATTTCTTCCCTGGTCGCATCCGTCACCAACTCCAAGTACGGCACAATCATGCTGTCATTCATGGCCATCAACTTGCCGTACATCTCCTCTGGCGCGTCGTCGATAGCGATAAACCCGCCTTCGCTCTTACTCATCTTCTTACCCTCATCATTCGTCAGCAACTTCAAGGCCACTACAAACTTCTCCTTTCCTTTCACGGCCTTCAAGAGAGTTCGACCAGCCAACATGTTGAACACCTGATCGTTACCCCCAATCTCAGCGTCGACGTCCATCGCCACCGAATCATAACCTTGCATCAATGGGTACATGAACTCATGCAAATGAATTGGCTTACCTTCGCTCCATCTGCGCTCAAACATATCCCGTTCCATCATCTGCTGCACCGTGAAGTTGCTAGCCAAATCCACCACTTCCTTCATAGTCAACTTTGCCAACCACTTATCATTACGCATCAATAGCGCCGCATTCTCCCCACGGAAACGCAAAAACTTGGTTGCCATCTTCTTCCAATTCTTCGCGTTCTCCTTCACCTCCTCGGCCGTTAGTGGCACACGAGCAGCCCCCTTATCCGTCGGGTCACCAATCATGGCCGTAAACGAACCAATCAACATGATCACCTCATGCCCCAAATCCTGGAACTGACGCAGTTTACGCAACTGAATAGCATGCCCAATATGCAAGCTCTTCGCTGTCGGGTCAAAACCGCAGTACATCCGCAAGCGCTTGCCGCTAGCCAATAAAGCCGCAAAAGCGTCTCGTGTCGGCAAGACGTTCTCGACACCTCGCGTCAGTACCTCGTTAATTTTCTGCACGTCAGTTATAACCATATATTTATTTCATACTCACTAATTGTCCCGTCAGTTTCTCCACCTTATCAATCGCTTCCGCCAACTTAGCTCGCTCAAGCGCAATCACCTTCTCCGGCGCGCGGCTCACAAAATCGGCATTCTCAAGCTTAGTTGTTTGCGCCTCCACATACTTTTTCGTACTCGCAAGCTCCCCCTCAATCCTCGTTTTCTCCTTTGCAGTATCTACCAACCCTTCAAGTGAAACATGAATCTCGATACCGCCAACAACAGCACTCGCCGCCTGCGCTGGTTTCTCACCGGTCGTCAGATAGTTGACCTTGGCCAACGCCGCAATAATCTCATTATACTCGAGCAAAGCCTTATCCGACACCACAACGTCGACCAACTGCTTTGGTACAATATTGTATTCAGCGCGAATATTTCGAATCGCCACAATGACATCTTGCAGCATCGTCATGGTCTCTTCGATTTTCTCATCGATAGCAACCGCAACCACTGGCCACTTCGCTACCATGATCATCCCATTATCAAACCGCTTATAAATCTCCTCGGTCACAAACGGCATGAACGGGTGCCACAAAATGAGCAGTCGTTCCAGAATATAGTTCAGCATGTCGTCCTTGCCCTTCTCCACCTTGGCAATCTCCAAATACCAATCAGCGAAATCCGTCCATGTAAATTCACGGAGCAACTCGCCAGCCAGTGACAGCTGATAGCTCGCTTGATACTGCGTTACCTTGTCGACGACGTTCGCAAACTTCGCAACTATCCACTTATCCGCCAACGTCACAGCAGCTGGCATAACGTCGACATGACTCAAACCACCAGTCTGCATATCTACAAACCGTGAAATATTCCACAGCTTATTGGTGAAGTTACGGAAGCCCGCAATCTTCTCCTCACTCAACCTAGTATCGTTGCCCGGTGTGCCGCCAATAATAAGTGACAAACGAGTCGCATCAGCCCCGTACTTACTAATCATGTCGAGCGGGTCGATGATGTTCCCAAGCGACTTACTCATCTTTCTCCCCTGTTCGTCGCGCACCAAGCCGTGCAAATAAACGGTCTTAAACGGCACAACGCCCAGCAAATAGGTCGACATCAAAATCATGCGCGCCACCCAGAAGAACAAAATATCGTACCCCGTCTCGAGCACGGTCGTTGGGTGATACATCATGTCAGGTGCCTCCTTGTTTGGCCAACCAAGCGTCGAGAACGTCCACAAACCAGAACTAAACCAAGTATCAAGCGTGTCCGGATCTTGCTCCCAACCCTCTTCCTGCGGCGCTTCACCGACCATCATCTCATCGTTCTTATACCAAACTGGCACGCGGTGACCAAACCAAATCTGGCGGCTAATATTCCAGTCCCGCAAATTATCAATCCAATGGAAATACGTTTTCTCAAACCGGTCCGGCACAATTGTCACCTCGCGACTCCGCACTGCGTTCTGCATCAACTGTTTAAGCGTCACCATCTCACCATCCCGAGCAAATTCTTTATTCACACTCACAAACCACTGTTTCTTAATCTGTGGTTCGATAATACCGCCACCTCGGCTATTGAGTGCAATGTTGTGCACATAATCCTCATCGATATGATCAACTAATCCCTTACCAGCTAACTTTTCGATAATATTCTTACGAGCAACTTTAATCGGCTGACCAGCAAACTCACCAGCAATCGGCAACAACTTTCCATTATCGTCAATAATCTGTTCCTTCTCTAAACCATGACGCTCGGCAATACCAAAATCAACCGCATCATGCCACGGTGTGATGGTCATGACACCAGTTCCGAACTCTGGATCAGCCGCTTCGTCCTTAATAACAGTAGCGGTGATCGGCCCGTTAATCCATTCCAGTTCAATCTGCTGCCCGTGCTGATATGCAGCGTAACGCTCATCAGCCGGATGCATGACTACATACTTATCACCGAACTTCGTCTCCGGCCGAGCTGTGCCAATCACAAACGGGCCGTACTTCAAATAATAAAACGGCGCCTTACTTTCTTTGCGGTCCAATTCGTCATCAGAAACCGTTGTCTGCATTAGAGGGTCCCAGTTAACGATTCTGTCCCCGCGGTAAATCAACCCATCCTCAAACATTCTCTTAAACGCCACGTTCACCGCCTTGTTGCGTTCAGCGTCGAGCGTATAGGCCTCGCGACTCCAATCGAGCGACGAACCCATCTTCTTGCACTGGTTAACAATCGTATCGTGACTATTCTGCGCAAACTCGTTGACGCGACGCAAAAACTCAGGTCGGCCCAAATCATGACGGGTCTTGCCCTCCGCCTCAAATATCATCTTCTCGACTTTTGACTGAGTCGCAATCGCTGCGTGGTCAGTTCCCGGCACCCACAACGCTTTCTTGCCGCTCAAACGGGCAAAGCGCACCATACTGTCCTCAATCGCCAACATCGTGGCGTGACCAATGTGCAACGTGCCAGTTACGTTCGGCGGCGGCAGCACAATACTAAAAACTTCTTTACGTTCAGCAAAGTCTGGTAAATTCTCCGGCGTGAAGTAGCCACTATCTAGCCATTTTTGATAAATCGCATCCTCGACACCCTGCGGTTCGTAGGCTTTCAAAAACTCAGGCAAAGCGTCATTCATAATGACCTAAGTGTAGACAAAAAGTAAGAATATAGCAACAATCACAGGGTGAAGCTGTCATTATCAGTCTTGACGGCCTGTCTTATAAAACATACACTCACCCCTCAGTCACAAGCAAACCCCGTAGTGACGGCTGTTCCGTCTACTACCGGGGGGCAATTCTCCCCCATGTCGCTCTTGCCCCACGAACAATTCCTGGCTTTTCTCAGTCGTGCCGAGCGGCCAGTCATCCTATTGCCGGAAGTCGCCACCGCTGACGACTTCGCGACGGCTTTCGGTTTGTGCGCCCTCCTCTCCAAACTCGGCAAGGCCACTGAAATCATCTGTTCAGGTGGCAGCACCCCAAAGAGCCTCGGCTTCCTCGCAGGCGTTACCCCCGTCCACGGCGACCTCCAAAACATCCGTTCGCTCACCATCAACGTCAACGTCGCCAAAGCCAAAGTCGACGAGCTCTCCTACACCGTGGTCGGCGAGACCCTCCGCATTCACCTCACCCCAAAGAGCGGCGAATGGAAGAGCGAGGACGTGGCCGTCGCGACCGCTAGCTACAAGTACGATTTAATTATTACGATTGGTGTGGCCGACTTGGCTGCGCTCGGGCCCATCGGCAAAAAGTACGCCGATTTTATTTTTGCCACTCCCGTCATTAACCTGGACCACAACACGGCTAACGACCATTTTGGCGCCTTAAACATCGTCGACGTGTCTGCCGTTGCTAACGGTGAAGTCGCTTTTGCCCTCATGTCCCGCCTGGACGAAAGCATTATCGACGCTGACATTGCCACCTGTTTCCTAACCGGCATGGTCTCCGCCACCAAGAGCTTCAAAACGCCCAACGTCACCCCAAAAACCCTCAAAGCCGTCGGCCAGCTCATGAACCTCGGCGCCCGCCGTGACGAAATTGTCGCCAAACTCTACCGTACTCGCAGCGTCGCCACTCTCCGTTTGTGGGGCCGTGCCCTTGCTCGTCTCAAGGTCGACGCAGCTCATAGTCTAGTTTGGACGCTCCTCACTCACCAAGACTTCATCAACGCCGGCAGTGACGAAACTGCCCTCGAAGACATTGTCGAAGAACTCTTAAATACCTCCCCGGACGCCAAAGTCGTGGCCATCTTCTACGAACAGCCAGGCGAAACCATTGCCGTCCAACTCCACGCCGAACGCCCTCACGATGCCCTCGCCCTCGGCCTCCCCTTCAAATCTTCCGGCACCCGCGAGGTCGCCCGCCTCACCCTAAACTCAGCGGATCTCGTTGCTGCAGAAAAAGTGGTTATCACGCATTTACAAAAAGAGTTAGCGAAGTAGGTGAATATCCCAGGGGTATTCACCTATCAATTTATTAAGTATTATTCAGCCATGCCTAATATTATTACCACCAGTTACGTTGACCCCGACCTAGACGGAGTAGCCTGCGCTATCGCCTATGCCGAATTATTAAATGCGACCGGTCAATCAGCGACCGCTTGTTTAATGGGCCAACCAACCGTCGAGGCAGAATTTGCTTTAGCTGAACTCGAAATACCTCAACCAACAAAGCGAGATGGCTTCGAACCACACGAAGCTCTTATCCTCCTCGACGCTAGCGAACCGATCCATTTCGAACATCGCTTATCACTCGAACAGGTCATTGAGGTCATCGATCACCGCAAAGTCAATGAAGCTGCTAAGTTCATCAACGCCAAAATCCAAATCGAGTTAGTTGGCGCCGCCGCCACCCTAGTCGCCGAAAAATTCTTTCAACAATCTATCACGCCCAGTACTCACTCGGCGCAGATTCTTCAAGCAGCCGTTATCTCCAATACCCAGAACTTTCAAGCCAAAACTACCACTGAACGCGATCACACAATCATGAACTGGCTAGCTGATATCGCTGCCCTACCAGCCAATTTCACTCACGACATGTTCGCAGCAAAATCTGATTTCACTGGCGAAAAACTAGCCACCGCCATGGACATCGAAACGGGAATCTTTGAGATAGCCGGCCAGCGCCTCGGTGTTGTTCAGTTAGAAATGGTCGGATCGGAAGCTTTAGTTCACGACCGCCAAAATGAAATACTAAAAATTCTCAACCAACTCCAAGCTCAAAACAACCTTAACCTCATCTTCCTCTCCATCCTCGACATCGAAGCCAAGATCAACCATTTCATTACCTCCGACGCACAAGCTCAAACCATCCTTCACGCTGGCCTCAGCATCGATTTCGAAAATAACCACGCTCTACGTCAAGGCATCATCATGCGCAAAGAAATCGTACCGCTCGTCAAAGCTGTGATGGAAAAACTGTAGTCAAAAATTGTGCTATAATACTGGTATGGATTCCGACCTGCTTTTGCGTTATGCCAATCAGTCCTACTCGCCGAGCAATCGCGCGCGCGACTTTTTGCTCCGCGACCCCCGTTTTTCTTGGGCGAATAACCTATTAGAGGAAAATAAACGGAGCGATATTTTACTCGCCGGCTCAAGCTTGCGCGACGTTCTCATGGGCCACGTTCCTGCTCACCCGAGCATCACCGTGACCGGCCTCAGCCCCAAAAATATCCGTCAGGCCCTCACCCCAACCGGCAATCTCGACCTCGAAGGCGGCGAACACGCCATGACCTACCGGCCAAAATCTGCCCCTCACGAGAATCTCTACATCCTCGTCAACCACCTGCCACCTACTGACTTCACTTTCGACGCCCCACTCTACAGCCTCCGCGAAGAAAGTCTTGCCGACAACCAAAATGGCCTCGCCGACCTCCACGCCGGCGTCATTCGCGTTCCGGGTTATCCACTCCGTACCTTCGCTGAAGATCCTCTCCGCATGCTCCGCACTCTCCGCCTCGCCGCCAGTCATGGCCTGCACATCGCCGCGGAAACTTGGCACGCTTTGCAATGTTCCCTCCCTCGCTTGAATAAAATCTCCCGCAACGACGCCGGCAAAGCGGAATTCACCCACCCTCGTCAAGTCATTGGCAGCAGTTTCCTCGACACCCTTCTCCATCACCCAACCTACGGCAGTTCTCTCATCGGAGACAGTGGCTTTGGTCACCTTGTCGCCCCCGAACTCTCTCATGGCGCTTGGGCTCAAGGCGAAGCTGCCCTCGACACCCTCACCCACAAAGACACCCTCGGTCACTTCAAACTAGCCACCATTAGCGCCGCTGCTATCGTCGCCGCGCTCTTCATGTACCACGAACGTAATTCCAAACTCGCGGCCGACTTCCTGAAAAAATTCCACCTCGGTCATTTAACCAAAGACGTATCTTGGTTGCTCGCCAACCTCGACCATTTCCATACCCACGACCCAGCCAGCATGAGCCCCTCGGCCTTCGAAAAGCACTTCGCCTCCGAGCGCGGCCGCAATCTCCTAGCCCTCATGCACGCCAAGTTCTTACACGACGGTAGCCACCACATCGCTCGCGAACGCCTCCACGTCGCCCGCCGCCTCTTGGACGCTCTCCATGCCAAAACCGCTCTCCTCCCCAAACTCATCCGCGGCCGCGATCTTTCCATCCTCGGCGTCACCCCCGGCCCCTTCTACCGCGACCTCATGAAAAAAGTCCGCGACAGCCAACTCGCCGGCAAGCTGCAAAACCGCGACGACGCTTTATCCTTCCTCCAGCTACACATTAGTAAAATATAAAATCTCTGGCCTAAACCAGAGATTTTTTATTTATCCTGTACTGCAGATACGGTGGCCAATGCCCCTTATAACGCTCTTGCAGTTCAGCAATCCGCCAATCATCACCTGTAATCCTCCCTCGACACAACGTCGACCCACATCTACACTCCGCAATCGTCACATAACCAGGATCCGCTACCCACAAGACATAATCCGCCGTCACTTCCTCGCCTACCACAATATCTCGTTTAGCAATAATCGTCACCTCATCCGCCATCCAAGCATTTGGTTCGCACGAATGATTCATTAGATCCGAATCTTTTAATTCTGTGCCCGGCGGGTCCGCAATATATAAATCCTCACCTATCTGACAAGCCGTCTGGTCATTTGTTTCACCATTGTTAATCTGCGCCGTGCTATACAACCCACCACCCCAGCGCACCAATACCTCACCTTCAGTAATATCTTCCCGAGCAAACACACCACCGCCAGCTATCGCCGAGTTATGAGTGGTTAATTTTGGACTCATCCATGATTCCTTCGAATACATTTTCATATTCGCCAGTGTAACAAAAAATCCCCTACCGGAGTAGAGGATTTTTTGGTGGGCGGTAATGGATTCGAACCATCGACCTTCACAATGTCAATGTGACGCTCTAACCAACTGAGCTAACCGCCCAAATCATTTGGGACTTTGTAACCAGCGAAAGGATAACTTTTTAACGCCCCGGTGTCAACGGCTTGCCCTCCCGTTGCGACAACAACATGAAGAGAATAGACAGCATGATAAGGAGCGCGAACCAAATACCAGCCGACAAAAAGATGTCCCGGGCCGAGCAACCAAAAATCGCTTTTGCCACGTTAATCGGCCCCTCTGCACTACCCAAACACAGCACCGCTTTGCCCTCGCTCATTATCAAACCGGTCGTCGCTGCGCCATATGCCGCCGCCGCACTAGCCAAGGTAAACAGGCAGCTAAACTGGGCCTTTTTGATCCGCAAAAACCTCGTTAACGCCACCACCGCAAACAACACGCCGCCAATAATCCAAAACAAAATGAACCAAACTAGCGCCAAAACCCAGGTTAATTGTGCAATTTCACCAGGCATATTAGTAGAGTAATCCCGACGCCAGGTATTCAATGACCCCCGTCCCAATTGCTGCCAAAATCAAGCACAACGCAACATTCTTCTGGTCATGCGAATGCGCCCTCACCCCCCAGACGTACATAACAATTGCTAGCACAACCAGAATAATGGTTACAAAAAACATACTTTATTCACTTTACGAGCCTAAGGACTCAGTCAGTTGAGTCTAGTTTGGGTGCGCCACTAGGAGAGCTCGTGAGACGGACTAGTCTCCGTCCGTCGAACGAGTCGACAACGTGGCAAGCCCAAAATAGGCCAACTGAATGAGTCCGACTTAGGCCTGGATGGGTTCGAACCATCGACCGGCGAGGTATAAGCTCGCTGCTCTAACCACTGAGCTACAGGCCTATGCTGCTGCCGTCCCTGCTTGGTCTATTTTCAACTCACGCCTGCACCGACTTCCTCACCGCACAGCTCGCAGTGCGCCTCGAAAGATCGATTTGTCGTTCATCGAAACTAGTCGCAATCAGGAACGTCACCCATTAAAGGCTCTGAAATGATACCTAAACTGGCGGTTTTTCACAACTTATGCCATACTCTGGCCTATGCTTAGCGTCGAACTTACAAATGAAGTCCCAGCCCGCCTAGATATTACCCTAGTCGGCCTCCTCCCATATAGCCGCAATCAGCTGCAAAAAGCGATTGCTACTAAGGCTATTTTAGTTGATGGGGCTACAACCACCCCCAACAGCAGCGTCTCCCTAAAAAATGTCGTCACCTACGATCCCGATTTCTTTACTATCGGCCCAATTCCTGAAGGCTCCATGCCCGTTCTCGACATTATCTTCGAAAACGACGACATCATCGTGGTCAACAAAGCCGCTGGCGTCCTCTCCCACCCTGCCCCTGGCAGCCACGAATACACCCTGGCCGACGCCCTCAAAATCTACTGTCCAACCATGGAACACGCGGGCGACGACGCTGCTCGTGCTGGTTTGGCCCACCGTTTAGACCGCGACGCTTCTGGCATTGTCGTGTCCGGCAAAACCCGCGACGCTTTCCTCTTCCTCAAAAAGCAGTTCGCCGAACGTTTGACCACCAAACATTATACTGTCCTCGTCCTCGGTAATATCGTCGACGACCACGGCACCATCACCTTCCCTATTGCCCGTTCTGCCACTTTAGGTCGCATGGCCGCTCGCCCAACTTCACAGGAAGGTAAGGAGGCTATCACCCACTTTGACGTGATAGAACGTCTTAATGGTCACGCCACCTTACTCGACGTCGTCATCGAAACCGGCCGCACCCACCAGATTCGCGCCCACTTCTTTGCCCTCGAGCATCCTGTTGTCGGCGACAAGCTCTACGTCCAAAAAGGTCAAAAGCAAATCGACCTCGGCCGCCTTTTCCTCCACGCTCGCGAACTCACCATCGAACTCCCAAGCGGCGGTCAACAAACTTTTACTGCCCCTATCCCCGCCGAACTCGAAGTTCTCCTAGAAAAAATGCGCGCTAGCGGCCGCAAGCACTAATCATCGTTTATGATCATCTCTCTAGCTGGCTTGCCCGGTTCTGGAAAATCAACTGTCAAAAATCTTTTAGCTGAACAACTCGGCCTCAAAAAGTATTCCATGGGTGACATGCGCGGTAAAATGGCCATGGACCGTGGCCTCACTATCGACGAGTTCAACTCCCTCGGTCTCAATACCATCGAAACCGACCAAGCAGCCGATACCTTCCAAACTAAACTTGGTCAGAGCGAAGATAACTTCATTATCGACGGCCGCCTCTCCTGGCACTTCATCCCTCAAAGCTTCAAAGTATTTCTCGACGTCGACCTTGATGAAGCCGCCCGCCGCATTTTCCACGCCAGACAAGCCGAAGCTGCCAACCGCCAGGATGAGGCTAACTACACCTCGGAGGCAGAAGCCAAAACCGCTATCGAGACTCGTTTAGCTAGCGACAGCGCCCGTTACCAGAAATGGTATAACCTCGATTACCTCGATCGCAGCAACTACGACTTGGTCATCGACACCACCAAAACCCCTGCAAATCAGGTGGTTTCTCTCATTTTAGAGGCTCTACCAAAGGCCTAAAGCTTGACCATAATCCCCCTTTCCGCTATTATCTTGCCAGTTATTACCATATATTATGACCGAAGCTACAGAAACAGCAGCAGCTCCAATCGTCGCACCTATCACTATCCCAGAAATCAAACCTGGTATGGTCGTCCGTGTCCACGAAAAGATTGAGGATACTAACGCTAAAGGCGAAAAGCGTAACCGCGTCCAGATTTTCGAAGGCCTCGTAATGGGCATTCGTGGTGCCGGCGCTAGCCGCAACTTCCGCGTTCGCAAAGTCACCGATGGCTTCGGCGTCGAGAAGATCTACCCAATCAGCTCACCAAACGTGACCAAGGTAGAAGTCCTCAAGCAAATGCGTGTCCGCCGCGCCAAGCTGTCCTTCGTTAAGGACTTCGGTCGCCGCCTCAAGGAGGTCGTCACTCGCAAGGCCAAGCCAGTTCAAGCCTAAAATCTTCCCCCAACAAAAAAATCGGACCGAGCCAACGCTCAGTCCGGTTTTTTTATTATTTTATTTTGTTCTATGGGATCAACGCTCCAGTATTACAGTTCACCTTCACACCAGCTCGCCTGGCCCAGCAATACCCAGCAATCGTCGGTACAGGCAAGCCGCCAGATTCTACCGTTGTCGTAGTTGTGGAAGTGGCTCCTGTATCAGTCTTACCAATACAAGAAATTCCACTGCTCGTCTCAAGCGGCAAACAACCACTAACTCCACCATCCTCACGCGCTAAATGGCACGGATCACTGCTACAAACGTCTTTAAAAGCCGCAGCCAATTCTGGTACCATGTAACCTTTTGCTAAAGTTATCGCCTTCGACACCGGACTGCCACCAAGTGAACTTTCCTTCGGCCAGTTAAATTGCAATAAATTATAAGACACACAGCTTCCACCGGTATCTGAAACGGACCTAATACTTGTGCAATCGACTTCTCCATTACTCGAATCCAAGCTAATATCAAAGCAAGCTGAGTCTGTAGCGGCAAAAGGAGTTCCGTCAATCGTTACCTCTGCACCAGAAATATATTCGCAGTAGAAATTTTTACCGTTTATTACTGTCCCATCAGCTGTTGTCAATGGTTCAGAACCAGCTGCTTGATGACTTGCACAAGCCGTAGTTGAAGCAGCTGTACCAACCATTTCCTTGCATTTTTGACAAGTAAAACTAGCTACTTGCTCCACCGTAGAATCTGCACCATATCCATAAGTACCAGTAAACGTCGTGCCAGCCGTACAAGCCCCGCCATCCATACACTGCGAATACTGACACGGATCCCCATTCTTCCACGCTCCAGCAATTACATTCTCCTTCACTTTATCGGTCCCAGTAATATGACCAGTCGTTCCACAAGCCTTAGCACCAAATTTTGCCGGACCGTCAATCTCATAGCCAACAGAATTGAGATACTCACAGGTACTATTAGGATCGAGCAAAACCACCTCCTTGACCATCGGGATCCGCAATAAACGCAAATGCGTCAAGCTCGGATCGAGTAAGTTAGCCAAAGCATAAGCACAAAGCAAAAGCACGAAGCCGATTACCGCTTTAGTAATCCTCTCCTTCGCCTGCGTAATGGCCTTAGGATTACCGCGAGCCAACGTATACTGCAAACCACCAATCATTATCATGACCACCGCCACCACCGACATAAACGGAATCAACATCTGGTAAATCGCACTGATATAGTCACCAATCGTGTTGAACTGGGTTTTGCCCCCAATCACCGTCATTACATTGATAGTTGGCGGCGCCGAATAACAATATCCCATGTGAATATTACCAGGTTGATCGTCAGAACAATTCGGCACTTTATCGTCCCAAACCTGTCCCGTTACTTCCTCACACTGTGCCTGCGTCCAACACAAATCACTCTTAGCTGGATAATTATTTGAGTTATCAAAACAACCAATATATGTCTCATTCGCCGTACACTTAGCCTGACAATCAGACTGCTGGTCCACCATACTCTTATATTTTGCCCCAGCCTCAGCCGTACCACAAAAACATGCACAAGAAGTGCTACTTGCTGCTTGCGTCAACTGTGGCCATCCGCCGAGCAACAATAACCCCAATATTCCCACCAACAATCCTAATCGACGCATAAACTACGGGTTAAAAGCTTGAACAATCTGCACAAAAATATCAAACGGAATTGCTCCCTCAATCCTCTCACCATTAATAAAGAAAGTTGGCGTACCAACCACCTTGGCCGCATACCCATCAGCCAAATCTCCCTGTACTTCTTCATCCGTTGCTGGATCCGCTAAACAATCAGCCAACGCCGGTAAATCAAGGCCAATATCCTGCGCGATTGACGCTATCCCAGCTTCCGTCAAATCTCCCCGTGAATAAACCTGCTCGCTATACTCCCAAAACTTACCCTGCTGGTGAGCGCAATACCCAGCATCTGCCGCCAAGGTCGACCCTGGATGCAACTCTTCCAATGGAAAGTCGCGGTAAATAAACCTGATCTGTTTGGGGAACTTTATCGCCAAGGCGTGCATCACATAACTCTCACTCTTAGTGAACGGACAACCAAAGTCGCCAAACTCCACAATCGTCAAAGCTGCAGTCGCGCTCCCAAGCATAGGGTCGTCATTCGTCGCCAAGGAACCGCTACCCTTCGCCTGAGCCGCCAAAGCCGCTACTGCCGCCTCCGTGCTCGGCCTAGTGGAAGCAAAAACCTGGTCCACATTCAACGTGCCGTCCTGAATACCCCGATAGTAATGGTAGACCTTCCAGGAAAAGGCCCCAATCATCGCTAGCACAATTACGAAAATTATCGTCCCCACCCACGGGAATGACTTTTTAGCTAGCAAATTAGCTGGTTCTGGCGGAAATTGATCTTCCATAGTTTATTACTCCCAATTATAGCACAATTTGTCGCCCGAGCTTGCCCTACCTGTGCATTTCTGGTATCTTGCTTGCATTATGGTCTTGAATATCATCGAAATCGTCCTCGCCGCCTTACTCATTGCCGGCATTCTTTTACAAGCTCGTGGCTCTGGCCTCGGCGCAGCCTTTGGTGGCGACGGCAACGTTTACCGCACCCGCCGTGGTATTGAGAAGCGCTTGCATGGTGCTACTGTCATTATTGCTGTCGGCTTCTTCGCCGTCGCTCTCATCAATTCCCTTTACTAGAACTTGCACGAGCCAGAGCCTCGTAGGAGCGAGCGACTGTCGTGTCTCCTGTGACGACGCGATGGCCGACCCGAGAAATGCTTG
>CAYHFQ010000018.1:0-18751 GCA_964355955.1 uncultured Gammaproteobacteria bacterium
CTTCTGGCGGAGTCGGTAGACTATTTTTTGCCATTCTTTGTGATGCTTATACGGAAGATATTATGGGTGATGAGACCAGAGCTTATCTGAAGCTTAAGCCAAGTATTGCGCCAATCAAAGTTGCAGTTTTCCCATTATTGAAAAATAAGCCAGCTTTGGTTAGTAAAGCGAAGGAAATTTTTGCTATGCTGAATGAGGAGATTTATCCAATGATGTTTGATGACAATGGCAATGTCGGCAAGCGCTATCGCCGTCAGGACGAAATCGGCACACCATATTGCGTCACCGTCGACTTCGAGACGCTGAACGACCAAGCCGTGACCGTGCGTGATCGCGACACCATGGTTCAGGAACGCATCGCGCTCGCCGATCTTGAGAATTACTTTAAACAAAAATTGTCGTAATTGCATTATGTCAGAATTGGTAGTTTCGGAAACAGAAGTCACCAAACTCAAAAACGGTACTCGCGTCCACTTAGTTCCGATGGCTGGGACGGAGGCCATGACCATTTTAGTGCTGTACAAAGTCGGCTCACGGAACGAGAACGCTAAAGTTTGGGGCGGTTCGCACTTCTTGGAGCACCTCATGTTCAAAGGCACCAAAAAGCGTCCTTCCACCCTCGAACTCACCCAGCTCATCGATCAATACGGCGCCGAATACAACGCCTACACTGGCAAGGATCTGACTGGCTACTACATCAAAATCGACGGCAGTAAGGCTGGCATCGCCATGGACGTTCTGAGCGACATGTTGCTCAACTCACTCTTCGATCCCAAGGAAATGAAGAAGGAGCGCCAGGTCATCATCGAAGAGATCAAGATGTACGAAGAGAATCCTCGCATGCACGTTGAAGATTTACTGGAAGACGCGCTCTTCGCTGGCCACACACTCGGCAAGAACATTGCTGGCACTGCCAAGACGATGATGGCCATGAAGCGCGCGGACCTGATTGCTTACAAGGAACAGTACTACGTGCCAAGCAACACGGTTATCGTTATCTCCGGCAAAATTCCTGCCGATGCCATGGCTCAACTCGAAAAAACATTCGGCAAAGCTAAAGACAAGAAAATCCCCGCTGCCGGCCCAGCCTTCGAGCTCACCAAACCTCGGGCCACGCCACGCGTTAACCGTCAGGTCAAAGCCGTCGAGCAAATTCAACTTGCCCTCGGCTTTCCTACCGTCGGTCGCAATCATGCTGACCAGCCAGCCATTCGCTTGTTATCGAGCATTCTGGGTGGCACCATGTCCTCCCGCTTGTTCTTGGAAGTCCGCGAAAAGCGTGGCCTCTGTTACGATGTTCGTAGTATGGTGGATTCCTACGATGAAGTCGGTACTTTTGTGGTCCGCGCCGGCCTCGACGCCAAGCGCATCGGCCTAGCTTGTGACGTCATCATCAAGGAAATTAAAAAGATGGCGGCCAAGGGTGTCACCACCGATGAGCTCAAAAAGGCCAAGGATCACGCCGAAGGTGTCATGAAGTTGGCCCTGGAAGATTCATCCGCTAAGGCTGAGTTCTTCGCGCGTCAGGAATTATTCTTTGGTAACGTCAAAACTCTCGACCAAAAAATCGCGGAACTCCGTGCCGTCACTGCCGCGGACATTGCTCGCGTTGCTAAGGAGATTCTCGTCATGTCGCGCCTCTCAGTAGGTGTTGTTGGCCCTTTCAAAACTGACGCTGCTGTGCTCCAACATATCAAAGTCTAAAATATGAAATACGTCGTCGGCAACTACAAAATGCAGCTCTCTACTCGCGAGACGATTGCTCTCGTCAAGGGAGTTTTGCATGGTTTGAGTCTCGATGACGTACTGCCCGAGATAATTCTCTGCCCAACCTTTACCGCCTTGCCCGACGTCCAGAAACTCATCAAGAAAACGCCGCTTAACCTCGGCGCGCAAAATGTTGCTTCAACTGGCCTCGGTGCTCATACTGGCGAGGTTGCTGCCGCCCAATTGGTTGACGTTGGCTGCATCTACACGCTCATCGGTCACTCCGAACGTCGAGCAGCGGGGGAGACGGAAGCTCAAGTACACGCCAAAATAATCGAAGCTCTCGCGGCTGGTCTCACTCCCATTATCTGCGTTGGCGAAACTGCTGGCGAGCGAGCTGCGGATCAGACTAATGCGGTTATCACTCGTCAAATCACCAGTGCCTTAACTGACGTCAAATTCCCCCGCAAAACTCCGTGCATCATTGCCTACGAACCAGTTTGGGCCATCGGTGCCGCCTCACCAGCTACCACCGCGCAAATAATTGAGGCTCACAGCCTCATCCGTCGCCTGCTCGTCAGCCTCGGCTTCACCATCGACAACGTCGCTGTGCTCTACGGCGGCTCAGTCAACGCCGAGAATGCGCTCGCCATCTTGCGCGAGCGGGAAGTCGACGGAGTGTTGGTTGGCGGTGCTAGCCTTAAAATCCACGAATTCAGCGCCATCATCAAAGCCGGTACCGAAGTAATGACAGCTGCTAAAGTATGATCTTCGAAATAATCCTCATTGTCGTCATCGCCCTTTCAATCATCATGATCGGCTGGTTGGCCGTTCGTAAGTTGCCACAAATTCGCGTGGTGGACCCGGGTTCAAGTAAGGAAGCAAAAACCAAAGAGCTCAAGTACGCCATTCTCAAGCAACGCGTCGAGCGTTTGGGTGGCGAGCGTTTGGCTGGTTTACAGCGCGATGTTCTGAAGCCACTCGGCGGCAAAATCCAAGATAGCTTCCGTCGTGTGGCCGGCAAACTCACCGCCATTGAACGCCGTTACGCCGACCGTCAAAAGAGTGGTATCACCGTTGCTCATAATCCCGAAATTTTGCGCGGCCTTATTCGCGAATCGGAAACTCTCATTGACGAAGGCCACTACGACGCCGCGGAAAAGAAGCTGATCGAAGTCGTCAGCCATGACCCTAAAAACATTCCTGCTTACGAACATTTGGGCCGCCTTTACTTACTCAACAAGGATTATCCAGGCGCTCGCGAAACATTTAACTTTCTGCTCCGTCTATCGCCTAAAGACGCCAGCGTTTGCGCCTCTCTCGGTGAGGTCGCTGAAGCTGAAGGCAAGCTGGACGAAGCCCTCACTTCTTACAAACTAGCTCTCGACATCAGCCCCAATAATCCTAAGTACATCGACTTTTACCTCGACACCGCCATCTTGACCGGTGACGTCCACGAAGCCACCACGACTCTCGATCATCTCCGCGAGGTCAACCCCGAGAACGCTAAGATTGCCGAGTTCGAGGAACGCATTAAAGAATTACGGGACAAGAAAAAGAATGGCTAGAATTAGCCCTTATGTTATAATCTAAGCAGTCAACATATATCCCGCAAATATATGGCAAATGCTAGTCAGAGACAGGCTGTAGGGTATTACTTTTTATATTTTGGAATTGCCATAGGCTCTGGGCTGATCTACTTGCTGCTCATGCTTTTAGCACCAACATCTCATAATGTATTTGATCTTGATCAAGGTCTTCTAGGGTTCCTGAGGTCAGCTATCGCTTTGCCATATATTATTTCCTGGATTTTTGCTGCTTACGGTCTGTTGACGCTGCAGCGCTACGTCAACGAAGCTAAAGCGGAGGATGTAGTAATGTTAGAACTTTTGAGTTCTATTAGAAGAGGTTTATTATGGGTGGTTGCCGGCTCTATTTTAGTCACGATCAGTAGTAGCGCTAAAATATATCTCGCACTTAATACAGAGCTCATCCCATTTTTTACCATAGTTATCAATTATCTTTACGTAATACCGTCCCTAATCGGTTTTTTCATCATATATCGGGGCGTTCGTAAACTTCTTCTTTCACAAAAACTGACAGCACACGGGCGAGCTAGTTACCTGCTTAATACTCTCATTGTACTCGGCATCTCTAGTTTTTATATTTTTCTAATTTACACCAACCCGACTCGGCAATTTACATCTAATCCTCTTATTCCAGCGACCTATTATCTCCCAGATGTTGTAACTGTCATAACCATTATAATTCCCATTATAATTACTTGGTGGCTGGGTTTTTTCGCTGCTTTCACTATCAGTGATTTGGTGCCATATATTACTCGCACGAGTCTGTTAAAAGGTATTTCTCACTTACTCTACGGACTGTGGTTTATAATTTTTTCTTCAATTATTATTCAGGCGCTTCTTTCGTTGGGTAGTTCGCGCTTAGCCGGTATTGGTCTTGGTACGATATTTTTTGTCATTTATCTTTTTGTCATCTTGCAGGGGGCAGGGTATTTCATGATAGCTCTTAGCTCCAATACATTAAGAAAATCATTGCCAAACTTCAAAAATAACTCATAGAATATGAGAATCAGATCTAAATTTATTCTCGTTTTTTTTCTTACTTCCTTGTTCCCGTTGGTTATTTTATCGTATTTAAATTTTAATTTAGCTCGTCATGCTCTTATTCAAGACACTCAAAGTAGGCTAGACGCTCTAGCGGACTTAGAGATAGCTCGCATTCATGACCCCAGTTCTCTGACCAGTATTAATTACGAATACTCCGGTTTTGATCAAACAGGAGAAATTAATGTCGCTAGACGTGGTCAGGATAGTTCAATAATTTACTTAACAAATCGTCGCTTCGAGCAAGACGCTAATGGTCCGTCAGAGTTAATGATTGGGGCTTTGGCCGGCAGTAATGGATTTTACGCTGACGGTATTGATTATCGAGGTAAACACGTAGTCGCTGTCACCAAATATGTTGCCGATCTGGGCCTAGGAGTACTTGTTAAAATTGATACCGATGAGGCCCTTCAGCCAGTTAACACTCTTCGTGATCTGACTCTCGTTTTTGCTTTCATCTTTATTTTGATAATCGTAATGGTCATACTTTTCTTTGTTCATTCCCTAACTACACCAATCATTAGTTTAGTAGCTATCGCCAAGCAGGTACAGGCCGGCAGTCTCACCACTCGAGCTAGCCTACAGCGGGAGGACGAGATTGGTGAGCTGGCAACTTCTTTTAATTCTATGGTGGACGCCATCCAGGATTCTCACGAAGATTTAGAAAAAAAAGTTGCTGAACGAACAGAACAGCTAGCTATTTCCATGAAAGATTTAGAGTCATTTGCTTATTCTGTTTCCCACGACCTGCGCGCACCACTCCGTTCCATTGATGGTTTTTCCAAGATTTTGGAAGAAGATTATGCAACTAAATTTGACGACGATGGTAAGCGTGTTATCTCCACCATTCGTACCAGTACTCAACACATGGGTGCACTAATTGATGATTTGCTTTCATTTTCTCGCCTCGGACGTCAGCCTATAAAAACAGTGGCTCTCGACATGACAGCTCTGGTGAAGGCAGTTTTCACTGAACTAAAAGCAGCGCACCCTGAACGGAACATTCAGTTCACCTGTGACGTCTTACCTATAGCTCGTGTCGACGTTGCCTTGATGCGTCAGGTTTGGATTAATTTACTATCTAACGCCGTAAAATTCACCAACAAAAAAGACGTGGCTAAAATTAGCGTTAGTAGTAAAAAGAAGAATGGTGACACGGTTTACTATGTACAAGATAATGGCGTAGGTTTCGATATGCAATACGTTGGCAAATTATTTATTGTCTTCCAGCGCTTGCATAGTACCAAAGATTTTGAAGGTACTGGTATCGGACTATCCATTGTCGACCGCATCATTAAGAAGCATGGCGGCAAGGTTTGGGCTGAAGGTGCAGTGAATCAAGGCGCCACCTTCTATTTCTCTCTTCCTAACCGTGACATTGCTAATTAGGAGCTTACCCTTTATCATATAAGGTAATAATTTAAGTCTTATTAAGTCATTATGACAGACATTAAGAGCTGCGATGTCCTGTTAGTCGAAGACGATCAAAACGACGCCGAACTAGCCTTGCGCGCGCTCAAAAAAAATAACCTCGCCAACAACGTTTTTGTCGTCTCGGACGGTGAGGAGGCTCTCGAATTCATTTTCGCCACCGGTCGTTATTCCACTCGCGATATCGCTGTTCCACCAAAAGTTATTTTCTTAGATTTAAAACTGCCAAAAGTCAGCGGTATCGAAGTACTTAGAAAGATTAGAAGCGACGAAAAAACAAAATTCATTCCTGTTGTGGTCGTGACCTCGTCCCAAGAATCACAGGATATCAAGGAGTGCTATGCTTTGGGTGTGAACAGTTACATCCAAAAGCCCATTGTCTTTGAGGATTTTGTGAATGCTATTTCTGCCGCTGGGCTTTACTGGTTGGTTATTAACAAGTCTCTTCACACCTAGGAAATATGGAAAATTATCAGCATCGGGTTTTAATTCTAGAAGACGTCCCAGTTGACGCCGAGCTCATGACCGCGGAATTGCGTCGTGGCGGTCTGGTCTTCGAGTCGCAACGGGTGGAGACTCGTGAAGATTTTCTCTCAGCACTTAATACCTTTAAGCCAGATATTATTCTATCTGACTACAATTTGCCGCAATTTGACGGCTTGGCTGCTCTCGAAATTGTCCGAGAAAGGCTGCCTAATATTCCCTTCATCTTCGTCAGTGGCGTCATGGGTGATGAACTAGCCGTAGCCACGCTCAAGAGCGGCGCCACTGACTACATTCTGAAGGACAAGCTCATTCGTCTAGCCCCCGCCGTCGATCGTGCTTTTCAAGAAGTAGCAGACAGGAACAATCTTAACAAGCGTGTCGCCGAGTTGGAATCCCTCATCAGCTCCGTCGTCGGCCGGGAACTAAAAATGGTCGAACTCAAAAAAACTATTGCTGAGCTCAAGGAACAGATTGCTGCTTTACCAAATCAATAAAAGGGTCAGGTCTAGAATCGAGCATTTTGCAAAATTGTTGGTAAATAAGTACGCGGCCCGTCCCTCCCCGTTTATTAGAGAGAGACGAGCCGCTCTTATTTTTCCAGTTAGCCATTTAACTTACCCATCAACTCACCTCTCTCCTGCAGCGCTGCCACGTCGTCAAAGCCACCTACAAACTCGTCACCGATGAAAATCATGGGCACAGTGCGCCAGTTGTGCTTATTGCTCAGCTCTTCGGCCAGCGTTGGATTAGCGCTCAGGTCGACGTCAGTAAATGGGACGTTTAAGTTGGTGAAGAGTTTCTTGGCGTTGATGCAATATGGGCAAGTTGGGGTGGAGTAGATGGTTACGGGTTTCATATTAATTGAGATTTATTACCGGAGATAAAGAGAAAGATTGACTGGCCTTTAAGTTTATAGGATTGTTTCTGATTTGTAATATGCAGTCCAGAATCGACCAAAAGTGATAATAGTTTTTCGTTTGGTTGAAAATAGAAGGTACCTTCCGAGAGATTAATAATTGGGATTTTGATTTCGCCGATAATTTTTTCATTATCCATTATTGGGTTAACGAAGAACGACTTCCAGTGTTCGATTGCATCATTATTAGCAGTAGTAATGAAAAATGCCCCGCCTGGCTTAAGTACTCGTGCCATTTCTTTAATTGCCGATGACAGATCTTTAACATGGAATAAAACGTTGATGCAGATAAGCGCGTCGACCGAGTTATCTGCTAATGGGATATCCGTGGCATCACCAATTACGAATTGACGATTGCTCGCTGGGTAAAGTTCCTGTGCTCGTTTAACTAGAAAAGGGGATGGCTCGACGCCAATATAAGTATCGTACCCATCAATTTCCGTTGCTAATCGACCTTGGCCTGAACCGAGATCCAGTAATACTGACTTCACGGGCAGGGAAGCGAACCAGGTTTTTATTTGAGGATAGAGTGCTGTGTCACGCCAGAGACCACTTTCTCCTTCCACGGAAGCGATCCATTCCTCCGCAACTTTTTCTAACACGAATGGATTGAACTCTGCCATATCAGCCTAGTTTAGCAGCCAAATAGCAAAATTCAAGTACGTGGCGAAGCTGACCCACAGCAAGTAGGGGACTAGTAGCCAAGCAGCCGGTTTTGAGACTCTAGCGAAGGCGATGATCGTGCCGAGTATGGCTAGCCACAAGGCGAGGATTTCTAAGAGCGCGACAGCTGGGTTATGTCCGCCAAAGAAAATTAACGACCAAGCCGCGTTCAATATTAGTTGCAGCGCAAAAAACCCGAGCGCCACTTTCACCTCGATTTTACCCCAACCCTCACGCCACACCAACCACGCCGCCACACCCATCAGTAAATACAACAACGTCCACACCGGCCCAAACACCCAACCCGGAGGATTAAGCGCCGGCTTCACTAATCCGGCGTACCAAGTAGGAATAGCCGACATGGTGAAGAGGGAACCAATGATGCCAGCGAGTTCGCTGATGAGGACGAACGCGAGGAGGCTAAAAGCGTGGCTGGTTCGCGAGATATTATTTGAGGATTTCATGAGCAAAGTATAACACGGAGCAGCTCGGGCATAAAACAAAAAATCCCAAAATTAATAGGGAGATTATCCCCTAGAGTTTTCATTTTTTTTCCCAGATAACATTCAGGATTGATTTTGTTCAGAATACAAGTTTGACCGATGCAGACTAATCATATAAATTAGGCTGTCCTGCTAGCCAATTCTGGTCAGCGGGAATACACAACCAACCGGAGGGTTCAGATGTCCAGCTCACATGATGCTGATGCGCAACTGCTCTCCTCGGAGGCATTGCGCGCACAATTCGGCGCACTCGACCTCGACGTGCTTCTCCAGACCGATGACGGTGCACGTGTCAGTTGTCTTCGTCGCGCCGAGGACGGCACTCCGCTAGCCTGTAGCGTAGTACGGTTCAATAGCTCTGGAGCCGCTGCGCTCGGCGTACATCATGATCGGATTCTCCGAGGCGCACTCCTTGGTGAAACGGTCGACCGGTCCGGAGTGGCGTATCGCAGATTCGTCTCGGTCTCGACCGCGTCTCCTACAACATACGCGACGCGCTTCCTGTTCGATACGGAGGCGGCTCAACTGCGTTCACGGATCGTGGAGTACGAGGTGGCCGGGATGCCGTACTGCCGTATTCGTGAGATGTACAGTCCATCGTTCTTCTCGACGGTCGGATACGCATCCTCTCGGATCGAGACTGACGTCATGCCATTTGTGATCGCCAGGTTGCGCCCTTCCTACGGGGAGGCGTACCTGCGGCTCGCTCATGGCTTCCTGCAAAAGGACATGCACGTTGGAATTAAGGACGAGGACGTGTTCATGCAGGAGACGCGCGAGACGCTGAGCCATCTTCTCGACGACGTGAATACCCACCTCTTCGTCGCAGCTGACGACCAACAGTTCATTGGATACATCGCGCTCAACATTCATCCAGCTCTACACCTGAACGGATTTGAGTGCGTTGTCCGCGAGCTGTATGTCCGAGCACCCGCTCGTCGACACGGGGTCGCATCCGCGCTCAACGCGTACACTGAACGGTTCGCGCGAGGTCGTAAGTGCAAACGGCTTGCGCTTGCTACGAACTGGGAGGATGAAGTCCAACGCGGCTTCTACGAATCGGCCGGATTCGCGCGGCGCTGCGATCTTGTGGCTAAACCACTGTGACGATCTTCGAGTAGGCGCCTTGGGCCTACTCGTTTCGTTTTAAAACTAAATAATGAAAATGTACGACATGTATGGCGGCACGCGTGTGGCGAGCGAGCTCAGAAGAATAAGACATGTATGGCGCCTCGTTCTCGCGAGTGAACTTGTGAGTGAGTACCATGTATAGCGGCACGCAGGTTGCGAGCGAGCTCGCCGCGCGAGGCCGCGATCCATGTCCCCCAGCGCTGAAGCGCTGGCCGGCGTGCCGCCGGGGAACCACGAAAATACCAGGCCGAAGCCTGGTATTTTCGTGGTTCCGGGACATGGATTCGAACCATGGTTCACGGCTTCAAAGGCCGCTGTCCTGCCGTTAGACGATCCCGGAGTAGTTATTTGGCTAACTCTATTACCCGCCGATTCTATACCAATTTTGTCATTGACGCAAGTCAAAAGCCTTGCTATTCTACCCCCGTTCTCAGTACCTTGTTTACTCACCGAGCCCTCACGATCATCACGAGCGCGTCAGCGCGAGTTACGAGCCCCCGCCAAGCGCTAGCGCAGGCGAGGCGAGCGGCGAATAGTCGAGAATGAGGGCGAGTTACTTTTTCACGAGTCCCGAATGGAAGACTATTCGGTAAGCGAGCCGCCGTTGTAGCTCAGTGGTAGAGCACTTCCTTGGTAAGGAAGAGGCCATGGGTTCAATCCCCATCAACGGCTCCAGAAACTCCCGATTCATTTCGGGATTTTTTGTTGTGCAAAATATAAAAGCAGTAGCCACCAGTGCGCTTGGCACCAGTGGCTAGGGGAGACGGTAGATGTCACATCTGTAGTCTTCTTCTCTGACCTGGAACTCCATGAGCATTGCGCCCGCTGTCTCGGCATAAAAGGCGTGCCAAGTCAGGGCTGGAATGCTGACGGTCTGGCCAGCTCGGGCCTGTTGCTCGACCCTGGGGCCTACCGGGCGACCATTCTCGTCGACGGGCTGAGTGACGACGCGCCAGTTACCAGCGACGACATGCACTTGCTCGAGCTTCTTGATCTCCACCTCTCCGCGATGGTAGTGGTTGCCAAGCGGCAGCGACAGGCTCTTGGCGCAGATCAAGAAGGCGAACCTTCCATAGTATGCCAGCTCGTAAATCGTCGCCCGTTCGGCGTCCATGAAGACGTCTCTGAACGACTCCGGTGCCGGCAGCTCGACCTCGGTCAAGGTGATAGTTGTCATGGGCTCTCCTGTTGCTCATCACCGACGGGTGACGAAGCACCTCGAATGTAACCCGAAGAACGTCATTTGTCGAGCTTTCCTACACAAAACAAACAGTCACCAGCGTTACGCGCCGGTGACTGAGTTTGTACGTGTCGTCCCTAATTCTCACCTCGCCAGACTCCGTACCAGAGCCGGATGAAGTCATAGCTGAGGACGACGACGAGGGGCAGCGCGACGAGGAGCATCATGGGGGAGAGGAACGCCATGTTCTCCGACTCGTACAGACCGCGGCCTGGCCACCTGTCGACCACCGCCACCACCCAGTAGCCAAGGTTGCCAAGCACCACCGCGTAGGCCACAAAACCGGCAATGCCCGTCTCCCACCACACACCCCTGACGTGCCAGTACAGCACCGCCCCGACCGTCCGCCAGAAGCGTCTCTTCATGGCGTCGCCTCCGCCTTCGGCTCGTACTTGGTGAACATCGCGGTCAGCAGCTCGCGCCACTTCACCCTCTCAGTCTCTTCGCCACTGTATGCCGGTGTCAGCATCCATTGGCCCATCTCATCGCCGACTTCGATCAATCTGGCCCACGGCTTGTGACCGTCATGCAGCCATACCGGCGGTAGAGCGAGCGGCACCAGGCAGCGGAACGAACCGACCAACGGATCGTGCTTCAGGACGAAGTGCACTGCCAGCGGGTCGAAGCAGGCCAGGAGCAGCGGGTCGAGCTCGATGCACTTGCGGAAGAGGCTGACAACCTCACGACCGTTGTTGGGCGGTCGGGTCGGCTTGTTGTCGAATGTGGTCCAGGCCTCTTTGTCGTGCAGACCGAGCCATCGTCCGCCAACCAGCAGGCGTTCGCGTTTTGTGGTGTCATGGATGTTCTGACCGTCGTCCGTCATGGCTCGCAAGACCAGGCCGTACAGCATGGCCGCGCCGAAGCCGCATGGGAACTCGCTCGACGGTCGTTGCGAAAAGTCGGCCGAGGAGAAGGCGAGCAGATGGAACAGAACATCGCGAAAGGTCGGGGGAGCAGTCATGGACATGATTCACCTCATTAGTCAGCCACCACCATGGCAGCAAAACTGCGCTTAAAATAGCGGAAAGCACGCGTCTTGTCCAACTTATTGCCCCAAATCCGTCCCCACGGTACCATAGGGTCATTATGAGCATGCCTAAGGTAGTGTTAGTGGAGGGCGACAACCGGCGCAAGGCTGTGCGCGAAGCCGTGCACGGTTTGGGCGAGAGCTTTGTCGACTTGGTCAAAGCCGCCAAGCAGATTTTCATCAAGGTCAACCTCGAGCATTACGAATTGCCACTAGCCGCCACGCACGTCGACGCTGTCCGCGGAGTTATCGATGAGATCCGCCAGTATTCGCGGGCCGAGATCTTTATCGGCGACGCGGCGCACTACGGCACCAAGCCAGCTTTTACCAACTTTGGTTACGACCGTTTACTCGAGGACTACCAACGCGTCGCCCTCGTCGACCTCAACGACGACCAGGCAGTAGTCGGCCACACCGTGCGCGCTGACGGCAGCTTGCAAGAAATTCATCGTTCCAAAACGGTCAGCGGTTGCGACCTCCGTATCTCTCTAGCCCCCATGAAAACGCACCGCGACTTGGGCGTCGGCCTCGCTGTGACTAACTGGTCGCTTGGCACTTGGCTCGTGCCGCCGCGCATTGGTACTCACGGTCGAGTTTGGGCCCGCTTTCCTTGGTTGCAGAACGAAGGGATGACCGCCTACCACGCCAGCATCGCCCAGCTCTACCAGGAGCTTCCGTGCCACGTTGCCATCATCGACGGCCTACTCGCCATGGAAGGTGCCGGCCCGGTGGAAGGTACGCCAGTCGCCATGAACCTCGTACTCGCCGGCCTCGATGCCGTCGCCGTCGACGCGGTCGGTGCCACGCTGATGGGCTTCGATCCCTACGAAATCGGATATCTGGTAAACTGTAGCGAGCGGGGTCTCGGCGTCATCGACATGAGCAAGATTGACGTCCCGCCTCTGCAAGTCGAGCAGTTGAGAAGAAAATTTATTAGAGCGTAGAAAGTAGAAGGTAGATTGTAGACTTCTTTCTCATTCTCTCTACCCTCTACTCTCTACACTCTACAATCCTAACATCCTTACCTATGTCCACCTGCATCTTTCCTGGTAAATTTCAACCCTTTCACGAAGGCCACCTCATGGTCGTCCAAGGCATGATCAAAACCTGCGGCAACGTCACCATCGTTATCTGCGACGAGGGCAAACTGACGCCGGACGCTCCTTACACCGTGGAACAACGCCGCGAAATGATTAGCGCTGCCTTGCTCGCCAAGGATATTATGGACGCTACCATCGTGGTTGTGCGCGACGGTGGGGAAGACGTGGTCTGGGCCAAGCGCGTGCTGGACGAAGCTGGTGGCAGCGAGCCTTACGTTTGGAGCGGCCGCGAGGAAATTCGCGCCATCTTTGAAGGTTTGGGCGTGCAAACCAAGAAAATCGTGCCCGTCCCCGGCATTTCAAGCGACGACATTCGGGCCAAAAAAGCGGCTGGTAATAGCGAATGGCGCAAGCATATTCCCGCTGGTGCCATTGACGTTTTGATGGGCGCCCAGTAAAGTTCGGCTAATATGAAGTTACTTGTCACTGGCGGTTGCGGCTTTATTGGCTCGCATTTTATTAGGACGGTGCTGGCCGAGCGCCCTGATTGGGATATCGTCAACTTGGACGCCTTAACCTACGCCGGTAACTTGACCACCACGCTCGATTTCCAAATCCACCCGCGCTACAAATTTTGTTACGGTTCCATCACAAACAAGGAACTGGTCGACAGCTTGGTGCAAACCGTCGACGCCGTCATTAACTTCGCGGCGGAAACTCACGTTGACCGCAGCATTACGGACGTCGAGCCGTTCATCATGACCAACATTTTGGGCACCCAGCGCCTCATCGACGCCTGCGTCAAATATAACAAGCGCTTTCACCAGGTCAGCACCGACGAAGTTTTCGGCTCACTGGAAACCAACGACCCGAAGTTCACTGAAGCCACGCCCTACTCACCACGCAACCCTTACAGCGCCACCAAAGCCGCCGCGGATCACTTGGTTCGCGCCGCTATCGACACCCACGGTCTCCGCGCCACAATCAGCAACTGCACTAACAACTACGGCCCGTACCTGTACCCAGAAAAGTTCCTCTCGATCGCCATCACCAACTTGCTCGAAAGTAAACCGATCACCATTCACGGCGACGGCAGCCAGGTCCGCGACTGGATTCATGCCCGCGACCACGGCGCTGGTGTCCTGGCTATTCTCGAACGCGGCACTCTCGGCGAAACTTACATGATGGGCGGCAACTCGGAACTCTCGGTGCTGGAAACCGCTAAGACCCTCATTCGCGTCATGGGTCTCAGCGAAACCATGTTGGTCCACATCAACGACCGCCCCGGCCAGGACAAACGCTACGCTATTGACCATGGTAAAATCACCCGCGAGCTCGGCTGGACGCAACGTCAAACTTTCGAAGAAGGCTTGCGTGATATGGTAGAATGGTACCGCAAGAACGAAGCTTGGTGGCGACCCATCAAAGATAGTTCCATTTACCGTTCTTGGCACTCCCAGCAGTTCGGTAAGTAATGTTTAAGTCCTCCCCCAGCTATGGGGGAGCTAGAGGGGGCCTTTATGGAAATTTTGAAAACACCTCTTAACGACGTCGTCATCATTTCGCCCGACGTTCTCGCTGATGACCGTGGTGCTTTCTTCGAATCCTTTAACGCGGACAAATTCGCCGCCCTCGGCTTGCCCACCGTCTTCAACCAAGACAACCAGTCAACCTCAGTCCAAGGCGTCCTCCGTGGCCTACACTTTCAGCTCCCACCCAAAGCCATGGGCAAGCTTGTCCGTTGCAGTCGTGGCCGTATTTTCGACGTCGGCGTCGACCTCCGCAAAGAATCTTCAACCTACAAACAATGGTTCGGTCTCGAACTCTCAGCTGAGAACAAGAAGTTACTCTGGCTGCCACCCGGCATTGCCCACGGCTTTTACGCCCTCACCGATTGTGACGTCGTCTACAAATGCACAGAAACCTACGACAGAGCCGGTGATGGCAACGTCGCCTGGAACGACCCAGCTTTCAACGTCGCCTGGCCCCTCATCGACGGCGCTGCACCCTTACTCTCTCCCCGTGACGCGGTAGCCCCTGCCTTCGCTGACTTGAATTTACCTTTTTAAACTAACGTCCCCCTCCAGCTATGGAGGGGCTAGGGGAGGCTTTATGAAGATTTTACTTACAGGCGCCCACGGCAACCTCGGTTCCCAGCTGCTAGCCGTCTTCACCGCCGCCGGCCATGACGTCCTCGCCACCGAACGTGAACAGCTCGACATCACCGACGAGGCCGCGGTCTCTTCGTTCGTTATCGAGCATAAACCAGAAGTAATCATCAACGCCGCCGCTTACAACTTGGTCGACAAAGCCGAGGACGCCGCTGTCTACCCCATCGCTTACGCCGTCAACGCGCTCGGCCCTAAGAACTTAGCCGCCGCCGCTAAAAGCATCGACGCCCTTCTCGTTCACTACAGCACGGACTACGTTTTCGCTGGCGACAAGATCGACGGCTATAACGAGGACGACGCGACCAATCCAATCTCGAAGTACGGCGAAACTAAAGCAGCGGGGGAGCGCTTCGTCATCGATTCCGGCGCTCGCTACTTGCTCTGCCGCATGAGCAAAATCTTCGGCCCAGCCGGCACTTCCGGCGCCGCCAAACAGAGCTTTGTCGAACTCATCATGGGCCTGGCTAAAACCAAGCCGGAACTGCGTATCGTGAATGAAGAAGTCGGCTCGCCAAGCTACACCGTCGACGTCGCCGCGGATACCCTGCGCCTGATTACCACGAACGCACCAAGCGGTATTTACCACCTCGTCAACGCTGGCCCCGGCGTCAATTGGTACCAGTTCGCGGAAGAAATCTTCGCGCTTGCGCCATCATCTACTCCACGCATTCCCGTTCTCGGCAGTGAATTCCTGCGTCCAGCGCCACGTCCGGCCTTCGCTGCTCTCAATAATACTAAACTTCCGGCTATGCGTTCGCGCGCTGAGGCCTTAATGGAGTATATTACCAGTATCAATCTCTAGCTTGGATTTATGCGTCGCACACCTCCGCAAGTTTCGCCGTTTGCAACCTGCATGATGTTGGTGTTAGCCGCTGCACTTGTGGCTTCATTGTTCATTGTTTTATACCGCAATCAAGATTTACGCTCCGCCGCTTCCACTGCTGCGGAGAGAGTCGTTAACTCGCCCTTGCTGCCCGAAGCACACTGGAAAACTTTTAGTGGCTCAGTCTGGTCCATGGGCTATCCAGAAGACTGGCAAGTTTCAACCGTTCCCGGTGGCCTAGCCTTTACTGACCCTTTCACTGTCACGACATATCTTACAGTTGGTGAGACCTCATTGTCCCTCAAAGATATCACCGCTAGTTATACTTCGACGTCGGGCGTAACTAAGAGCGAGTTCCTCTTTGCTGGCTACCCAGCTACAAAATTCACCCTGCCGAGCGGCCAGCAAGACTATTACATTGCCCACAATCAGGAAATTTTTACCATCAGCACGCAATACCCCGACGACCAAAATGTCGGCATCATGCTCGTCACTTTCCAGTTCCTCAACTAGCTATTTAGTTATCGGCAGCGTAAACACGCCTCTTGTTCCTTCATACTCTCCATAAAAATATCCAGTATCGCGAGCCGCGTTCAACCAAAAGGAAAATATAGTGGCGTCAGTTAGCAGGGGAGTCACAATCTTGCGGTCACTAATTTCGAACGCCCTAACATCATCATTCGTGCTCACAATCAGAGCCCGGCCAGAATTATGCCAGGCCACGCTGATAATTGCTTTGCTTTGTCGCGTCACAAATGTTTCTTGTTGACTAGCTAGGTCGAAAGTATGGAGTTCAATGCCATCGCTCCAGGCGAATAAGCCACGAGCCGCAGCGAAGTCGTAAATAGAGCCATCGGCGGCTAAGAGAATAGGGTTCTTAGCTGCTACGTCAATCAGGTAAAGTTTATGATTACTGCCGGTTATTACCACTTGATTATTATTCACCTCAGCGACAGTGTAGTCAGCCAAAGGTAGGAAGCCAATCAAAGGCTGGCTGGCATTACGGGCATCGTGCAGCTCGACGGCTTGGTTATTTTTTACCAGCAAAATAGGGCTAGAAACATTGTCTACCGGATCATTGACCGTTACTCCGTTGACCGTAAAGACATTACTCTTACCACTTGTTCTGTTTATAAGTGTTAGCGACGAGCCGTCATTCTGCCAAACTAATTGTAAGGCATCGCTTAGTTTAGCTGGGTATTCGGTAATCATCGTCGACGTGGCTCCATTCGTATCCATCAACCACACAGCTGCAGCACTCGCGGTACGAACCAAGCCAATAACTTTAGTGCCGTCAGGTGAGGGTACGGTGTCAGTTAAATCCTTGGCGGTCACAAGCGTTGGCGCTAGGTCATGAAACAATAAAACTTCACCGAGCGCGGTCGTCAGGCCACTGCTGACCGTCACGTTAGTTTGCCAGTCGTGATACGAATCACGGCTTAACGTCAGAGCATAATTACCCGGCATTATTCGATTGAAAATTGTCGGCGTCTTTTTATCCACCGAGTAATTAGGAATATTCACCGTTGCTCCACGAGGCAGGGAAGACACGGTGAGAACACCAGTGCGGACAATGTGACCATTAATCGTATTATAGCGGTAGCCGGCGGTGTAGAGCACTAACAACGGTGCCCCAACTAAAAACGTCGTGGCGAAGCCGGCAAAAATGATGTTGCGTAAAACTGGGCGCATAGCTACAGTATAGCTAGATTCATCACGAAATACTATGGGGCAAGTTATTGCGCTAGTCGGGCCAAGCCAAGCGGGGAAGACCACGTTGACGTTGGCTGCGGTCGACGCCCACCCTGAAAAGTTCGCTGTCTTGAAATCGGTCACCACCCGAGCTTGGCGCGAACCGCAAGATGATCGCTTTTATTATTTTGTTAGTGAAGCAGAATTTATCGATCTCGAACAACAGGGCGAACTTTTCACCTCGGTTACATTAGCTGGTCATCATTACGGCACGCCACGCGCCGAACTCGAACGCTTGATTGCGAGTCATCACGTTCTTTGGGCTATGCTCGAAACTTCTGCTTTAGCCATGCGAGCTAGTACCTATCCAACCAGCATCGTACAAATTATTCCCGAGAACCGCGACTCAGCACTCGTTAACGCTACTATCATTACTGCTCGTGCCGCCGAAGATAAAGTTCGAGCTCAAATTAATCTCCAACCAGATTTCACCCTCATCAACTCCTTTACTCCCGGCGGCAAAGAACGTGCTCTCCAAGAATTTATTGCGTATTTGAACGGCCTGTAAATGCTGACGCTAATGTGACCTCATCGGCGTACTCAATATCAGCGCCCATCGGCAGGCCTCGCGCCAGCCTGGTTGTCCGTCGGCCGAGGGCGGCTAGTTGTTTACCCAAGTAGAGAATGGTAGTTTCACCGTGGACGTCCGGACTGAAGGCCAGAATGACCTCGACAATCTCCGGATGTAGTGTCAATCGCGCCACCAGCTCGTGGCAACGCAAAGTATCCGGCGTCGCGCCATCAATCGGGTTTAGTACACCGCCCAGCACAAAGTATTTTCCACGGTAAGCATGCGTCGCCTCAATAGTCGCAATGTCCCGCGACTCACTGACTACGCATAACATGTCGACGCCACGCGAGCTATCGGCACAAATTTCGCACACTGGCCTTTCCGTATACGCAAAACACACACTGCACGTTTGCACATTTTTGAGGCCGACAATCGTCGCTGCCAAATTATCCAGCTCGTACTTCGGCAAGCGCAACAACGCAAACGTATACCGCAGCGCCGTTTTCGGCCCCACCCCCGGCAACCTCCCCAAAGCGGCGGTCGCATTATGAATTGGCGCTGGGAAGTTACGCATAAAGAAGTAACAAGTTGGTAGATTGTAGTTGGTAGTCGGTAGATTACTTCGTTATGAGCCTGAAAGGCCAAGTAGCGAGGGGCAGGCTAGCTCCTTTAGCGGGTGACGCGGAGGGAGGCCCCTGCTGGGCGCGCAGCTTGCGAGCA
>CAYHFQ010000019.1:0-17013 GCA_964355955.1 uncultured Gammaproteobacteria bacterium
CCAGTGTGACCAGCCCGTGGGCTACGTCAGCGATGCAACGGACTGCGACGACGCAAGCAATGGGATCAACCCCGGCGCGAGCGAAGTCTGCGACGACCTCGACGACGACTGCGACGGCTTGATCGATGACGCTGATTCCAGCATCATCGGCCGAGCCACGCGGTACTACGACGCCGACAGCGACGGCTACGGCGACCTCGCCGACAGCCAGACCTCGTGCGAAGCACCCGCCGCCGACAGCCACGGCCGCATCTACGTCGACGACGGCACCGACTGCCTCGACACCAACAGCAGCGTCTACCCCGGCGCCGCTGAGCTCGTCAACGGGATCGATGACAACTGCGACGGCAGCATCGACGAAGTCGCGGCCACTGACACTGGCCTCTAGGGGAACTCGAGTACGCGGCGACGGCCAACTACTCACAACTTCGCGCGCAGACATCCCTCATCTGGGAAGTCTGCGCGCGATTCATTTTTTATGGTAAAATAACCGTGTGCAGAATCTCCGCGACATTTATCATTTGTCGGAAGAGCGAACACGTTTCGCCGTTTTTGGTTTAGTTGGTTTACTGCTCGTCGGCTTGGCTGGCATTGTTTGGTTCTCACCCACGTTGACGCTGGCCCTCATGGCCGCGCTCATTATTATCTTCGTCAGTTTCGTCAGACCCACTTGGACGCTCTACGGCCTCATGCTTTACCTCCCCTTTGAACCATTCATTCTCAAATGGGTGCCAGATAACCTGTACGTTTACGCCCGCTACTCTTCGGAACTAATCGTCTATCTCCTCGTCGCTGTCATTGCTTGGAAACTCATCTCTGGCGTCCAAAAATGGCGCCGCACGCCCATCGATCTCATCTTCGGCTTCTTCTGCTTCCTCTTGCTGGCCACGACCTTACTCAACTTACACGACCCAGTCACCTCCATCCTCGGCCTCCGTCAAATCCTGCGTTTCGTCCTCTTGTACTTCATCACCGTTCAGCTGCAACCAAGTGCCAAGTTCATCAAAATCGCCATTGCCTCGTTACTCGCCATTGTCATGTTACAGGTAGCCCTCGGTTACGGCCAGGCCATCATCGGCGGTCAACTCGACAGCTTCTTGCTGCCAAGTGAACACCGTGAACTCGGCGCCTTACAACTCACCGCTGGCACGGTGGAATTCTGGGATCCTGGTCAACGCGTCTTCGGCACCATGGGTCGCTACGACCAACTCGGCACCTTCATGGCCGTAGTTCTGCTACTCCTCGTCGCCTGGCTTTACGAACATCGTGACGCCACCATCCCTCGTCGCTACTGGCTAGCGCTCATCATTGCTCTCCCAATCCTGGCCCTCACATATTCCCGTTCCGCTTGGTTCGGTTTTATCCTCGGCTTTCTCTTCATCGCCATCTGGGCCAAACGTGATCAGCGTGTTACTCGCGGCAGTGCCATCGTCGTCGGCCTTCTCGCTGTGTATCTCGCGGTTACCGGTCTCGCCGTCAATTCCTTAATCGACGTCCCCGGTCAAACTTTTGCCAATCGCTTCTTCGAAACTTTCTCGGCGGAACGTTGGACCGGCGAATACTTTGGCCTCGGTCGTGTTTTCTGGTTTACTAAAACCATCACCACCGTAGTCCCAGCCTCACCTCTCTTCGGCTTCGGGCCAGCTAGTTACGGTGGGGGAGCGGTCGCCGCTGTGGCCGACACTCGCGTTTACGACAATCTTGCGTTACCCTTCGGCGTCTACGGCACAGAAGGCTACATCGACAACAACTGGTTCAGTCTCTGGGGCGAAACCGGCACCCTCGGCCTCGTGGCTTACGTCGCCATGTACCTCACGCTCTTTTTCCTCTGCATCCGGTTCTGGCGTCGGGCCACCTCCGTGGAAGACAAAGCTCTCGCCCTCGGTGTCGCCGCCGTCATGCTCGCCGTCGCCCTCAACGCCTTCCTCGCCACCTTCCTCGAAGCCCGCACCCTCGCCCCGTACCTCTGGATTCTCGCCGCCTTCGTCACCGTTAGAGCCGAAACCATCACGAGCCGACATCAGTTGTCGACTCGGTCGACATCGGATGTCAACGGTAACGTGGTTTGACGAGCCGACATCCGAGGTAGACCCCGTCTTCCTCGGATGTCAACGGTACGAGCCTGGGCCATGTAGGAGCGAGCGACTGGCAGGGTGGTCCTCTGACGACGCCAACCTCGGCCCTGCGCCACCGCCCGAGTCAGACGAGGTGAGACGGGTGGTGCGGTTGACGAGGTGCAGCTAGGAAGAGGGCCACTCTGCTGGTCGCGAGCGATAGTTACAAGCCATCAACTTTCATATATGCGCATTCTCCAAGTCCACAAATACTTCCACGAACGCGACGGCGCCGGCCGCTACATGCTCGGTCTCATGCGCTTGCTGGAAGACGCCGGTCACACGGTCGCCCCGTTCGCCATGCAGGGCCCGGATAATTTGCCGACTCCCTGGAGCAAATATTTCATTACTCATCTCGACACCTCACGCGTCACCTTCGGCTTCAACGCTTTCAAGCAATTCACCCGCGCCATCTGGTCGCATCAGGCCGCCAAAAAAATGGACGCCATCCTGCACGACTTCGAGCCCGACGTCGTCCACGTCCACAACATCTACACGCATCTTTCGCCGTCTGTCATCGCGGTCGCCAAACGTCGCGGCGTGCCCGTCGTCATGACCGTCCACGACTACGCTTTACTCTCCGCAGATTACGCGCTGTGGGACGTCAGCCGCCCATTGCCTTTCGCTATCCCAAGTTTTTGGACGACACTAAAAACTCGTTTCACTAAACGCTCCTACATCGCGACCGGCGTCAGCGAGGCCATTCTCCGCCTCCATCGCCTCCTCAAACTCTACGACGGCAGTATCGATCACTATCTCGCCCCATCGGTTGCTATCAAACGCGCCCTTTTACTTCTCGGCATTCACGAGTCGCGCATCACCGTCGCTTATCCGCCCATCAGTATTCCCGCGCGCAGCGTCCGGAAGGATAAAGGATACGTTTTATTCGTCGGTCGCCTCGAGCGTTACAAAGGTGTAGAAACCCTCATTGCCGCCATGGAAAATAAGCGTCTAGCCAAGACCCAACTCCGTATTGTTGGCACCGGTCCCGACGAAGCTCGTTTAAAGAACTTGGCCAAGGGCCTGAACAACGTCACCTTCGTTGGTTTTGCTAGTGGCGCAGCGCTCTGGGCTGAATACGCCGGTGCTCGGGTCAGCGTCGTACCAAGCCTCTGGTACGAGCCATTCGGCCTCGTTGCCCTCGAAGCCATGGCTCGCGGCGTGCCAGTTATTGTCAGCAATCGCGGCGGTTTGCCGGAGATTGTGGAAGACGGTGTCAGCGGCCTCATCTATAAAGCTGCGGAAGCGGGGGACTTGGCCGCCAAGCTCTCACTAGTCATCGACAACCCCAAACTAGCCAAAACCCTCAGCACTGGCACCAAAAAACGCGCCAAAGCCCTAGGAAACCCACAAAAACACCTCAAAACCGTCCTCGCCGTTTACACCGCTGCCTGTGGATAACTTCCGGTTTTTGCATTGACCGAAGCCCGTTTTTGGGCTAAGGTACTCAGTTATGCAAATTGCCATGATAGGACAAAAAGGAGTTCCGAGCGCTTACGGCGGTATCGAGACTCACGTGACTGAACTCGCGACCCGCTTGGTCCGCGAAGGCTTTGCTGTGGTCGCTTACGGCCGCCATTGGTACAGCGCCAAGTCTGGTAACGACCGCTACAACGGCATCCGTATCATCCTCTTGCCTTCTATCCATACTAAGCACTTGGACGCCATTTCTCACACCTTGCTAGCCACCTTGCACGCCTGTTTTGTGGTCCGCCCAGACATTTACCACTTCCACGGCGTCGGCCCATCCCTCTTGTCTTGGATTCCAAAAATCCTCGCACCAAAGGCTCGCGTTATCGCCACCCTCCACTGTCTCGATCGTCAGCACAGCAAGTGGAACGCCGTTGCCCGTTTCATGCTTAAACTAGGCGAAAAGGCCTGTCTCACCTTCGCGGACGAGTGCATCGTCGTCAGCCGCACCCTCCAAAAGTACACGGCTAGCGAATACGGCCTCCCTTCTACTTACATTCCAAACGGCATCACCCCACGTCGCACCACGGCGGACACGTTGCTCTTGAATCCCTTCAACTTGCAATCCTACCATTACGTCGCCATGGTTTCTCGTTTGGTGTCACACAAGGGAGCTCACACGCTTATCGACGCCTGGCAAAAAGCTCGCGTCTTAAATCCATTGGTCATGCGTGATCTCAAGTTGGCCATTGTCGGCGACTCCGCCTTTACGGACGACTACGTAAAATCCCTCAAAGTTCAAGCCATCAACGATCCATCCATCATCTTTACTGGTTACCAACAGGGCGAGACGCTGGAAGCTCTATTCACTGGCGCACGCTTTACCATCAATCCAAGCACCAGCGAAGGCTTGCCCATCGCCGTGCTGGAAGCCATGAGTTACGGTAAAGCCGTCATCGCGTCCGACATTCCAGCCCACCTGGAAATCGTGTCCGACTACGGTGTGCCATTCGCTACTGGCAACGTGGACGACTTGGCCGCGAAAATCGTCGACTTGGCCGCAGATCCCATGAAGGCTGCCTCTCTCGGCCACTTGGCTCGCACCTTTGTGGAGCAGGATTACAACTGGGACGACCTCGCTCTCCAAACGGTCGCTCTCTACAGTAAACCGCAACTCGCCGCCGCTGCTATCCTGGCCACCGAGTAAAAAAACAAAACGTCCCGGCCGCACCCAGCGTCCGGGCTGTTTTGTTTATGAAAGTAACTTCGCCGTCTTTTTTTGCAAAGTCCTAGCGTTCTCTTTACTAATAATCTTCTGTCCAGTCTTCGCCTCAATTTCTTGTCGAGCATTCTTAGCCACACTCCCACCCTGCTTAGCAACTTTCTTATTAGCGACGAGGCCCTTCGGCTTTCTCTTACTCGAGATTTCGGTTGTGGCAGTCTCGGCCAACATATTCAAAACAAGCTCGAGGTTGGTCATGTTATCCCGTAGATTTTCCTTTTTCAGACCTTTGAGTTGCTTGTAATCCTTGGTGCTCAAACCAGCCCAAGCCTTAGTTATTTCATCAGTCAAAATAGCAAACTCCGAACCCTCCTTCATGCCACGCGCCTCCCATTCATCAGTCAGGGCTTTACGAACTTCTAGGCTTTTCAGACGTTGATTTATCCAGTCGCGACTGTAGCCTTTTTGTAAATACGTCTTGAGGGCTCGTTCGATAGCTAGTTCCGGATCAGCCGTTTCCTCTAAACGTTCATAACCAACCTGCGCCAACCAAAGTTTGAGTGGTTCGGCTTTTGGTGAAGGAATTGATTGGATCAAGCGGAGCATTGTTTGTGTATCGGCCACATCAGTTGCATATTTTTTACCGTCTACTGCTGTCATTTTCAGTTGTCCGATTTTTTCGGACAACTGACTACCTTCTTGTTGCAGTTTGGTTTTTAGGTCGTTCCAATATTTTCTAGGTCTATCTGTTTCAGTAAGAGCTTCAATAATATCAATAATAGAAAAGAACCATAACTCTTTCTCAGCATCCCAGTGCCGACGTATTTGCTTATCTTGGAAAAGAGCTATGATTTTATTCTTACCCATATTAATAAAATATAGCACGACACCAACAAAGAGAGAACAGTATTTTTCTGTGGATAAGTGGTCTACGTTCAACGTATACGTTGAACGTAGACCAGTCTATACTTTACCCATTCACTATTTTAGTCAATTGTATGTCTATCGACGACGAGCGAAATAATGCCGAGGCTGCAGCCGCCGCCAAATTCAACGTCGACATGGCTGCTCGTCGTCAAGCTACTATCGACGCCAAGACCGTCGCCATCCTCAAGCAAAGCCCCGAATTATCGGCAGCCGTTGCCAGTCAAACCGCCACCAAAGAAGCAGACGCTAATCAATCCATCGAAGGTTCGGTCAATTTCCGTTTACCCGGAACTGAAGTTAGTTTACACCGCTATACTATCCGTGGTGAGTCGCCCGAAGTTATGGCTCAGTGGAAGGGCGAAGTCGCTGCCGTACTCGACGGCTTAAAGGACGCCATCACTACCGGTGATTTTGCTAAAGTTATTGAAATCTGCCAAGACAAAATTCATACCGACGACGTCAAAAAAGGCCTCGCTAAACTCGAATTACAATCCGCGGACACCGGCATCCCCGTCGACGAAGAAGCACAAAAACTCCTCGCTATCGGTCTCTGGATCCAGCGCGAACAAGGCGGCAAATGGAAAACAGGTCAAACCGAACTCAAAACCGCTGGTCGTATTCTTTCCGGCGGCTCGCAGTTAGCCGATGCCTTAAGCCCGGAGAATGACCCTAGCTGTCTCGAAATCTCTCATCTCGTCCAAGCCATGTCTCGCGAGCTCGGCATTAAAGGCGAAATCAAAACTACTCCACGCCTCGGCGTCGACCATCGCTATTTCGCCACGGATTCCGGCAAAATCATGGACTACTGGTGGCTGCGTAACACCGGCGGCGTCGCTCTCAACGAACAAGCCTTTAAAGATGCTAGAGAGGATGCCAAAACTCAAAGCAAACGTCGTTCTTAAACCATCACCACCAAATACGATCAGCGCACCAACCTAGAGGCTCCGCCGCAGCTCACTTTTCACCACTTTCTCCGCCACCAAATCCGGCAATCTCCCAGCCGGTATTTTTAGCTCCGCCAGCACCGGCAAATCCTCGACGCTGATGTTGCCGCTAAACACTTCACCCAAAAACTTCATGCCACCTGCTCGGTGCGCCGCCTGTACAGCCATAAAACCGCTGCGGTAAACATGGTCGCGGTAAAAGCCGAGGCCAGCTTTATTCGGCGCCGTAATGCCGCGATACGCCCGCACGCACAACCGCCAAGCCTTCTTCGCCGACGTCACCTTGCATAGTTCCGCGAACACTTGGGCAAAATCATACTGCTCGGTCAGCGCCACCGTGTACGCTTCCAAAAATCCGGCGTGCACAATCTTCGGCGACTCGTCGGCCAGCATCACCTCCTGGTAATACATCGCCAAGCCCTCATCCGTTTTAATGTAGCCAGCGCAACCACGTTCCAACAAATGCAGTGGACTCATGGCGCCATTTGCGGTGCGGAGGGCATGCACTTCAATTTCGTGCGTCAACAAACGGATCGCCCGTTGCTTGCTCACCAACATATTCCGAGGAATCCGCACCATCGGCGTCCGGTCGCGTTTGCCGTGCCCAATCTGAATCGCTAATCTCTTCAATACCTTGATCCGCCAGTCAGTCAAACCATAATGGTCGAGCATTGCCCGCGTCATCCTAGCAAACATCTCGCCGTCGACCCTCGTCTTATGCACAAAGCTCTTGTGCGCCGTCCGCTGGCCATACTCGGCGAGCAACTCTTCGGCCGTAAAACCAGGCGTTCCAAAAATGACTTTCGCTAACCGCGTCACCTCACTATCGTTCTTCGTCTGGATCGCCAAGATCATCTCAGCCCTCGCTCGCAACTCAGCACACTTTTTCAAGTACAAACTTAGCAGGGGAGCAGCCGCCTTTTGCTCGCCAATCTTCGCTTCAACTTCTTGCAACTTATCAAGGTACCCCGCAGCATCAAACCTCGCTGCCCTGGCATAACTAAAAGTCGGCAATACTCCGTTCTTAATAAACGCCCGCCTAGCCTCGTTCAACGCCTTTTTATCCTGCCTCACCAAACTCAAAAACGGAAAGCGGGGGAGCGTTAGTAGCAGTTGATAGAGTTCTTCATCTAATTTTTGCATAAGTATTCAGTATGTAGAATGTAGTTGGTAGACGGTAGAATAATCGTTCAGTGAGTTTCTACTTTCTAATCTCTACTTTCTACAAACTATCACCTTTATCTTTTACAAACGCCTCCGGGTTCGGCGAATACAACGTATTCTTAATCCGCCAATTTTCCACAAACTGACCAATTCCTTCGCGGTCCCGTTTGTTCCTCACCGTCGTACTCGACTGGGACCAGCGGAGCAGCGACTCAAAGTTAATCTTATACCTGCCTTGGACGACGACGTAAGTCACCAGCTTATCCGCAATCGCGCGGCGAATCGTCCGCGAACTCACACCAAACATTCTCGCCGCCTCGGACACTGTTAACCGGATCACGTTATCGAGTGGGGAAGTCATATGGCAGTATTAAGGTTGGTAGATTGTAGTTGGTAGTCGGTAGCTTACTTCGTACTGAGCCTGAGCCTTGTAGGGGCGAGCAGCTGTCGCGTCTCTTGTGACGACGCCAGCCTCGGCCCTGCGCCGACCCCCGAGTCAGACGAGGTGAGCCGGTCGGTGCGGTTGACGAGGCGCCGCTAGAAACAGGAGACACGACGGTTGCGAGCGACAACCTAGATTGCTTCGCTGACGCTCGCAAAGACGATGTAAGATGGGACGACGTTCAACATCGTCTGTCAACCCTAGCGTAGACAATCTAAAACATTACGTCAATTGACAGCTACAATCACTAGCAAAAACCGAAAAATACTTTTATCTCTTCCGTTAGCAAAATCAAAAATTTATTTGTCCACCCTAGCGTAGCCAAACACATTTGTTACATAAATATTTCTCTTGCTTTGCTGTCATTTCAAGAGTAAAGTGGCGCCAATATATCAGGTGTAACGTTTAGCCGTTTCTAACGTCTATATACATGCAACGCACCAAACAAAAATTTCTCGCTTGGCGTGTCCTTCGCTTTCGTGATGCAGCAGCGTACCAATCGCTGTACCGCGAATACGTTGTGCCGCTGGAGCGACATCTCTCCCTCAAGTTACCGCGCCGCGAGGACGTGGACGAAGCCGTGAGCGAAGTCTTTCTCCGCGGTTGGGAATACATGACCGCCAGCCCAGTCGAGTATCCGCAAGCTTTCTTCTTCCGCATTGCCAGCAACCTCGTCGCTAGCTTCTATCGGGATAGGAAAGAGGTGAGCATTCTCACGGAAGCTGCCGCCAACGCCCTTCCTTCTTCTACGGCCCTCGCCGCAGAGACGGAAAGCAACGAAGCCTACGCCGCCATCTTGCAGAAAATCAGTCAGCTTCCCGAGCGCTATCAGTTGGTCATCCGCCTCCACTTTATAGAGGAGCGGTCCATCCCCGAAATCGCCCGCGAACTTGGCACCAATTCCGGCAACGTGCGCATCATCCTCTTCCGCGCCAAACGCGCCTTCCAAAACCTCTAACTCTGTGCCCGTTCGGTCCTCCCCCAGTTATGGGGGAGCTAGAGGGGGCCTGTAAATACTCCTGTGAAGTTCTTAGCCGAAGAACAATTGAAGAGCCTTTCTGGCCTCAAAAACGACGCCCGCTTTGCGCCGCGTTCGGCTTTGTTCAGAGCTACCCAAGAGTCGGCCTTATTATCCGCTATCGGTGCCCGCGGTCTCACTGTTGCGCCAGCCGCCTATTCTCCTCAAGATTTCTTCGCCTACATCAAGGCTACCCAATTCCCAACCCTCGCCAAGTCCTTCGCCGGTGCTACGGCCGTCCTTGCCCTCCTCTTCGGCGGTTCGCTTGGCACCGTCAACGCCGCTGGCAACAGTCTTCCCGGCGATCCTCTCTACGGCCTCAAGTTGGTCACGGAACAAGTTCAACTCCGCCTCGCCAGCTTGCAGGACAGGGCCGTTCTCCACACTGAATTCGCTGGCCGCCGCCTAGCCGAAGCCTCCGCCTTACAGCTCGCCGGCCCGACCGATCCCGCTCGCAGTGCCAACGTCAAAGTTGCCGTCAACGCTTTCAAGCAAGAAATCGCCTCTGCCAATCTAGACCTCCAGCAACTAGCGGCCAATGGTGACGCCACCGCCTTACAAACCGCCTCCACTGTCGCCGCCAAAATCACCTCCTTTAATACCTCTCTCGACGCCGCTGCTACGGATAATAAAGAGGACGCCACAGTCGGCGTGGAAGTCGCGGACGCCAAGAGTGTTACCAAGGAAGCGCAAACCACCGCCGTGGCCGTCGTCGTCGACACGCACGAGGAAGCGAGCACTGGCACTTCAACTCGCGACATGGACACGCTCTTCCAGCAACAGTTGGGTGACCTCCGTGGTCGCCAAACCTTCGATCTCCACCGTGTCACCGTCGTCCAAGCCGCCCTCGTCAAGCTCGCCGACCGTCTAGCAGATACCAAGGTTCCATCTAGCGACGAGTTCAAAACCATCACCTACAACATTAACCAAGCCGACGCTGGTGTCAGCGAGGCCATGGACCTCTTCGCTCAAAGTGCTTTCCGCGCCGCCTTCGACCAACTCAGCACTATCGACAGCAACCTCATCCAGATCGAAGCCAAGCTCGCCGAAGTAGAGAACCTCATCGTAAACCCTCCCCCAGCTATGGGGGAGACGGAGGGGGCCAGTACGCTTCCCGAGGCTAACTAGAGACCTCCTACTCCGCGCGATCTGCTCCTCAGGTCACTCGGGTAGGGACTGCTCTGGCAATCCCTCAACCCTCACATTCCGAGCACGCACAAGGTCGAGACCGCATGGTCGCGCTGCTCTTGTTTCTTAACCTCTTCGGAGGACTTCTAGACATATTTCTTTTATGCAACAATTGTTGCACACCACAAAACGCGCAGTGTCCGTTGCCGTTGCAGCCGCCACTATCGCCTTCACCGTTGGTCTCGCTGGTCTCGTAGCACCTTCCCGTGCCGCAGCAGCTAGCGCTGGCGACCTGATCAAAGGTTCACTCTCCACTGTCTACTACTACGGTTACGACGGGATGCGTTACACCTTCCCGAACGAAAAGACCTACATGACTTGGTACAGCGACTTCAGCGACGTGACGACGATCAGCGACAGCAGCTTGGCTAACCTCGAGTTGGCCGGCAACGTAGTTTACCGCGCAGGTTCCAAGTTCGTTAAAATCACTTCCGATCCTAAGGTCTACGCAGTTTCAACCCATGGCGCAATCCACTGGATTGAATCCGCTGACGTAGCTGTAGACTACTCTGGTTCCGATTGGGCCCAGACCAACGTTCAAGACGTCCCAGACGCCTTCTTCGCAGACTACACAGTAGGTGCTTCCCTCATGACTGCTACCGCTTTTGACGGTGCCATGTACATGGACGGTGGTAACTACTACATCAACGTTGCCGGCGAAAAGCGCATGGTTTCGAGCGCTGGTCGCTCAGCCAACGGCATGCAAGCTGCCTTCTTCATGGACGGCACTGGCATCGACGACAGCGCCCTCACTGCTGGCGCCGACATCACCACAGCTATCACTGGTTTGATGGATCCAGCTCAGACTGAATCTGTTGCCAGCGAAGTTACCGGTGCAGTTAGCTTGTCTCTCTCTTCTTCCACCCCAGCTGGCGCAACCCTCCCACAGGGTGCCAACTCCGTTGAAGTTTTGACCTTCAAGGCCACTGCCGGCAGCGCTGCTGCTTCACTTAACTCGGTCGTCTTCACCCAGTCTGGTGCAGGTTCAACTTCCGACGTTAGCAACGCCTACGTTTACGAAGGCAACACCCGTTTGACCGAGGCTCGCTCAGTCAACGCCTCGACTCGTCAGGTTACCTTCAGCAACTTGAACTTGGCCATCGCTGCCAACTCAACTCGCTCCCTCACCTTGCGCATCACCACCAGCACCACCGCTGTGGCCGCTGACGTTATGTCCTTTGGCATCGCTTCAGCTTCCAGCGTAACTGCTTCTGGTTCAATTGGCGGAACTTTCCCAATCTCGGGTAACTCCTTCTCAATTTCCGGTGCTGACGCAGGTACTGTGACTGTTACCAAGAGTGGCACCATCACCAACCCAACCGTGGGTCAGGTCGACGCCGTGATTGGTCAGTTCAAAATCGCCGCTGCCAGCGAAGCTGCTTCGGTCGAAACTCTCACCCTCAAAATCGACAACGCTTCCGATCACTCGAACTTCAAGCTCTGGGACGGTTCAGTTGAACTCGTCGCTGGCGTGAATACTTCCGGTGACGTCGTCGTCTTCGACATGAGCAGCGCTCCATTCGCTATTGCGGACGGTGGTAGCAACATCTTCTCAGTTTCTGCTACCATCGGTGGTCAGAACGCTGATTTGGTCAAAGTTTACGTTGACAACGCCGTGGACGTAGTAGCCGTTGGTGGCGACTATGGTTTCGGTATGACTGCTGACATTGGTACCTCCGGTACTTATGACGGCGACACCTGTTCTTCAACTTCAGCCATGACCGGTTGTTCGTTGAGCACAGTTCAAGGTGGCGACCTTACTTTGACCATGACCGGTCCAAGCACTGGCGACATCCGCACCAACAGCCAGGATCAGACCCTTTTGGCCTTCACCATGACTTCAAGTCAGGAGTTGACCATCAAGGATCTCGACATCATCGTCTACGGTGATGACGATGGCGACGGTGATGCCACTGACGGTATCGAAGCTGGTGCTGGTACCATCGACAGCGATGGTCTTATCAACACTGGTTCTGAAGCTAACTTGAAGGACATCAAAATCATCAACGTCGACACCGGCGCTGTGGTCATGGGTCCTCTTGAGCTCGACACCGTTGCTGACAGTCTCGGTAACGCTACTTACCCAACTGCAGCTTCAGAAGACGCTGCCCAGTTGATCGACTTTACAGATGACTTCTCCGTAAGCGCAGGCACTGTCTTGCACTTGGCCGTCACTGCTGACATCGACAACAATGCTACTACCGCTACTGCCTTCGCCGCTGCTATCGACATCTCCGGTCTCTCGGAAGAAGATACTAACGGTGATGCTTTGAGCGCCAGCGACATCATCCCAACTGGTGATATCACTGGTTACAACCAGACCGCTCGTACCGCTTCCATGGTCGTTTCCTTGGCCTCAACTCCAGGCGACGTCACCACCGTTCAGGGCACCAGCAACGTGTTGGTCCAGGCCTTCAACTTGGTTGCCGGTCAGGGCAGCAACGTCAACATCTCTGAGATCACTATGACTGCTTATTCTGATGATTCAGGTTCATTCGAACTTGGTGACTCAGCTTCTCCAGCCATTGACGTTAACGACTACATCACTTCATGTTACTTGAAGGACGGTAATGGTGCCGCTGTTGGTACCGCCGTTTCCCCAAGCAGCAATGGTGAAACCCTCACCTTCAACGGCCTGAACTGGGTCGTGGCTGGTAGTGCTTCAGTCCAAGTCAAATTGTACTGTAACTTCAGCAACCCAACACTCGCCACTGTCTACGCTTTTGCTTTCGACATTGCAGTTCCAGCTACAGACATCGTAGCTGAGGACGACGACGGCACCGACGTAGATCCAACTGGTACCGCCGTTAACGGTGGCACCACTCCAACCAACGTTGTTACTGTGAACGCTTCTGGTTCTCTCGCAGCTACTGCAGGCGCCAGCCAGCCAACAGCCAACTTCGTACTCACCTCCACTTCGCTTAACCACGTAGCAACTTACCGCTACACGGCTACTAACGAAGCCTTCGAAATTCAGACTGTCACCTTCTCTGAAGAAGCAGCTGAAGATGCTGCCAAGGGTCACACCAACGCCACTACTGGCGATACTCAGGTTGTGGTTACCACTGACAGCAACGAATCAACCTACGCTAACAACGTCTCTCTTGTTACCATCACCTACCCATTGGTAGACGGTACAACTGGTACCAGCTCAGTTGCTATGACTGGCAACGAAGCTAAGTTCACCGGTTTGCACGCCTACGTGCCAGTCGGTACTCCTTCCGACATCAAGGTTTACGTTAATGTTCCAGCTACTGATCGTAACGCCGGTGGTTCCGCTACCAGCAATGAAAAGATCAGCATGGGCTGGTTCGTTGATACGACCGGTGCCGACAACTTCAAGGCTGTGGGTGTAGGTTCAGGTGTAACCTACACAGACACTGACAGCGATGGTTCCGGTACAAACTACACAGCTATCGGTGACGATATTGCTGACGCCATCAACGCCTTCGTCGTGCGCGAAGCTATGCCAACGTTCTCCATTTCTTCCTCCTCACCTTCCGGTTCTTCAATCGCAGGTTTGGGTGAAGTCTTGCGCTTCAACGTGGCTGCTTCCGCTAACAAGGACGTAGTTCTTGAGTCCCTCATGTTCAAGATCACTGCTACCGACGTCAGCTTGAGCCACGGCGCAGGCGGTTGGGCAACTTGTGACATGGACCTCAACGCAACAGCTGGTAACCTTACCACCAGTGAGTTCGAGTTCTATAACCTAGATAAGAGTGCCAGCACTCAGCTCGACACCGCCAACACCCTTCTTGCTAACCAATTGCTCACCACTGACTGGTTGGAATACAAGACCACGGGTGCGGTTTGTGACAACTCAGCTGCTCAACTCGGCTTCATCAAATTGACTCTCCCAACTGCGGAAGTCATTCCAGCCGGTACCACCTACAGGTACTCATTGAAGGTTGACACAACTGGTGCTCTCACCGGTAGCGATTCCTTCCGTGTAGACTTGGTTAACGAACCAATGGTCTCAACCTGGTTGGTGCCAACTGCCAGCAACGCAGAAGAATCTCTCTCTATCAGTGACACACAGTTCACCGTAGCTGCCATCACTGACTTCTACCTTGGTGACGTTATCTGTTTGACAGATGACGACGCCGTCTGTGGATCTACTGATGAACGCGCTTTGGTTGTCGATTGTACTGTTACCGCCCTCTCTGGTGGTCGCTGTGCCTCTGGTGACCTTATCATCGTTCGTGGTTACATGGGTTCAGTTCCAACTTCAACTGAAGTCACTGCCGACGAAGTCGCTCGTATGCCAGGCTCATTGCTCTGGCAGGATGACGGCGCCGCCGCCCTTGTTACTGCTACCGTGGATTCCACCAGCACTGCTACCAAGGAACGTTGGGGTGGTTACCTCGTAACCAACCTCGCCACCGGTGGTACCCTCGTCTACTAATCTAGACAGGTCATCACTCGGTAACGAACAAGAAAAACTGGCCTTCGGGCCAGTTTTTCTGTTGCATCATATGCGGGGTTACCACGCCCCGCCAAGTTGCCAAACCGTGAGCAATCCTCTAGAATATGCCCATATGATGAATCGCCTTTCCCATTTAGACAAACGTCAAAAAATCGCCGCAATCGCTGCCAGTGTCGTGTTACTCGCCATCATCGTGGTCGGCGGCTACCTGCTGTTCCACAAGTCCGCCAGTAATAACGCCAACCTCACGTTGTGGCGCGAGACGCAAATCGACGACGCTACCAAAACCACCCTCACCCAACGCATCGCAACTACCATCGCTTCTATCGAAAACCAGCCGTCTACTACGTCAGCTGTGGAAATGACCAACCTCTATCTCTCCGTTGTTAATGACTCCTACGTTTTGGGCGATCTCGCCACCACTCGCCAGTACCTCGAACTCGCCCTCAACAACAACTCCCTCATGGATACCGCCTGGAACATGTACGGCGATGTGCTGAGCCAAATGGGGGACCGCGCTAAAGCGGAAGACGCCTATAAGCAAGCCATCCAGATCAGTCCGATGATTAAGTACTACATGGACTACGCCGCGTTCTTGCAAAAGGACTCGCCAGCTCGTGATGCGGACCGCCTAGCAAATCTGCAAGCCGGTGTCGACGTCCTCGGCCAAAGCGCAGATTTCATGGTCGCCCTCGCTCAGTATTACAACGACCACAGCGACTGTGCGGAATCTCTGGCGCACTACAAAGTCGCCGTCGCTCTCGCCCCCAACAACCAAGCCATCAAAGACGACATGGCCATGGTCAAAGCCACCTGCGTCCAAGCCGCCCAGTAACGCGGAGTAAAAAAAAGTTTGGTCTACATTCAATGTATACATTGAATGTAGACCACTTATCCACAATGCCAGCGTTGACGACAAGTCCAATACGCGGTGCAATATGTGTAAGCTCCCCAGCCTAATAGTGCTGGGGCTTTGTATTCAGCGCGTATTACAAAATACGTATGGGTAAGGTTACATTCGGAAATGGTGGTACTTATCACGTCTATAATCGCGGGGCAGGGAAGCGCAATATTTTTTTCGACGATCTCGATCGTGTTCGCTTCACTAAAGGCCTCCTCTTATTCAATAGCGAAGAAGTGTTACCGATGGGCAGGGCACTCGTGGAAGCCTGGAAGAATCCAAAGAAATCCATCCATCCACTAGTGAGCATTCTCGCCTACGCTCTCATGGATAACCATTACCACCTCGTACTCGAACAACTTGTCGACAATGGCATTTCAAGGTTCATGCAGCGTCTCGGCAACGGCTTTACAAAGTATCATAATAAACGCAGCGATAGAAAAGGCGTAGTTTTTGAGGCTCGTTACAAATCTATCGCCATCCAAACCGAAGCGCAATTCCTTCACATTACTCGTTACGTACACCTCAATCCGTACGACAAATGCGACTACGCCTGGCGTCACGGCGAGGCCCGTTCACGCGAAGAGGCTAAGTCGGTTCTCTTGTCTTATCCGTGGTCGAGTTATCGTCATTACAAAGGACTCGAAGTCAATCCAGCCGTCGACGCTTCTCCCGTCCTCGCCTGCTTTAACGACTCTGCTGATTACGAAAACTTCGTCCTCTCCTGGATCAACCGTAACTACGAACCCATCCTCGGCCTCATGCTCGACGACGACTGTGGATAAGTGGTCTACATTCAATGTATACATTGAATGTAGACCATACCTCAGGCATCCTTCCACACCCAAAAACCTTCCTACCCACATCCCGCCAAATACGCTAAAATACCCTCATCCTCATCTCATAATCGCGCCGCTGATCTTGCCTATGTCTAGTTCTCGCCGTCTTCGCCCTCTCTTCGTCGCCAGCCTCGGCCTCATCATCGCCGCCCAACCATTCGCCGCCCTCGCCCGCACGCCGAACGATCCCGCTTACAACCAGCAGTGGTATCTCGACACCATTCATGCGCCAGCCGCTTGGGACACGCAAACTGGTTCCAAAAACGTTGTCGTGGCTGTCCTCGACACTGGCGTCGACATCACTCACCCCGACATCGCCAGCAACATCTGGGTTAACCCGCACGAAATTCCCGATAATAACAAGGACGACGACAGCAACGGCTACACAGACGACGTCTACGGAATCAATGCCATTACC
>CAYHFQ010000020.1:0-16197 GCA_964355955.1 uncultured Gammaproteobacteria bacterium
TTATTTTTTTTCATATTTGTGTTATTATTTCGATACGAGGAAGGGAGTTCTCGAAGGGTTTCGTCCCGATAAGAGCTCCCTTTTGGTTTCAAGTGGTCACATCTTGTGACCACTTGATTTTCAATCGGTGACGACTTGTCACCAGTTGGTCACAATTCGTGACCAACTGAAAATAAAAATTCACCCGTACAGAACAACCATCAATGATGATTATCTTGTAAGGGCGAATCTTCGATAAGATCGCGGTGCCACCTCACTTTAGGCTTTTCAGCAATTGTGCGCGCTGGTCGTTAAGCAGCGGGAGGATTGTCAGGCCTGGTAAGACTATAGCTGAACGGGGATATGGTGGCAAGCGTCGTGGAAAAGAAGAACGACACCGGGGGCATGCCGTTCCCCTGGTGGGTCGGGCACCTCCTGATGTCGTTGTGAGTTGTGGATCAGATGGTCAAAAGGTAACGGCGAACCACCACGAAGGTGCACGGAAGAGCCATCGCCGACGTGAACAACATCATGACCATGGCGTCGAGAGGGCCTGAGGTCAAGCAGATGAGCGGCGAGAGCATAACCAGTCCGAGACTACACAAGAGCACGACCTTCGTAGCCTTGTTCGTGACGCTGCCACCCTGGAAGTGCCACCAGGTAACGAACTTGGGGCCCTTCAGGAAATCCCCACCCCGCAGGGAGTAGCAGAACACAGCCAACTCGTAGACGAGCTGCATCCACATGGAGGCCAAGCTGGTCAGGAGGCCAACGGCGAAAAGGATAGAGCAGACCAGAATGGAGAAGATGTGCATTGACGACCTCGGGGGTTGGATGGAAGTTACAAGGCTAAGCATAGCAAAAAAATGGCCTTTTGTCAAGGTTTTTTGCTAATTATAAGGGTAAAATGCCGGTCCAGAAGGGTTGCGTCGGGTGGCCGGGGACGTGGTAGAGGACGGTGTCGTGGACGCAGGCGGCCAGAGAGGCGACGTCGGCGCCTTTGAGGGGATAGCGGAAGAGGCCGTCGTAGGAGCTGTCACGAGCCAGGCGGAGGAGTTGGACCACCTCTTGGCGGAGGGGCGTGGCTAGGAACCACTCGCCCGGGTTTTTGGCGATGCAGTTGGAGCAGACCAGTCCCCCACGGCCGCCATGCCAGCGGAACGAGAGCGGGACGATTTCACCCTCGCAACCGACGCAATGATCGAGCGCGACGTTGTAACCGAGTTGACGCATTAAACGTAAAAGAAAACCACTCAGCAAGAAGGTGCTGCGGGTGGGATGCAACGTCGCTTGAGCTTCGAGGAAATGAAGCCACGTCGTCAGCTCGCCGTAGAGCACCGCATCCTCTTCTTCTTCGCGGATTATTTTGTCGAGCAGGCCCAAGGAGGTGAGGGCGAGGAGGCGATGATCGATGGACTCGGCGATATTCTTGAAGGCGTGTTTACGTTCGACGCCGATGACGGTGACAGAATGAGCGCCGCGGATAATTTCGAGGTCGAGAATAGCGCAAGGCCCGAGATGCGGAGAAAGTTTAGCGAGAGGTTTAGCAGCGCCGCGACCGAAGAACTCGAGCTTGCCGTGGCCGGGCGTCAAGGCAGAATAGCGGCGATCAGCTTCGCGCCAAGGAGAAACCGAAAGGATGATAGCTTCGGTTTTAATGCTCGCCCACATACAACGAAAAGAAACTAAGCGAGGCGGCGGAGGTCATCGAGGTGCGCTTGAAGAACGAGCTGTGCGGCGATGGCGTCTTCTTGCGCTTTAACGCCGAACTCTTGTTGCATACGGCGGGCTTCGGAGGAAGAGAATTTCTCGTCGGCCTGGATGATTGGGAGAGGTGTTAGCGATTTTAATTGATCGATGAACTTCAAAGTAAGATCGACCTGAGTGGAGGAATGTTCAGGATTGCTTTGATATGGGACGCCGACCACGAGAGCGTCGAGGCCTTCGGTTTTGACGAGTTTGAGAATGTAAGGAATCGAGTCATTGCCGCCGGGGATGACCTCCAACGGGAACGCTAAGCCAGAGCTGTCGTCGCCGATAGCTAAGCCGATTTTTTTGAGGCCGAAGTCGATGCCTAAAAATCTCACACTAATTGGTTACTGGTAAAGCCCCCTCCGACTCCCCCATAGCTGGGGGAGAGTTTACGTCAGACTGGAAGTCGAGGCGGAGGACGGTGCCGTCCACGCTGACTGGGAGGTCGTCGGCCACAGTGAAGACTTGGTCGCCGTTATCTGCGTGGAGGAGAGCGATGTAGTCCTTGGTCGGGTCAAGTGGGGTGGTTAAGCGGACGCCGGTGCCATCGTGGAGGCCGGGGTCGAGGTAACCAGAAGTGGCGACAATCGGGCCGGGGGCTTTGCCGATAGCGTCGTGGATGGTGATGAAACCGCCTTTGACCAAGTTAACGGTAAAAAGCTGCATGTTGGCCCAACTGGCACCTGGCGTGATAGCAAGAGTGGAACCAGGGGCGTCAACGGGCACGTAGTCTGGTTTAGCTGGCGGGGCAGCAAAGAAGAGGGCGCCGAGGCCAGCGATACAGGCGAGAATGACGACGAGAACGATGATGTCAGATTTTTTGAAGATCATATTTTGGTTAATTGAAGATCCATGAGGGAGGTGTCCCCAGCGTCGATGCTCTCATAATCAACGAAGAAGTCCAGGCTGCCGACGCGCACTTCGTAGCCGCCGTCGTAATGGTTGGGGGTGATGTAGACGGTTTCGCCTGTAGTCTTAGCGACGTGTTGGCGGATGAAGGATTCGTCGGTGGTTTGTTGGCGCATACGAGAGTTAGTGTACCTGAACTGCAAGTAATTTAAAGCCCCCTCCATCTCCCCCATAGCTGGGGGAGGGTTGTAATGTCAGCCACGGAGGCCAATGAAGTTGCCGCTTTCGTAACGGCGAACGGAGCCGTAAAAGGCGGCGATGCTGATAAGGAGCCAGAGCGCGGCGATGAGCCAGACGAGGCCGAGGGTGAGCCAGCTGTGACCCATGACGGCTTCCACGGGGAGGCCGCCGACGGTGAGAGATGGGATGAGCACGACGAAGATGAAGCGGGCAACTTTCGGGAATAAGGCGGAGGGGTACATGGTCGGGTTCATGAAAACCTTGAAGATAGCCATGACAGTGTGATTGGAATCGGGGAGGTAAAAGGCGGCGGTACCAGCGACCACGCTAACGCTTAAAAAGATAGCCATGGTGGCTGGCAGCATGGCCGCAAACCAGACGAGCGATAAGGCTGAGCCAGTGATGACGGCGTAAGCGATAATTAGAATTACACCAAGTAGAGCGTCGCCCAAGCCAGCGAGATCGAAGCGACTGGCCATAGTGCGAATGTAGAGATTGCGGGGTGATAACAGAAGGCCGTCGAAGGTCCCTTGCTCGACGTAACGTGGCAACCACAAGCTGCCGCCAGCAAAGCCGAATGTGAAGCCGTAACACATGAGGTTCATGCCGAGTAAGGCGAAAATTTGTGCGCCGCCCCAGCCGTTGACGTTGCCCATGACTTGGAAGAATAAGATCCACAAGGCTAAGAAGGCGCAGTCATTGATCATCATGCCGACGATTTGCAGGACGAAGGCGGTGCGGAACTCCATAGCCGCACGAAAATTGGTCAGCCAGATAATGCGGGCGACGTTGAGTTCGGCGAAGAGGCCAGAAGCGAATGATCGTTTATTTTTAGTGCGCTTAGCCGCCATAAATTGATAAAATCTTTTTGGCACGATGCCAGCTGAAGATGGCCAGTGACAAAATAATGACGCACCAAATTAGTTGCGACAATAGCAATGTAGGAAATTCTGCTGCAAAGTCGCTAGTAAAAGCGCGAGCAAAAGAAATCATGGCACCCATCGGCAGCCAGGTCGCTAAGATTTTCAACCAACCAGGAAAGAAGATGACAGGCACGATTGAACCACCAAGAATCATGACGCTTTTGTCGAAAATCCACATGACTGGTTCGGGGTCGTCCAGCCAAAATGAAGTGATACCGATGAGGGCAAAAGAGAACATGGAGAGGAGAAAGCCGAAGAAGCCGAGGCTCAAAAACTCGATAAGCCAAACGAGCGAGAAGTCGACTGGAGGCGCACCAGCCATGAGGAATAAGATGATGAAAGCGATGACAAGTGTCGAAATGCAGACCCAGGTTTGACGCCCGAGACGCTTGCAGACCGACAGCACGATGTAATCTACTGGCTTGTTAAGAATACCTTCAACGCTGCCGTTTTTGATATCAAAAGCGATATCACGATAAATGTTGCGGACACCGGTCGACCAGTAAACTATATACATGCCGATTGACCAAAGGGACATCGACAAAGTAACTCCCTGGATGGAGGGGCGAGCGGCGAAGGCGAAATGGTAAACGGAAAAGAGGGCCGTCAGCGTGACGGCTACGGCGCAGCTGTTAGAAAAAATCGTCGCGTAATTACTAGAACTATCGCGCGCGGAGATACGAGCGGCGACCCAGTATTTGCGGAGGGATAAGAGACTACTTTTTAGCCCCATAAATATCTTGGATGATTTCTTCGAGCGACGGTTCGACGGCGACCATTTTGACGGGGCGATGAGCGAAGTAGTCGTGCTTCAAGGCGTCGGTAGATTCGTCCACCACAATGCGGCCGTGGTTGACGACCATGGTGCGAGTACAGAGGGCTTCGATATCGCCGACGTCGTGACTGGTTAAAAAAAGTGTAACGCCTTCTTCGCGATTAATGCGACCCAAGACTTCGCGGAGGGATTTTTTGGCGACGATGTCGAGGCCGATGGTGGGCTCGTCGAGGAAGATTATTTCTGGTTTGTGAATGAGGGCGACGGCGATTTCGGCCCGCATGCGTTGGCCGAGGGAGAGTTTGCGGACGGGACGGTCGACGAACTCGGCGAGGTCGAAGAGGCCGATGAGTTCTTTTTGGCGTCGACGGACGGTGGCTGGCGAGAGTTCGTATATGGCGCCGAAGAGTTCGAAGGAGTCACGGACGGGCAAGTTCGGCACGAGTTGGGAGCGTTGGCCGAAGAGGGTACCGATGCGGAAAGCGAGCTCGCGGCGATTTTTGTAGGGGTGGAGGCCGGCCACGGTCATGTTGCCGGAAGTTGGGTAAAGAATGCCGGTGAGCATCTTAATCGTGGTTGACTTCCCTGCACCGTTCGGGCCAATAAAAGCGACGGCCTCGCCCTCCGGCACCGTAAAGCTGATGTCGTCGACGGCGGTGACAATCTCTTTCTCTGGCTTAAAGAAGTTGCGGAGGCGGCCTTGTTCTGGTTGGCGCACGGCCAGACTAAAGCTTTTGACGAGATGACTGACGGTGATGGCGGGCATATTGGCTCTATTGTAGCACATTCGAGCCCCCTCCATCTCCCCCATGGCTGGGGGAGGGTTGTGCATTGCTAAGAGCTGCTAAAAAGGCTAATTTTAGCCTTTTTTGTGGTTATTCACATTGACAAAATGGCGTTTTTGTGGTATATTTGTCGGTCATGAGCGCCCTGCTCCTCTGACGAATTTCCCCTCGAATTGGCCCTGAAAAGGGGCTTGGAGTCAAACATGCGTTTCCTCGAAACACTGACCTCGATCGTCCTCGCTGGCTTCCACGTTCCGGAGACCGAAGCTGCGACCGAAGACGATACCGACACGGACCTGCCGGACGCGCTCGAGTGGGAGCTGGATGCGGACCGCGACGGGTACGGGGACCAGATGTCGAACGTCGACATCGACTTCGAGCCTACGAACATGTTCGACTTCGTGCCGCTGTCGCACTGCCCCATCGTGCCTGCGCCGACGTTCATGCTCGATTTCGGACTACTGCCGAAGCCACGCTTCGACTTCGGCTACGGCCATGACGAGCTGGACGACGACTGGATCCAGCGGCGCCGCTGATTCTGGCCGAAGCCGTAGTGAGCCGCCCCTGCTCACCACTTCGGCAGCACCTCTCGTGTGCTGCCGAACCCTTCATTGCTTGCGAGGAAACTCGTAGGCAGCGAAGGGCGGAATCCTCCCCCTGATGTTTACGCCAGTCACCCCCCAGCCAACGTGGCCACATGGCCCGGAGCGAATCATGAGCAGTACCATCACCCTTCCCCGCAAGCTTGTCATCTTCGTGGGCGCCAGCGCGATGTTCGCAATGGCTGGCAGCCTGTGGAACGTCATGATGAGCCAACAGGATGCAGAGCTCGCGAACGAAGCCAACGTCAAGCTGCGTAGCGACCACGCCTTGATCGTCGCCGACCGCGACGCGACCATCACCAGGTTGAGCAGTGCGCTCAGCCAGCGCGACGACGAGATTGAGCAGTTGATCACGGTCGTCGAACATGCGGTCAACGCCAAGGGCATCGACAAGGTGACCATGGCTGACGACTTCATGGAGTACGACCCTGACAGTGGAAGCCTGAAGATCGGCGTGTACCGTTGCCCGCTCGGCCAGGACGACGACCTCAGCCGCCTCACCGTGGTCGTGTCGAGCTTCGATGAGGGAGAGAGGTTCGTCAACCTCTACTCACCGTGGGATCCTGCGGCGAAGGACTCGACCGAAATGTACTCTGGTGAGCAGTAACGCTCACCACTCCCTGCAGCAGACGCTCGACGTCGTGCTGCAGGGCCCTTCATTGCTTGAGAGTCACGGACTCGTAGGCAGCGAAGGGCGAATGATTCGCTCGACAATTTAGAAAGTAACCGTCAACTAAAACCGACCTCAAGAGGAGTCAACCATGCGCAAATTCCGTGAACCAAAAGTCATCCGCTTCTCTGGACTGGTCGCCGATGGCAGTGACTTCGAGAAGACAAGCGACGGCATCTGTCGCAGCAGTGGTGGCAACCAGCCTCTCGCCGGCATCGGCAACCTGCTCAGCGACCGACTGGCCAAGCCGCCGGTGCTCGATATCTTAGTCGAGGCGGTGCTGGTAGAGGTGGGCGGCGACACCAGCCTGTGGGGCATGACCGAGCTCCACTCCTTCCACCAGTCACTCGGACTGCGCAACGCCACGGCAAGCGAGATGGTCGACCTGTTGCCGGTCATCGACCGAGCCTTCGACACAGATAACGAGGTCGAAATCATGGCCCTGACGTCGCGCTGGCACAGCTTGACCGCCGCGCGAGGCGGTATGAGCGGCTGCATGGTACCGTGGACGCCGATCGTCTGGCTCAAACAGCTCGTGGTCACCTTTGGCCAGTGGCACGGCGCCCTCAACGGCTGGCGTCATCCGCGCTTCGCACTGGCCCTGCCGACCAGCACGCCTCAACCAGGCTGCATCATGGCCGAACACCGCAACCACATGGCGGTGTTCAACTACCGCTAAGTTGATGGCTCTTCTGTCCACGTCCCCCCGGCTGGCATTTTCCCCTCGCGGAAGAATGTCAGGCCTTTCATTGTTCATGAGTCCTCTACTCGTAGGCAGCGAAGGGCGAATCATTGCCCGACAATCAAGCTAGTCAACGTCAACAAACAACCGGCCACCTGGCCTGGAGTCAACGTGAATAAAAAAGAAGTGCTTGCCGCCTATGTAGACGGGCAGCTCGCGGCCACGACTGCTGCGTATGGGCCGCTGCGCACAACCATGATCTTGAACAATGCGGTCATGGCCGCAAAGCTGGCGCTCGAGCTGACGCCAACGTTGCGCATGAGTCGGAGTACCGACGCCTTGGCTCAGGTCATGCTGCGGCTCCAGCCGAACAAGCAGGAAGTTGTGGAGCTGGCTCATGAAACGCAGTCGAGCCTGTTGCGCAACGAGCGGTTCTACAACCTGATACTTGCACTTGCACTCATGCAAGAGTCCGACGAGGAGAACAACCGCCTGGTGAGCAACGAGCAGGAGTTGCGCTGGCTGCTCGAGATCCTCGAGGTCGAGTACGACAAGCGTAGCCACTACCATGCTGCTGCCCAACGGCTCGTCGGAACCACGGGCTGAGACCTGCCACTGCGCACTCAAGCAGACAAGACGCCGCCCGGGCTGACTGTCTCCTGGGTGCGCGTTTTGTTTTTAGTTGAGATTGTAAGAAACGCTTAATATGGTATAGCTGTAAAACTGATGTAAACCATATTACGCCTGAGGTAGACCGTTTATCCACAGTGAAGACGTTTGACACGAGTATTTGGTCATGGTGCAATATAGATAGCCGAGTGTGGTTCAAATGAATCATTATTCCTGGTGTCACTAAATAGACTCCCCATTACTTATTTTGTAATGGCGGAGTCTATTTAGTTAATAGCATCCCGGGCCACGGGGCTATGGTGGTAAGGGTAACCACGCTTGGCTTGACATCAGGAGATACGAGTTCGAATCTCGTTAGCTCCACCAAACTCCGAAAAAGGCCCGGGACCAACCGCACCCCTAGTCCCCGCTGGGGGTGTTTGGTTTGAGTGGGTGTGCTACCATGGGCGTAATAAACTTTCCCCCTATGCCCCACCCGTCACCTGATGTGCGAGAACTCGTGATTTGCGCCAATATGTGGGTACGGATGAACGGCCAGTATTTGCTGCTAAAGAGGGCGGCCAATAAGAAATATATACCGAACTATGTCCACCCGATTGGTGGCAAGGTCGACGAGAACGAGAACCCGCTAGTGGCCGCTGAACGGGAGTTGATGGAGGAAGCTGGGATTACCGTCAAGAATATAAAACTAGAAGGCGTGTTTTTGGAGTTGTTGCCGCATAAAGCGTTGCCGGTGAATTGGTTGATTTATCACTTTTCTGGCGATTATGACGCTGGTGAATTACGGCCGACGGAGGAGGGAGAATTTGTGATGCTCGGTAAAGATGAGATTACTAAGCATAACTTATTCCCGTCGGTGCGCGAAACAATCGATAAGTTGCTCGACCCGAACGTGGGCACGATTTGGACGACGTTCCGGTATGATGACGCTGAGCAGATTGATCCGGCGAGTAAACGAATCGATGAGTGCGCTGTTTAATATGAAATTATTTCGTCGAGTACAATCGTTGATTGAGAAGTTGAGCGCCACCGGTTCGGCGGTAGAGTGTGCTTGTTGTAATCGAAAAAGTCGGCGGTTTTTCGCAGCGGGGGTGGTGAATAAGAGAATGTTTGCGAGATGTGCGTGGTGTGGAAGTTTGGAGAGACACAGATTAGTCGCATTGATGCTAAGGAAGAGGCCGCTCGAAATGAATTCGAGGATACTAGTGATTGCGCCGGAGACTCCCCTACTGTCAGCATTCAAGCAAGCTGGCGGTAAAGTCACGACGGCGGATTTATTTATGGCTGACGTCGACGTGCAGGCCGATATTTGTGCGTTGCCATTTGCGGATGGCGAGTTCGATGTAGTGGTAGCGAACCATGTGCTCGAGCATATCCAGGACGATGCGTTGGCGATGCGGGAGTTGCGGCGGGTAACGAAGGCTGGCGGACGGGCGGTACTGCAGACGCCGATGTGTTGGAGTAATGAGATGACGGAGGAAGATGCGTCGGCTAATGAGGCGGAACGAGTACAGCGCTTTGGCCAGGCGGATCACGTGCGATTGTACGGCCGAGATTTTGTAACGCGCTTGCAAGCGGCTGGTTGGATGGTGACGGCGACGGAGGTGAATGCGATGTTTACGGCGGAGGAGATAGCGAGATATGGGTTGGAGAGTGATGAGGTGTGGTGCGAGATTTGGGTATAGAAAAAACCACCCGGGAAGGGTGGTTTTCTGTTACTCGAGATTGTTGATGAATGCTTTAACTCTTTCGTAATCATCGGCGACCGTCTGGCGAATACCGTCGTCAAAAATCTTTTCCTTAAAATCGCGTTCGATCTTCGGTAGCGCCCACTTCTTGATTTCGTCGATCGATTTATCCTTCTGCATCATCGAAACTCCGTATTGATAAAAGTCTGTTTTGAGATGAGCTAAAGCGTCGGCCGCTGCCATTACCCTGCCCTCGATCGAGACCGGGGCTTGACCGTCACGACAGGAATGGAAGCGGATGGCGTCTTCGACAACTACGGAAATTTCCTCGTCGGAAAAACCAGACTCGGACAATAACTGCTTGGCTAGTTCTGACGAGCGAGTTGAATGCTGAGCATCGAAGCGACTCGTAACTGCGTCGGCGATGTCATGCAATAGACTGGCGGCAGCGACGAGTTCTGGCTTGGCAGCAAACTGTTCAGCAAGTCTAACGCCGTAATCGGCGACTACGAAGATGTGATTTTGATATAACCAGTCAGCCCACTCCGCGCGTTCTGGATTTTGAGCGCTGTATAAAGCGTCGACCTTTTCTTCAAGTAGTTCGAGGTTGGACATAGGAGATATAGACTCTATGAAAGAAAACCAAGTCTCGTAAATAACTTTATTGATGGCGGTGTCAACTTCATCGATTTGAGTTCGGCGAGATCTGACCAGGAATATTTCACTAAATCATCGTCGAGCGAGACCACAATATCTTCAGCGTTCAGATCGTCGATAACAACTTTATAAACATTAAACTTCATTTGACAGAGAACTTTCTCGCCAGTGTCTTTAAGAGTCTTCTCGGCTTCCCCACTGCCCTCGTCGTCGACTAAATCGATGGCGTACTGGGAAATATCGATGCCCGTCTCTTCTCTGACTTCGCGAATGAGAGCAGAAATCTTGTCCTCGCCGTCGTCGATACCGCCGCCTGGAATATGCCAACAGTCGCTGTAAACGCCACCGAGTGATTGGTCTTTCATGCCTTGGAATAACTTCCCATCTTTCGAGAAAATTAAGGCTGAAACGATGTCGCGGTGGATGGTGCGCATAAATTATACGATACTCAGAAGCCCGGCTTAGGCCAGGCTTCGGGGAGGTTTGGATTAGATACGAACTTTCGGCTGTGGGGTGAGGATTTCCACGCCAGCTTCGGTGACCGCTATGGTGACTTCGAAGTGCGCGGCGTCGGAGCCGTCGATGGTTTTGATGGTCCAGCCGTCGTCGCCGGTTTGCACGTCGCTGTCGCCGGTTGTCAGCATTGGTTCGATAGCGAGGACCATGCCAGAGACGATTTTGACGGTCGGGAAAGCCTTGCCGGCGCGGTAGTTAGGGATATGGGGTGGCTCGTGGACTTTGTGGCCAACGCCGTGGCCGACGAGAGCAGTGACGATGCCGTACTGGCCGTCGACAGCGTCCTCGATAGCGTCACCGATGTCCGAGATGTTGCCGCCGAGCTTGATGGCGTCAAGACCGGCGTACATGGAGTCGCGGGTGAGGCGCATGAGGGCCAAGCGTTCCTGACTGACGTTGCCGACGGGGACGGTGACAGCCATGTCCGTGGCGAGATTTTCGAGCCAGAGGCCGATGTCCAAGCCGACGATGTCGCCTTCTTTGAGGACCAAGTTGCGGTTGCCGAGACCGTGGACAATTTCGTCGTTGACGGAAATGCAGACGGTAGACGGGAACGGAATAGAGCCGCCAGCTTTGTAGCCGCGGAACGAGGGCTTGCCGCCGCCTTTTTCAATAACTTCAGTCGCGATAGCATCGAGCGACCGAATAGTAACGCCCGGTTTGACGGCGTCGACAGCAGCTTGGAGGGCTTGCGAGAGCAGTAGTCCCCCGCGGCGGAGGGCGTCGATTTCGGAGGAGGTTTTGGTGAGGGACATAAGAGAAGATGGTAGATTGTAGAAAGTAGTGGGTAGATTAAATAGTTAGCAAAAAAACTACTATCTACCTTCTACGTTCTACCAATCTAGAATATGTTAGCGATATCAGCAGAAACTTCCTCAACGGGACGGTTGCCGTCGATGATGTGAACGAGGCCGCGGGCGGCGAAGTGGGCGATGACAGGTTTGGTGTCGTGCTCGTAGATGTCGAGGCGACGGGCCATGGCTTCGGGCGAGTCGTCGTTACGAACTTCCACGCCAGCACGGGCGTGCATGCGACTGATAGAAACTTCGCGTGGGACTTCAATGACGATGACTTCGGTCGGGGCGTCGAAAGTAAGATAGACTTTGTACTGCTCTTCGTTGCGAGGATAGCCGTCAAGGATGTAGCCGTTCACCATGTCGTCCTTGGCCAGGCGGCGTTTGAGGACAGTGGCAGCAACTTCGTCGGAAACCAAGTGACCGGCGGCTTGAATGGCGTGAATGGACTCGCCGAATTCCCCACCCTCCTCTGCCGCAGCACGCAACAAGGCACCCATGGAAAGTTCCGGGATGCCGAGTTTGTCCGATAAAATTTTAGCTTGAGTACCCTTGCCGCAACCTTGGGGACCTAGAATGAGAATCTTGTGCATACTATTTGGCGAGCTCTTCTTGCTGTTCGTCGTACATGTCTTCGATCTTGCCAAAGACGCGATCGATAGCGCCACCAGAAACTAAGTGACGACCAAGATCATCGAGAGCTTGTTCGAAATAACCGATCTCAACCTTACCGTTAGAACGCCTATCTTTGAGGATTATTTCCAAAGCGTATTCGACTAAACCACGCTCTAACGAAGTGCCGAAGCTCGAGCTACGCACGATTGAACTGAGATCTCTCTCTGAAATCTTAACGTACTTAGCCATAGAGCGAAGGTTAAAGACTAAACATCGTAGCTGCGCATGGTGAGCTGGGACTCCATCTGTTTGATAATGTCGATAACGACCGATACCACGATGATAACACTAGAACCGCCGACTACAAAGTTGGCATTGCCGGTAGCACCCTGAACGAGGATTGGGAGAACAGCGATAACACCCAAGAAAGTGGCACCGGTCAAGAGCAAACGGTTAGAAACCCAAGCGAAGTAGTTGGCCGTTGGGACACCTGGACGGATACCAGGAACGAAGCCGCCTTGCTTTTGGAGGTTGTCGGCGATGTCGGTTGGTTTGAAGACGATTGAGGCGTAGAAGTAAGTGAAGGCGACGACCAAAACGAAGTAGAAGATGCCGTAGAAGGTCTGGTTGGCGAAGAGCTGAATGACGAAAGTAGCCACGTCGCGAATAACCTGCGTTCTAGCGTCGACGAAGAACTGAGCGATGAGTGGTGGCAAAACAACAATGGACAGCGAGAAGATGATAGGGATCATGCCGACCATGTTGACGCGGAGTGGCAAGTGAGATTGCACTTTGGTGGAACCAATGCGGGCACCACGAGCGTACTGAACTGGCACGTTACGCTGACCTTCAGTGATAACGATAACGCCGATCAAGGTGATGAGAGCTAAGGCCAAGAAGATAAGGACGTTCATGAGCTGGCTCGAGTTGTAAGTTGCGACTGATTGACCAATGAATGATGGGAGACCAGCGATGATACCGGCGAAGATCATGAGCGAAATACCGTTACCAATTTTGCGCTCACTGATGAGTTCGCCCAACCACATGAGGAAGACGGTACCAGCGACCATGGAGACCAAAGCAACGACCCACTCAAAACCAGTCAACTGAATGTTGATGCCGAATGAAGTGCCCTGTTGGCCGATGAGTTTAAGCAAGGCGAAACCTTGTAAGAGAGCCAAAGGAACCGTGGCGACACGCGTCCAACGATTGAGCTTTTGGCGACCTTGCTCTTCCTTTTGCATTTCTTCCATGCTTGGGAAGATCATTCCGAGAAGCTGGAAGACAATGCTCGAGGTAATGTAAGGCGAGACACCCAGAGCGACAATGGAGAAGCTCATGAGTGTACCACCTGAAAAAACGTTCAACAGACCCAAGAACTGGTTACCAGCCAACAGCGCACTGAGACCAGTGGCGTCGATACCGGGAACCGGGATATGGGCAGCAATACGGAACAAGGTCACCGCGAACAGCACGAAGAGCACACTCTGACGAATCTCTTTAGTTCGCCAGATACGGAGCAATGTTTCCATATAGAAAGAAATGTTATTCAACCTTACCGCCGGCAGCCACAATTTTGGCTACAGCCGACTCTGACACCAAACAACCCTTGACGACGACAGCGACAGCAATTTCACCCTGGCCCAAAACTTTGACTGGAACCTTGGTGGTAGTGATGAGGCTCTTGTTGAGGAGAGTCTTTGGGGTGACCATCTCGCCCGCAATGTACATGCGGCCAATATCGGCCAAGTTAACGACGACTGCCTTAGGAGCGAAGGAACGGAAACCACGCAACTTTGGCGTCGACAAGATAAGCTTGCGCATACCGAGACGCTTCAAGTTACCGACACCGGAACGGGAGGTCTGACCCTTTTGACCGCGACCAGCAGTGGTACCCTTACGACCGAGACCGCGACCATTGCGCTGGACAGTCTTACGAGCACCGAAGGCGGCCTGGATTGTGTTTAGAGAAATGGCCATATCCGTTATTTAGTCTCGGTGGTTACTGCTTCTACTGCCTTAGGAGCTTTGGCGACGAATGGGCGAAGAGCCTTCAGCGCAGCCATGACAGCTTTGGCGTTGTTAATTTTGTTGTTGGAACCCATGACCTTGGAGACGGCGTTAGGGACGCCAGCAAGTTCCAAGATAACACGGATTGGACCACCACACTTAAGACCGGTACCTTGTGGGGCTGGCATCAGGAGGACGCGAGCGGCCGCAAACTTGCGATCCACGATGTGAGGGATGGTTTCGTTGTGGAGTGGGATAGTGACCATGTCCTTCTTAGCCTTACGGAAGGCCTTCTCGACTGACATAGCGACGTCAGCGCCTTTAGCAACGCCCATACCAACGCGACCACGACGGTCACCGATAATGAGACAAGCTCGGAAACGCATACGCTTACCACCCTTGGTGACACGGGTCACGCGGGCAAGCTCCAAAATCTTTTGCTCGAACTCGCGTGGTTCACGTTCTGGACGACCGCCGCGGGAACCGCCTGCGCCGCCTGGACCACGTCCGCTACCGCCTTGGCCACCTGGACCACGGCTACCGCCTTGTCCAGCACCGGCTGGGCCACGACCACCGGCGGCACCCGAACGGGTAGCGCGCTGTGGACCACGGCCAGCACCTGCGGCTGGAACTGCTGCTGATTTGATTGCTTCAGTCATAATTTAGAATTCGAGGCCTGCGGCACGAGCGGCAACGGCCACTGCTTCCACACGACCATGGTAAAGGTATGGTCCACGATCGAAGACGACCTTGGTGACACCAGCGGCTTTGGCCTTGGTAGCAACTTCGGTACCGACGATAGCAGCGGACTCAAGTGGCTTCTTGTCGCCCTTGTTCTTCAAGTCTGAAGCGGCGGCTAGCGTCTTGCCAGTTTCGTCGTTAATGACCTGGGCGTACATGTGGGCGCCAGAACGGAAGACTGTCAAGCGTGGGCGTTCAGCGGAGCCGCTAATCTTAGCACGAGTGCGGATGGCACGGCGCTTAGCAGCTGCTCGCTTTTTCATGATTGGTTTTAACATAGAGGCGGATTATTCCGAGGTCTTAGACGCCTTACCAGCCTTACGACGGATAATTTCGTCAGTGTAACGGAAGCCCTTACCCTTGTATGGTTCTGGCTTCTTCAAGGAACGGATTTCAGCCGCACATTGGCCCAAGACTGCACAGTTGGCAGAGGTAAGAGTCAAGATGTTCTGCTCAATCTTACCAGCAACTTCTGGTGGCAAGGTGTAGCGAACTTCGTGGGAGAAACCGAGTGCCATGACGAGCACTTGACCCTGCAAGTTCATTTTGAAACCGACACCGTTCAGCTCAAGAGCTTTCTTGAAACCGACAGTGACGCCTTCGACCATCTGCGCCAAAAGTGCACGCATGGTGCCCCACATAGCGCGGTCTTCGCGTTCGCCGTCTAAGACGGTAACGTCGAGATAGTCACGACCTTCGTCGTCCTTAAGCTGCGCAACAGCAGCGTGAGGATGGAGGCTGAGGGTGAGCTCGCCCTTCGGGCCCTTAACCGTAACAGTGGTGACGTCCATCGTTTGCACGATAGTAGCAGTCACACCTGCTGGGAGGAACACCGGTTTTTTTCCAATGCGCGACATATTAGTAGATTTCGCAAATCAACTCACCGCCCAAGTGACGCTTGCGCGCTTCGGCTCCGGTCATAAGACCGTTTGGTGTGGAGACAATGGAGAAGCCCATGCCTGAACGAACGCGATGCAAATCCGTTGACTTCACGTAAACACGCTGACCAGGCTTGCTGATACGGGTGATAGCGCTAATCATTGGAGAGTTGCCTTCGTCGTACTTCAAGGTAAGACTCATCATTGGTTTATTACCGTCTTCAAACGCTTCTACATTCGACACATAACCTTGGCCCTGAATAATCTTCGCAATGGCGAATTTCATAATAGAGCGAGGCATGGCCACAACCTTCGCGCGGCTCATGCCGGCGTTACGGATGCGGGTAAGCATGTCAGATACTGGATCGGTCATCATATTACCAGCTAGCTTTACGAATGCCTGGAATTTCG
>CAYHFQ010000021.1:0-15659 GCA_964355955.1 uncultured Gammaproteobacteria bacterium
TCAAGTCTGAGCCCTGTAGAAGAGAGCGACTGTCGTGTCTCCTGTGACGACGCCAGCCTCGGCCCTGTGCCAGCCCCCGAGTCAGACGAGGTGAGCCGGCTGGCACGGTTGACGAGGTGCAGCTAGGAACAGGAGATACGACAGTTGCGAACTACGAGCCTTCGCCAAATCAATAATATTTTTATGCCCCCATTATCATCCCCTCCAGTTAACAAAACCCACACCTGGATCTTGGTCCTCCTCTTCTGGATTCTGGCCATCAGCATCTTCGTGGCTGGCTATCTCATCACCCAAAACAACGCCCCCAAAATCGTCGCCCTCTCCCCTACTGAACTACAGTCCCAATGCATCACCGCTGGTTTTGTCGACAAGGCGACTGTCACCGACAGCGCAACTCCAGCCGTCGAATGTCCAACCCCTGCCCCCGAACAACTCACCTATAACGACAGTCTTTTCGGCGATCTTTCTTTCAAATACTTTAAAGGCTGGCAGGTCTACACCATGCAAGACAACACTCGTGATATCACAACCATCCAACTCGGCCTCGAACCTCTTGGTGATTGTAACGAATGTGGCGGTTACCGCTCACCAGCTAGCATAATTATTACCAAAGCCAAGCAATCAGCAGTTGGCAGCGGCACAGCTAGAATAACCGAACTCAAAGCTGCCCAGAAAATCGATCTTGGCACAAATGAAACCAAGATTCTTGGTACTGGAACACTTACCATTATTACTTGGGATGACAATAATCCATGTGACGGCGTTGGTTGTACACCAGGCGTTCATAGTGAATGGATCTACGAAACCAACACACAAATTATTACTGCCGCCTGGTATGACAACTCAACTACTAAAGATGATGACACTGAGTGGTCCCTCTTCCTCGACACTGTCAAAGTAAATTAAAATAAAAAGTGCTATAATGACAGGGCAAGAGGCTCTGTCATTATTTTTATGCTAAAAGTTTTCATCACGCGTCATATTCCCGAAGCTGGTTTGAAATTATTACGCAAAAATCGCAGCCTCAAAATCGACCAATACGAAAAGGATAGAATCATCCCTCGTCGAGTTCTATTACGTCGTGTTCGTGGTGTCGACGTCATTCTTTCTATTCTCACAGATCACATCGACGCTGCTGTCATGAACGCTGCCGGTCCACAATTAAAAATGATCGCCAACTACGCCGTTGGTTTTGATAATATCGACTTAGCCGAGGCTAAAAAACGTGGCATCATTGTCACCAATACCCCCGGCCCAGAAATCAGCGAAGCCGTCGCCGAGCACGTCATGGCTCTCATGTTCGCTCTTGCACATCGTCTAGTCGAGGTAGACACCTTCGCCCGCAAGAACAAGTACAAAGGCTGGGGGCCAGAAATGCTACTCGGTGTTGACATCTACGGCTCAACCCTCGGTATTGTAGGTGGTGGTGCCATTGGTTCCGCCCTCGCCAAACGCTTGCGTGACGGCTTCAATCTCAAAATTCTCTACCACGACGTCAAAAAAAACGTCAAACTCGAAGCCGAAACCGGCGCCGTCTTCTGTCCTCTCGCCAAGCTCCTCAAGCAAGCCGACTTCGTCAGTCTCCACGTTCCCCTTCTCCCCGCCACTCATCACCTCATCGGCGCCAATGAACTCAAGCTCATGAAGAAGTCAGCTTTCCTCATCAACACCGCTCGTGGCCCAGTTGTCGACGAAGCTGCCCTCATTCATGCTCTCCAAAATCACCTCATTGCTGGGGCCGCCGTGGACGTTTACGAGCACGAGCCCCACATTCCTCGCGCTCTCCGCAAACTCCCAAATGTCATCACTACCCCGCACACCGCCAGCGCCACCCACGGTGCCAGGAATGCCATGAGCATTGCAGCTGCCAGCAACATTCTCGCCTTCGCCGCTGGTAAGATTCCTCCCAATGCTCTCCGCTAAACAAAACTTCGCCTCCGTCGCCGCCAGTTTTACCCCCTTCTGGTTTTTTGTCTTGCTCTTTAAATTAGGCGCCGGCATTCACTACAGCCTCATCGCCGTCCTCGGCTCGCGCATTTTACCTTTACCAATCGTCGGCCTCTGCATCGGTTTAGCCGCTTTCCTCCAAGTCGCCCTCGACGTCCCGGCTGGCTTCATGCTCGAGCGTTACGGTTACTTACACATGCTGCGCATCTCTACTATCTGCTTTGTTATTGCCGGTCTCATTCTCGTTCTCGGACTCATACCACTAACTTTCATCCTCTCCACCGTCTTGAGTGGCCTCGGTTGGCTCTTCTTCACACCCGGCCTCGAAGCGTATCTCCTTGCTCACAGTCCAGTCGCAATCATTGGTCGCATTACCGGTCTACAGCGCACAATTCAAGCTATCGGCATGACGTTAGCTATTATTGGTTTACCCTACTTCGTGCAGTTGCCGAGCACCATCGTCGGCCTCATTATAATCTATCCCCTAGTTGGCGCCTTTGCCGCCCTAGCCATCGCCGAACGTCAACCGATGTCCACGTTACTCCCAGAACGTCTACGTCATCGCCGTCGGGCCAGCCAAGCCACACTAGCAACCTTAATCAGCACTTTGCGCCAGCTTCACCCACTCAGTACCGCCTTCATCTTTTACTCTATCACCATTGCTTCATTCTTTGGTCTCCTCTGGTTTACTTTGACCTTACTCATCGCCTCCCACACCTCTGGCCAAATTATCAGTCTCGGCATGGCTGCTTTCGACTTCACCGTTATCATTGTAGCTATCATCATCGGCAAAATTGTCGACTCTAGCAATAAAAAAATTCTGGCCTATATTGCTCTCTCCATCATCGCTTTCGCTGCCTTCTTTCTCTGGTCCACCTTCCAACCTTTATTCATCGTCTTCTGCTTTTTGCTATCAATGGGTGACGAAATTTTTACTATCACCTTCTGGTCGTGGATTGACACACGCTTACCCCAGGGCGAGCATTACGGTCTGGTAACCGGCGCCCTCACCTTCGCGGAAGATTTGGGTTGGATGGCTGGCCCCATTATTGCTGGCCTTCTCTATACCCTCGTCGGCCCCATTAACACCCTCCGCTACGCCGGTCTCGCTGTGGCCTTATGCGCCCTCATTATTAGCCTCTTATTAATCAAAGCTAAAACTTCTAAAATACAAAAAATCCCGAACTAAATCGGGATATTTTTGGTGGACCAACAGGGACTCGAACCCTGGACCCTCTGCTTGCAAAGCAGATGCTCTACCAACTGAGCTATTGGCCCTTGAAAGCGTGGCTACTGTAGCAATTCCTAGCTATAACGTCAACGGTCAACATATAGTATACTAAAAACATATATGCGCTATCTTCTTGGTCTAACACTTCTTCTTTGTGGCATCACCATCAGCTCATTCGCTTATGCCGCCAGCACTGGCCCACAAGTCCGCATCCTCAATGCGAGCGACGTAGTCATCTCCTCCTTCACGCCCTTCACCTCATCCCCGAACAACCTCATCGGTGGCATTGCCGCTGGTGACCTTGGCACGGACGGTATCGACGAAATTGTTGTTGGCGCTGGTCCTGGTTCCGCCCCTAATGTTTCCGTCTTCCGTCAGGACGGTTCGCCGGTCGGCAGCTTCCTCGCCTATGGTGAAAATTTCTTGGGCGGCGTCAATGTCGCGGTTTGCGACCTGGATAATGACGGCACCAATGAAATTATTACCGGCACCCACCTTAGTGGCGGTCCACAGATTCAGATCTTCGACAATCAAGGGCAAAAAAAATATCCCGGCTTCTTTGCCTACGACACTAATTTTCGCGGTGGTGTAAACGTTGCTTGCGGTGACGTGGACGCTGATGGCATGGCCGACATCATTACCGGCCCAGGTTTAACCGGCGGCCCACACATCAAAGTTTTCAATCAACTCGGCGTCATGAAGTACGAAGTCTTCAACGGCAGTGCCACGCTCAACACCGGTTCCTACGTCAACATCGACGGCAACGCCATCGTCGCTTCCCCTGTTAGCTCCCAATCCGCTATAACCAACCTTTCCCTGACTCAATCTAAACTCTTCTCTATCTCTTCGGTCTCCGCTTTCACTTCTCGCGATCTCTTCACCTCTGCCAATCTTGATCATAATCTCACCGTCAATGCCGACGTCACGAGCGATCGCGGCAACGAAGCTGTTGCTCAATATATCTTAGTCGATCTAAGTGAACAGAAGCTAACCGCCTATGAATACGGCGTGCCCCTTAATAGTTTCCTCGTCTCAACCGGTGTTCCGGGACATGCCACACCGCTAGGTATTACCGACGTTAAACAAAAATTATTATGGCACGATTACAACTGGAGTTACGGCCTGAATAACCCGAGCAACTACAGTCTGCCCCACGTCAAAAATAATCTGCGCATCTACGACCACATCTATCTGCACTACGCTTACTGGCACAACAACTTCGGTCACGTCATGAGTCATGGTTGCATCAACATTAATTACGCCAACTCTGAATGGGTTTACAACTGGGCCTACGTCGGAGCAACAGTAGAAATTGTAAAGTAACAGTTTGGTGTCGTCATGTGCCAAGCGAAAGTCGGCCCTGAAACGGCGCCCGAGTCAGACGAGGTGAGACGGCCGTTACGGTTGACGACTTGAGCGCGAAGCGAGACGACACCAAACTGTTATTCAATAAAAATTTATTTCAAAAATATTTCTGTAAATTTTTACAGAAATATTTTTTTATAAAGTTATACACACCACATGCTTGAAATTTATTTCTATCGTAAACGATTTGCAGTATACTATTAGTAATCGTCGTGATAGCTATCGTGACGAAACAGAAAAAGTTTATAGAAAAACTTTTCTGCTGAAAGAAAGGGGGTGTATATTTATGGCAGCCGCAAAAAAGGCCGCGAAGAAAGTCAAGAAGGTAGCTCCTAAGCGTAAGGTCGCTAAGAAAGCAGCACCTAAGAAGACAGTAAAGAAGGCAGCTAAGAAAGCTCGCGCATAAATTGCGTGGCTTAAAAAAATATTCGTTACGAGATGAGCATCACATATGTATGCTTATCGCCGTGACGAATATTTTTATTATACATAAAAGCCACCCAAGTCGATCTGCTACTTTGTCGCGTCTCCGGTCCTCGTTCAACGACCAAGCCAAGGTCGTCTCACTTCAAAATAATTTTACTTTTCCAAAAATACCATCGAATCCAGGAGTGATCCGCACTTTTCCAGCTCTCATCAGCTCAATCGCTAGGCCAACTTTAGCCCCGCCAACAGCGGCGATTCTCGCTATTGGCACATCAAGCAATATCTCAAACTCATTCCCGATTTCGTTTATCATCTTCTCGTACAGCGTCTGTACCTTCACACTACTCGTCGACGTCACACCAAGCGACTCTGCAATAATTTCTTGCAGCGGCACAATGGATTTATACAGCACGCCGTTCTTCGGCATAACTCTACTTGGTCTATCCGTCAGATCATTAATCCTCGAGAGTACACCAACCGTAATCACTCCCCCGCACTTCGGACACCTCCCATTTAATCGTCGAGTCTCACTTGGTTCACAACTAAACCCACACGGCGCATGACCATCTAGGTAGTACTTACCTTCTTGCGGAAAGAACTCAATCGTATACTTAAACGCCGCTGTATCTCGCTCCCTTAGTATTCGAATAAACTCACTGTAGGAAAACTTACTTGGCTCAATCTCAAATACATTCGCCTCACGCCCAAAGTTGCGTGGACTATGCGCATCGCTGTTACTAATCAACATCACGTTATCAAGCTGCTTCAATTGGCGATTCATCAACGGATCACTCGACAAGCCAGTCTCCACCGCATAAATATACGGCGTCATCTCGCCATAACATTCCTCGATTGAATCGAATCCCGATTTGCTACCGAAAACCGAAAACCACGGCGTCCAAGCATGCGCCGGAATCATCACAATATTATCGTCAAGACTTTTAAATACTTTATACAACTCCTCACTATCAAACCCAAGTATCGGTCGGCCATCACTCCTCCTATTTGCTCCATTATTGTCGAGCCATTTGTTTACCTTCCGTACAGCTTCAAGGCTCGGTGCCAATATAATATTATGAATCCTCCGCACCTTCCCTCCCCTTTTATATATCTGCGACACCTCTGCCGTCAGCATATACCGCATCTTTGGGTACTGCCCGGACTTCAGCCTAAACAATCCCCGCTCCGCCTCTTCTAACTGTTCTTCAATCTCCTTAAACCACACCGGGTGCGTAAAATCCGCCGTCCCAAGTACGTTCACACCCTTTTTCTCGCACCACAAAGCATTATTCTCGAGCGTCAATTCAGCCGAGCACGCCCTGGAAAATCTGGAATGCAAATGCCAATCAGTAATTACACGCATAATCATCTCACAATAATAGGCGGGGTCACCGTCCCCCGCCGCTTAAATCATCGTCGATACTTTTCGGTGCAAGTACCAAGTTGTAATATAGACTACCGCCCCATTAAACAAGAAAAACCCTCCCACCGTAATCGATCTCGCCACGAGCACATGCACCACACTGTAAAAGAATGATAAGCCGAGCAAAACAATTACCACCAACACTGCCATTTGCCACTTCTTTGTCAGCGGCCAAGCTTCAGTCACTATCATTATCATCGCCCACAACACAAACCTAAAAGCCCCTATCAAAAACAAACAAGCGCCCATGGTCATCACCATCACCAAGGTCGACGTCCGGAGTGCCACCTTCTTCATCACACCCCGCAATCTCGCCACGCCGAACATGAGGAGCAACCCCAGCACCCACAGCGCTACAACCTGCCACAGTGCGTCACGTAACAAGCTGGTCAATACGCCAATGCCTCTTGCCCCCATCAACGCACTCGTCAATCTCATCAGCACCGCCAAACTCGCAATCGGCAACAAGCCATAAGCAATCCCCACCACCAACGCCCCGAGCGCCAAGCCTCGCGACGCCCCGTCCAACCGCACTACATCCGCCCAATAATCCTTTAACTTCGCTACCCAATACCCTTTAATTTTCTGCCAAATATCCTTTATTTTCATATATCACCATTGTAGCAGAACTCTAGAAAAGCGAAGACCCCGCACTGCACGAGGGCAGATCGGGGTCTCACGTCTATCAACGCATCTTGTTCAGCAGCTCAGCTAACTCTTCGGCTGACTTGGCCACTCGCCACAACACACCATCCGCTGCATGTGGCGGCTGTTCACGTTCTGGCCAGTCCATACGTACCAACGTCACCCCAAACTCAGGCAAGGTAGCCTGTATTGCCAGCAACTCAAGTACGTTGTCGTCCACAATCACCATTGGCTCGCGATGAGCAACCAGCAGGTCCAGAATAACTGCACTCTTCTGTCCTTCAGGTGGCACAAAATGCCGCCTCTCTTCAGGCATCAAGCCATGCAGAACCGTCAACGCCTCAAACTTGTCTCGCTGATGCGTTTCAACCCCCCGCGTCAACAAGCTCAGTTCATTGTGCACAGATGTTTGCTGCAGGAGTTTCAGCACGCCGGGGAAAAGACAGTCGCCGGCACCACCTTTCACTGACCGCCGGTAGCGAGTCAAGTGACCAGCTCTTTCCACCTTCGGAACATGCAAGCACTCGAGCAGAGTCGGAAAAGAATATCCCCACTCCATGTCGTTCGCCAGGTTGTAGAGCTCATCTGGAAGTCGACCCAAGCCTGGCGCGACGTCGAGCAAAGCCAACCTGGTCAGGAGGCTGGTCCGCAACAGCGTATTATCCAAATCAAAAAGAACTTGCATTGTTGCTCCGTAAATTATTCATCAATAGGCAAAATGCCACGATGCGAGAGTAGCCTCGATTAAGAGCTCGAATACATCGAGCTCTATTTCCAGGCAACTTTGCAATTATTCAACGCTCATCCAAGCGCCATCATTCTTCGCACTCTCATAACACGCATGTCCCACCGTAAACGCGCGCAAACCATCCTTAATCGTCGGCGATAGTGGATTGCCCTCAAGCAAGTTTCGCACAAACCAGTAATCTTGAATCGCGTAGTAATCACTCACGAACAGCATGTCCTCACGGCTACTCAAATCCTTAAACAAAGGCTCGTTCACAATCATGCCGTATAAGTCAGGTCGCTCCAACTTTGACTCAGACACCTCATCACGCACCGTAATATGGTGCATATCGTAAGTCTCGAGCGTAATCAACGCCTTATGGAAGAAAATCTCAAAGTGTCTAATCGACTGGTGGGCTGGAATATCGTGCCAAATATGCACCATGTTACCAGTCACGCCACTCGCAAATTCTAAACGTACTTCCATGTAGTCCTCAATCCCCTCATAACCAGCAAAATTATTAGACCTGGCCGACACTCTCTTCACCTTACCAAACAACCACTCAAACAAATCGAGGTCATGAATACCATGCTCAATCAACACGCCAGCTCCAGCCAAATCCACCTTACTGCGCCAATCGGTAAAATGTGAAATACCCTTAATCGGCATGGCCTGATCATCACGCAAAGAAACTGCACGCAATGGAGATTTATCCGCTTGTTGGTCAAGTAATTTCTTCAACGCATGATAAGTTGGCGCATAACGCAACACAAAACCAACTTGATTTGGTACACCACTGTCCGCAAAAATCGCATCTACCGCCTTAGCCTGTTCGAGTGACACTGCAAATGGTTTTTCAAAAAAAATCGCCTTCCCTAGCTTAGCAGCTCGTTCTATTACCTCAATATGAAACTTAGTCGGCAAGCAACTAAAAATGACATTGATACTTGGATCATCAATTACTGAGTTGATGTCATCCGTAAAACGTCCAATTTCAAAGTCTTTCGCCGCATGCTCCGCTGCCTGTAAATTCTTATCAGCAATCGCCGCAATCACTAATTTATCGCCGAACATCGGCCGTACCAGACGCAAACTTCGTGCATGTTCGCGACCAATGTACCCAGCTCCAATAATACCAATTGAAATTTTTTTCATAATAATTTTACTGATCAAGGCGCAGAACAATAACTATTATTATTCTATGCACTGATGGGGTGCGGAGCACGAGGACTCCACACCCCAGAACCTAGGACATTTAGTTGTCCTTGGCGACACCATTATCTGATGTCTTCTCGTCTTCCGATGACTCCCGCAACTTCTGCAGAATCTCCCACACCGCCGGCATGAGCAAATCCATCCGACCGCTGGCCTTCTCCGTACCATTCTCCGCGCTGACGATCAGATCGCGGAAGTAGGCATTGTGGGCCTGGACATCTGTTTGCTGATAACCAATCAGTGGCTGCCGTCGATTGGCAATGCGCGACGCGAACTCGATCAGCTGCATGTCCATCACGGTGTAACCGGCCAAATTCCCCACGTCGTGTTCCAACGACTCAGGAATATTGACCAACGTCACACCTTTCGGGCCATGTTTGTCGATCGTCTGCAGATGACACGCCAGTTCCAGGCCATACGACGTCGGCACCTTCATGGCTGCCAACATTCGCAAGTCACGGAACGCTACCTGCCCACCGAGTAATGACTGCAGACTCATGTAGGCATAAAAGTACTGCGGATGCGGTACTCCTGCCAAAATGGCATCCACGCCGTCGGTGCCCATGTGGTACATCGAGGTCTTGTGGTAGCTGGCATCGGGACACACTTCGAGTGCGTGTAGCAAACAACTGACAGGGTCGGATCGCTCGGGACGGATCAAGTCCGCATCGAGCAGAAACAACCGACCATCGCTGTCAAACCACCGACGCATACCGAGGGTCACCAGTCCGCTGTACACCGCCGAACCCTTGCCCTTGATTCGGTCAGGTGGCACGCCATACTCGACCGTCATGTAGGCGCTGATGCTTAGACCGCACGGCATGAGCGCCCGGAATACATCGACCTCGGTCACCACGTTGCTGCGTGGCACGCCAGCAGCCAAAGCTGCCTCGGCAGTACCGTCAGCACTGCGGCTGTCGACGACCATGATCTGGTTCGGCTTGAAACCGAGATCCAGCAGGTACTTCACCACCGTGCCCACGTACAGCGCCTCGTTGTGCGCCGGCAGCATGACCATGTCATTCGGTCGAATGTTGCGCCTAGCAGCTACCAACGTTGCGCGATCAGGGCATTCTACATGCTGAGGGGAATTGCTCTCCATCTTAACCTTCCTTTTCTTGGGGTTAGTCTCTTTGACACTAGGCGATCGCGAACACTATGTTCAACGACCACAATCGCATCAAAGAACCTACCCCAACCTATTCCACAATTCCCCGAATAGCAGCTTCTGCGTGGTAAACAAGCCTCTGTTCTCCATGATCAGCCCCATCAACTCGCCAGTCTTGGCTAGGAAAATGTAGGCTACCTTGCCACCGTAGATTAGAATATACGTCGGCGTGCCTTCAATTGCCTTAATCCATTTACGTTCATCGAGTCCAGCCGTCGACCCATGCGAGCCAAGCGCGATTGTCTTCACCGCCACTCCAGCCGCAATTCTTTCCGCCGTATAGTCGGGGAATGAGGCGTATAAACCAGCATCTCGCACCGCACTTGAAGAATAAACGTAATATTCTTTCTCTGGCTCCGTCGCCATCGTCTCCAAAATGTCCTCAAGGATTGTCCGCACACCGTCTAACCCTTCGTACATCCTGGCCGCTGGATGTTTATCGCCATTATCATAGAGCGACTCCAGTTCCGGCACCAAATTATCGAGCGCCGCATTAGCTCTCACTACTGCCCTACTCCTCTCTTCGGCCAATTCCCGCAGCTTTTCTGGTGGCGCCGCCACGAAGTACTGCCTAGTCTTCTCATTGTAATACCTAGCTAGGCCGTTGGTCTGCAAAGCCTTCAGCAGATCAAACACCGTTCCTCGGTTCAAACCAGTCGCTGCTGCCATTTGACGGACAGATGATGGGCCTTCTTTTAACAAAGCAATATAAACCCGGGCCTCTTTTTGGCCCAACCCTAGCTCCATTAGAATTGATTCATGACTTTCCATACGACAAACTTACAGGATAACAAGAGACCTGTCAATAAAGTTATTGACAGGTCTCTTCGCTGTAATATGTAGCATTTACAGGCTTTTCTTGTTAAAAACTTCTTCCGCTCTTTTAAGCTCATCCAAAGTATTGACACCCATCACATCCAATGGGTCAGCACTGGCCGTCACAATCGGTCGTCCTTCCGCCACTGCCAACGGAATAACGTCGGTCAAGTAGAACTCCTGACTGGCATTCTCCGTATCCAACTTCGGCAACTGCTGCCACAACCAAGCACAAGGGAAGGCATACAGTGCCGGATTCACCTCTCTAACTTCCTTCTCGGTTTCAGTACAGTCTTTTACTTCTCGAATATCCTCAACCTCGCCCCTACTCCCGCGGAGAATTCTCCCCCAGCTCTTAAACGCATCATACGGCGCCTCGTAATTAGGTACGGTACTCGTCAACATAGCCACGGAATCTGGCTGTTCGTCGTGCAATTTCACTAATTCAACCAACGTCGACGCTGGGATAAAAGGGTGATCACCATACAAAACCACCACCGAATCAGCTCCCGCAATCGCTTCTTTAGCCTGTAACACAGCATGCCCCGTCCCCAACTGCTCGGTCTGCACTGCGTAATCGCAAACATCGCCGAGCGTCATCTTGAACAACTCCAAAGAATCCGGCGCCACCACCACAATCGGTCGAGTATCAACCCCACTGCTAACAACACTATCAATAAGGTGGGCAATCATCGGCCGGCCACTAATCGCCACGAGCGGCTTAGGTAGCTCCGAACCCATCCGTTTACCCTTACCCGCCGCCAAAATTACTACTCTCGTCTTTGCCATAATGGCCATATAGTACAGCCTAAAATAATATACTGCAACACAAAACAGGCCTTTCGGCCTGTTCTGTTCTTGCAAAAAGGTTCTTTGTCCTGGCGACGACCTACTCTCGCCAACTCTGACTACCATCGGCCCATGCAGGCTTAACGACCGTGTTCGGGATGGGAACGGGTGTGGCCCTGCGGGAAGTGTCACCAAGACAAAAAATCCTTTTACAGTTGCATTGTGGAAACGATTATGAAAGTGAACTGTATTGTAATCACTTTGATTAACAATCAGTGAATGGAGAGTCATGATCTATTAGTACCACTCGGCTGCACATCTTACGATGCTTTCACCTATGGCCTATCAACCAGATCGTCTCTCTGGGATCTATGATGATTAATCTTCAGGTCGACTTCGCGCTTAGATGCTTTCAGCGCTTATCCGAACCAGACTTCGCTACCCAGCTAGTGCCCTTGGCAGGACAACTGGTACACAAGAGGTCTGTCCATCCCGGTCCTCTCGTACTAGGGATGGGTCCTGTCAATCATCGTCGTGAATAGTAGATAGGAGACCGAACTGTCTCACGACGTTCTGAACCCAGCTCGCGTACCGCTTTAATTGGCGAACAGCCAAACCCTTGGAACCTTCTCCAGCTCCAGGATGCGATGAGCCGACATCGAGGTGCCGAACCTCCCCGTCGCTGTGGACGCTTGGGGGAGACTAGCCTGTTATCCCCGGAGTAGCTTTTATCCGATGAGCTTCCGCCGGCCTATTTCGCACGGTCGGATCACTAGCTCCTACTTTCGTATCTGCGCGGCGTGTCGGCCTTGCAGTTAAGCATGCTTATGCGCTTGCACGTCCAGTCCGATTTCCATCCGGACTAAGCATACCTTTGTGAACGCCTCCGTTACATTTTGGGAGGCGACCGCCCCAGTCAAACTACCTACCAGCCACTGTCTCAGTTTCCGGATTCACGGAAACCAGTTAGGATTCACAAAGCATAAGGGTGGTATCTCACTGGCGCCCGAAGGCTCCCACCTATTACTGAACATATGTATCATGAACCCAATGGCAAGCTGTAGTAAAGCTTCATGGGGTCTTTTCGTCTAACTATTCATAGAGAGCATCTTCACTCCCCTCGCAATTTCGCCGAGTACATCGTCAAGACAGTCTACAAGTCGTTATGCCATTCGTGCAGGTCGGAACTCACCCGACAAGGAATTTCGCTACCTTAGGACCGTTATAGTTACGGCCGGCGTTCATCCGCGCTTCAGTCGAAAGCTTCGCCTTGCGGCTAACCCCCTTCTTTAACGTTCGGACACTGGCCAGGCATCAGCCCCTATACTTTGCCTTACGGCTTCAGCAGGGACCTGTGTTTTTGATAAACAGTCGCTTGTAGTCTTGCGCTGCGGGTCACTCCCTCCCGGGAGCAACCAGGCCTTATCCCGAAGTTACGGCCGCTGTGTTGCCTAGTTCCTGAACGATGTTTCTCTCGTACGCCTTAGTGCTTTCACACCCACCTACCTGTGTCGGTTTACGGTACAGGAACATAATACTTAACCTTACGAGGCTTTTCTAGGTTCACGTTTCGCTCCTCTTCTCCCGATTGCTCGGAAGTCGCGATAATCAAAGGCCTTGCGACGTGCGGATTTGCCAACACATCAACCTCTGACTCCCAGCGCTATAGCCATAGAACGCAGGAGCCTTACATGAACGTCCCCCCATCAGAAATATTACGTTGTGCAGGAATATTAACCTGCTGTGCATCGATTACGCTTTTCAGCCTCACCTTAGCACCTGACTAACCCACAGTCGATTTACGTTGCTGTGGAAACCTTAGGTTTTCGGCGGACGGGGTTCTCACCCGTCTTTTTGCTACTCATGCCAACATTCTCACTTCGCAACGCTCCAGCGGACCTCACGATCCACCTTCAGCGCAGATGCGAATGCTCTCCTACCGCTTGATGATTCCGAAGAATTATCAAGCCCTCAGCTTCGGTACGTCATTTAGCCCCGGTACATTTTCGGCGCAAGGAAACTTGACCAGTGAGCTGTTACGCTATCTTTAAAGGATGGCTGCTTCTAAGCCAACCTCCTGGTTGTATAAGTCTCCTCACCACCTTTCACACTTAATGACAATTTAGGGACCTTAGCTTGAGATCTGGGCTGTTGCCCTTTCGACCGATGGAGCTTCGCCCCCATGGTCTGACTGCCGGGAACACACACTGGCATTCGGAGTTTGGCTAGACCGTCTACCTTGCGGCGACAAGTCCAATCAGTGCTCTACCTCCAGTATGCTATTAACCGACGCTAGCCCAAAAGCTATCTCGGAGAGAACCAGCTATTACCCAGTTCGATTAGAATTTCTCTGCGAACCACATGTCATCCCCGAGTTTTGCACGGCTCGTGGGTTCGGACCTCCACGACCTGTTACAGTCGCTTCATCCTGCACATGGTTAGGTCACCGGGTTTCGGGTCTTATGCGTGCCACCAAGCGCCGATTAAGGCTCGCTTTCACTCTGGCTCCGTCCCGTAGGACTTAACCTAAGCGGCACACATAAAGTCGTTGGCTCATTCTTCAATAGGAACGCTGTCACCCAACCTTACGGTTAGGCTCCAACTCCTTGTAAGCAATTGGTTTCAGATTCTATTTCACTCCCCTCTCGGGGTTCTTTTTAGCTTTCCCTCACGGTACTTGTTCACTATCGATCAAGAAACGTATTTAGTCTTATCACATAGTCGTGACAGATTCCGACAGGATTTCACGTGTCCCGCCGTACTCAAGACTCTACACAGTAATGTTACACGAAACTTTCGCGTACAGGACTATCACCTTCTTTGGTCGAGCTTTCCAGCTCATTCCACTAGAATCAGTAATCATTACCTCAAACTAACAGGTTTGAATGCACAGAGCTTACAACCCCTTCGTAACAACGGCTGTTACCTTTCACATAATCTTTGCCTTCCCGAAGGAAAACGTCGATAAGTTTCATTACGAAGGTTTGGACTGTTCCCATTTCGCTCGCCACTACTTTGGGAATGTAATCGCGACTCATCATCTCGTACCCCGAAGCATCGGGACCCGAGATGAGAGTCGTAATCGTTCTTTTCTTTTCCACTGGCTACTGAGATGTTTCACTTCACCAGGTGCCTGACATACGTCTATGTATTGAACGTATGACGACGGGGCATTCCCCCCGTCAGGTTTCCCCATTCAGAGATCTCCGGGTCAACGGTTGTTGCCACCTCTCCGGAGCTTATCGCAGGCTACCACGTCTTTCTTCAGCGTTTCTTGTCATGCCATCCACCAATTGCCCTTATTACTCTCCATTCACTGATTGCCCACGACGCGCTAATGGAATAGCTCGTCATGAATTCTCAGTTTCATTTTCATATTGAATCTAGAATTTCCTCACTGCGAGAAAAATTCTAGCTATCGTATAATGCCGTATTCAGTTGTGAAAGGTCGTTGCTTTTTAGACCGCTTGCCCTGAGAAACTTGTCTCAGACGTGCAAGTGAACTAGCGGCGAAATAGTATCCAATCCCTGACCTCCTGTCAAGCGTTGTCCCCCACAGCCAAAAACCGCTTGCTTATCCTGTTATTATTGGCTAATATTAGCTATCACCTTTCTAACCCCTCGCTTTATGTACCAAATCGACTTAATCACCATTGGCGACCTCCCGCGTGGCGCTTTTCAAGAAATTCGGGCCGAGTACCAAAAATTCCTCACCAAATACGTAAGCATCAGCCACCGTGTGGTCAAGGACGACGTTAATCTCATTTCCCGTATCAATCCTGACCATTTTCTCGTCGTCCTTGAAGCCACTGGCAAAAACTTAACTAGCGAGGCCTTCTCCGACGTCGTAAAACAAAAAATTGACCTCGGCCAATCAATCACTTTCATCATCGGTGGCGCCCACGGT
>CAYHFQ010000022.1:0-14545 GCA_964355955.1 uncultured Gammaproteobacteria bacterium
AGTCATCCTTTAAGCATTTCTGGGCTGAGGCCTTGAGCTAGGAACAGGAGATACGACGGTTGTGAGCGACCGAACTTTGGCCGTAGAGCCGGGTTACGGGCGGGGGACGGTGACCCCGCCTATTAGACTGTCAGTTCCGAGCGTATATGTTACAGTACAAGTAGTATGCCAGAATTACCAGAAGTAGAAACAGTCAGACGGCAATTGCACGCTGCTTTGCAAGGCCAGACCATTCAGGCCATCGACCTCTACCTCACTGGCCGGGAAGTCCCCGCTGGTCCTCTTTTTGTCGCTGGCGTCTTGGGCAAAACGGTGGAGGCTATCGAGCGTCGGGCTAAACTTCTCATTTGGCGCTTCACGGACGGCAGCGGCTTTGTCGGCCACCTCAAGATGACTGGCAAGTTCCTCCTTGTACCCCTCGACTACTCACCAGCTAGGCACGACCGCCTCAAATTCATGACTAAATCTGCAGCCGTCATCTGGAACGACGTCCGCAAGTTCGGCTACGTCAAAGCCTTCAACGATGCTGCCGAGCTCGAGCTCTTACTCGGCTCTTACGGCCCCGAGCCCCTCATCTCTTCCGCCGAGCAACTCGCCGCTTGCTTGCAGACCCCCAAAACCCGCATCCTCAAAGCCGCCTTGCTCGACCAAACCACCATCGCTGGCATCGGCAACATCTACGCGGACGAGGCTTGTTTTCATTCTGGCTTGCGCCCAACTCGTCGCTTGTCGACCCTCACGGCTGCTAATCGCCTCTCTCTTGCCAATGAAATAAAAAATGTACTCAGCGCATCTCTCGCTCTCAACGGTACCACCTCGAACAACTACCTAGACGTCAACGGCGAGCGTGGCGGCTTTGTCGACTTCCTGCAAGTCTACGGCCGCGCTGGCGAGCCTTGTCGCACCTGCCAGACCCCCATCAAAAAAACCGTCCTCGCCGGCCGCGGCACTCACTATTGTCCGCAATGTCAGAAGTAGGGGAGGGATGGTATACTTCATGCAGATGGTGGATTGTAGAAGGTAGAAAGTAGATTTAACGAGTTACGCAGCCCGAAAGGCCAAGTAGCGAGGGGCAGGCCTAACTCCTTTAGTCGGGTGACGCGAAGGGAGGTCCCTGCTTGGGCGCGCAGCTTGCGAGCACCCAGCGGGGTCCGCAGCGGCAGGACCCGACGAATTCTCGCACCCCGAGCCTTGGCCTAGATTGCTTCGCTGACGCTCGCAAAGACGGATAAACGATATATGATTAAGCGCATTCTTCTCACCTTAGCTCTCGGCCTCTTGCTCCTCACCCCAGGTCTAGCTTTGGCGCAAACAGAGACTTCTCCGGAAGTCCCAGTACCCGTTGATCAAAACATCACCATCAACCTAGAAGTCCAAGCCGCCGTCACGCAAATCATTAGCCAAGGTCCAGACGCCAACAACGTCCCGCAAATGACCTTCACAGCTCTCGGCGACGATGGTGCGACTTATACCGTCAACACCGGCGACTCACTGAGCACTGGTCTCCGTTACGGTATCGCGGTGGGAGATCGCGTCATTTTGCAGATCATCGACAATGGCGACGGTAGCCAAACTGCTTACTTGGGCGACGTCGTCCGCACTAAAGGCTTGTTCCTCGTCGCTCTCATCTTCGCCCTCATCACCTTATTCGTCGGTCGTGGCCGCGGCTTCTTTGCCCTCATCGGTTTTGCTATCACTCTCGCCATTCTCTTCTGGTTCGTTTTCCCCATGATTTTGGCTGGTCATAATCCGGTCATGATTTCCGTCCTCGCTGGCATTGTCATGTTAGCCATCAACTTAAGCCTCGCCCACGGCCTCACGCGCAACACAGCCGTTGCCTTTGCCAGTTGCTCACTGGGCGTCATCCTCGCTTGGCTTTTTTCTGCTCTCTTCGTCACCATCGTTAAACTCTCAGGCCTCGCCGACGAGACCTCCGTCTTCCTCTACTGGCAGGTTGGCAATATTGCCATCCCTCAGGGCCTGTTACTCGCCGGCATTATCCTCGGTGCCGTCGGCGTGTTGGACGACGTGGCTATCACCCAATGCGAAACTATCGCGGAACTCAAGGCCGCGGACCATAAACTCGGCGGCCGCGAACTCTTTACCCGTGGTATGCGCGTTGGCCGGCACCACATTGCCAGCACCGTCAACACCCTGGTTCTCGCTTACGCTGGCGCCTCGTTGCCACTTCTCCTTATCTTCATGGCAGACCATTCCGTGTCCCTCTGGCGCTTCTTGAACACAGAAGCCGTCGCTGAGGAAATCGTGCGCACCCTTGGCGGCACCTGCGCTCTTGTTCTCACCGTTCCCGTCGCCTCACTCCTCGCCGCCTGGGTCTGGTCGCACGCCAAAAAGTCCGCCTTACGCGGCTTTACGGAGCATGAACACGAATAATATTGCTATGTCATACGGCTACATGGGCAGAACTACATTGGACGTCATCACCGCCTTAGCGACGACATTCTTTATAATTCTCTCAATTATCCTCGTTTCTAATCCCTCCGGTGCCCTTGCGGAGAAGTCCGACACTCGCCGGACCGACGACGTTCGCGCTCTCATGCAAGCCGTTCTCACTCTCCAGGCCCAGGATCCAAATAACTTTTACGCCTTCCAGCAAGCCGTAGCCGGTGCCGGCACGCCACCTCGTATTATGCTCGGTGGGGGAGCCGACTGTGCTGGCGACTGGGGCTCCCAATGTAGTGACGCCATCCTGGCCGACCACTGCGTCGACACGGCTGCCTACCTCGGGCCTCATCTCTCCAATATCCCTTACGACGCCTCGAGCCCTCTCTTTAGCGAACGTCAAACCGGCTATTATCTCACCCTCTCACTTTCCTCTCTCGAAGTCGGTGCTTGCAACCCCTCTGGCCACGACCCTATCTTCCTCTCCCGCCCGCTGCCATAACCCATAATTCTCTTCACTTTACCCGCCGAACATTGACTTTCGGCCCATTTTTTGCTATACTACACAGTCGTATCTGGCCTCATCCCGAGCCTGCGATTGATACTTTTCACGCCTCGCCACCACTTCACAGGAGTCTCCCATGCACATCCTCCCCATCCTCGTCGCTGTTCTCATCGTTCTCAATCCCATAACCGCCGCCGTCTGCTTCAAGGCCGGCTACGAGTACTACCGCCAGCATAAGGTGAAGACCGGCCTCACGTCCTACTTCATGACCGGTAGCGGTCATGCTGGCGGGTTTTTGATGAGCGACATCAAACATCATCATGAGTACGGCTTCATCGACCTCGCCTCACTCGTCTATTTCCAGACGGAAAAGATGAAGAGCGGCACCACCACCGCTGGTACCGAGTTGTACTCCACGGCGACGGCAGCCAACCTCACGCCCCTGAACGTCACCGCCCTGGATCCGCTCTTCGATAACCCCCAGTTCTTGGCGACGGTGCCTCAGGGCATCACCTCCATCATTTTCGCGGGGACCGTGATGCAGATCAAGGATGGCCATGCTGACGGTTTTGAAGGTGGCAAAGATGGCCGCCAGTTCTGCCAGTGTCTGGTTCGGGACAGCCACAACAGCCGGCGGTGGGCTGTCCGCATCTGCTACCTCGACAGGGAGTACGATGGCAGCCAGGCGGTGGTGGCCGTTACCAAGGCCCTCAATTGGTACGAACTGTCCGTCGTTCAGGGCACCAGCCTCTTCTCGCCCGATCCCAACGCGCCCTGACCCCAATCGCGTTCCAACGCTACGGGTCACCTCCGGAGTTCTCGCTATTGTGCGAGAACTCCGGTTTCCGTTTATGGTAAACTTGGTGAACTATGCAAAAGCCTCTAGTCAACAGCGCCTACATCGACGCCGCTAATTTACATAACGGCATTCTAGCTCAAGGCTGGAAGCTTGATTATCGACGTTTCAGAGCTTGGCTAAAAGAGAAGTACGGTGTTCGTGATGCCTATCTATTCATCGGCCTCATGCCAGGCAGGGCTGCCATGTATACCAATATGCAACGTGCGGGCTTCATTTTGGTCTTCAAAGAAGTTGTTTATAACAGTGACGGAAAAGCTAAAGGAAATTGTGACGCAGACTTGGTGCTGCAGTGCGTCGTTGATTTCTTCGGCAAGAAATATGCCCAAGCAGTAATAGTTTCTAGTGATGGCGATTATGCCTGTTTGGTTAAATTTTTGCAGGAACAGCAGGCTATCGAGACAGTCGTTTCACCCTCGATTCAAAAGCGTTGCTCGATTTTACTTAAAAAAACCAGTGCACCAATTACCTATCTAGGCGACCCTCGACTTCGTCATCTTTTTGAATACAAACCGGCTAAAAATAAAGAAGCCCCTGACACGGACGGAACCGCGCGAGGGTCTTCTTCGTAGTGATAAATAAACTATACACCATTTCTAAGCATCGGTCAAAAGCAAAAGAGCCCCCGATACGGACTTTCCCGTATAAGGGCCTCTTTCATATGATAAGTCTATAATACTCCACCCCGAATAACGGGTCAACATTGACTTTCAACCCTCAAACTGCTATATTCCTCGGTCGTTAAAGCCTCATTCTGTTGCTTTCTCGTCATCTTTCACCAGTCACGGAGTACTCATGTTCAACACCATCCTCGCTATTCTCGGCCTTTTGTCTGCCAGTGCACTCGGAACATATCTGGCTTTCATCTTTCGCCGCATGTTGGATGCTGAGGGAACACCAACATCTGACATCGTTGACTGCGACGAGGTGCCGAGCATCCCGAGCGGTCTCACTATTGCCAAGGAGGAGCATCAGGTCCAAAGCCGAGTGCGCGGTCTGGTCAACCCGAGAGAGGTCGAATTTTATTCCGACCAGCGGCAGGGCCAGACCAGTTGCTTGCGGGGTGATCTCCTCAAGGAGGCGCTCGAAGGTCAGCCGGTCATGCCAGCCAACCTGCTCGACTGGTATCTTGCCCACTCCGGCGTCATCCCCGAGAGCTGGAAGGATCAACTCGTGTTCTTCTGGGGCACGATCTACGCCGACGGGGGCGGCCGCCTGTACGTCCGTTGCCTCGGCTGGAACGGTGACCATTGGTGCGAGGACTACCGCCGCCTCGGCCGTGGCTGGCGCGCCCACAGCCCGGCGCTGGTCTCCGCGAGTAGGTCCTAAGCCCTCTGATCCTCTGTCCTCAATTCTTGAGCCAAGGATCGAATCCGAGTCTCGCAATATTGCGGAGACTCGGATTTTCCGTTTTATGGCGATTATGCTAAGCTATAAACAGTTATGTTCAACGTCATCCAACAATTTCAACACTTGTTCAAGCCCGCCATTTCTTCGGCTGATATTAAGCGTAAATACAATTTACCCGCCAATATTTCGTTAACAGTTCGTCTGACTGCCGACGGTTGGTTTGTCGCCACCTCACCCGAACTCCCAGGCCTCGTCACCCAAGCTCGCAATCAACGTGAGCTACTTCGCATGGTGAACGACGCGGTCTTGTCTTACTTCGACGTTCCTAGGCGCGAAGCCGTCCTTGTTTACGATAAATTCGACGCTGGCGATATTGTCATGCAGTACCAAGGACAACTCCAAACTTTGCACGCCTAGTCTGTGGGTGAGAACAATTTCACTACCAGACAATGCGTCCGCGCTCTATTGAGACTCGGTTTTTTGTTATCCAACAAACGTGGCGGTCAGCATGATAAATTTTTGCCGCCACTAATTATCGCTAACAGTCTCTCCAGCTCCCAGCCACATTTCATAATGGTACCTCGCCATCGCACCCTTCATTGTCAACTTGAAATCATCGCCGAACTCCGCCGTATGGGTGGGGAAGGGCTCGTGGAAAAGTTTCGTCACGAATTATAGAGGTATTCCTAAAAGCCAAAAAGAGCCCCCGATACGAGCAGACTCGTATAAGGACCTCTTTCATATAATAACCACATAATACCGCACCCCAAATTCCGCGTCAAAAAAAGTAGTAGCGCCTGGGGAAGTCCAGGCGCTACGAGGGGAGGTCGCCGCAGCGGCCTCAAAAGCGGGGTAAGACGTATTCGACGGTGAGGCCAAAGATGACGCAGCCGGCAGCGAACAGGGCGCAGTAGCCCAGAGCCAGGCCGAGAAGGTTGAACGTGACAGGGCCTTCAGAGTGAGTTGCCATGGGTTACCTTGGGGGTGTAAGCCGACTATAACATCGTCCTCGAATATCGAAAAGGTTTGACCCAATGCCACTTTTAGGCTATTCTCCCCCCATGAATATCTCTGAATTAGCCCGTCGTTTACGGGTTCCGACCGAAGAGCTCCGCAGCAAGCTGCCTGAGCTCGGCTTTGACATTGGTAATAAAGCCATTAAAATCCCAGATCGCGACGCTGGTCGCATCATGAATGCCTGGCAGGAAATGAAGAAACGCCAGTACCTCCAAAAGAAAATGGAGGACCAAAAGGCCCGTTTGGAGCGCAAAGAAAAGGTTAAACAGGGCGACGCCGAAAAGATTTTGATCCCCGCCACTATTAGTGTCCGCGACTTCGCCACCGCTCTCAACCTGCCAATCGCCAAGGTCATGCAGGAGCTGATGCGCAGCGGCATCCTCGCCTCCCTTAACGAACGCATCGACTTCGACTCCGCCAGCATTATTGCGGAAGACCTCGGTTTCATTGCAGAAAAGGTCGACGAGAAGGCCGACACCAGCACTACAGACGTCCAGGTCGACCGCTTAGCCGACGTCATGCACGGCGAATCTGCGGAAACTCTCGTGGCTCGCGCCCCGGTCATTGTCGTCATGGGTCACGTCGACCACGGTAAGACCCTCTTGCTCGACACCATCCGCAAAACCCGCGTTATCGACACCGAAGCCGGTGGCATCACCCAGCACATCGGCGCTTACCAGGTCGTCAAAGACGGCCGCGCCCTCACTTTTATTGATACCCCAGGTCACGAAGCTTTCACCGTCATGCGTTCTCGTGGTGCCAAAGTTGCGGACATCGCTATTCTTGTGGTTGCGGCCGACGACGGTATTCAGCCCCAAACTCGTGAAGTTATCGACATTATCAAAGCCTCCCAGTTGCCGTTCATCGTCGCTATCAACAAAATCGACAAGCCAGAAGCCAACATCGAGCGCATCTACGGCCAGTTGGGTGAAGTCGGCCTCGTTCCAGAAGAGTGGGGTGGTAAGACCATCTGTGTCCCAGTTTCCGCCAAAGCCGGCCTCAACATCGACAAATTGCTCGACATGTTGCTGCTCGTTGCGGACCTCGAAAAAGCTAAAATCATGGCCAACCCAGACCGTCCAGCTATCGGCACTGTCATCGAATCTCACGTCGACAAGGGCCAGGGTCCAGTCGCCACCGTACTTGTTCAAACCGGCACACTCCATGTTGGTGACGCCATCGGTCTCCGCGGTTCACTTTACGGTAAGGTGCGCGCCATGAAAACTTTCGATGGTAAGGATATTAAGGTTGCGCCACCTTCGACCCCGGTCAAAATCCTCGGCTTTAAAGAAGCGCCATCGGTCGGCGACATTCTGGAAGTTCCAGTTGACGCAGCTCTTCTCGGCAAGCTCCGTTTGCAGCCAACCCGTAAGAGCGGTGTCGGCGAGCTCACCCTCAAGCACTCGCACTCGATCGAAGAAGAAGGGGAGTCAGCGGAAGGCCAGAGCAAGGTTAAATTCAATGTGGTTGTTAAGGCCGACGTGCTCGGTTCGCTCGAAGCCCTCATGGGTATGCTCGAAAAGATCGACAACCCATACGTTGGTGTGGAAATTGTTGGTAAAGGACTCGGCAACGTCACCGACGCCGACGTCATGAGCGCCGACGCTGCTCACGCTGTGATTTTCGGCTTTAACGTCAAAGCTCCAGCCCAGATCATGGAACTCGCCCGCAGCAAAAACGTCATTGTCGAAGAATACCAAGTCATTTATCGTCTCTTCGAAAGCGTCGTCAACCACCTTAAAAAGTTGCTGCCAGACGAAAAAATCTACTCCGAACTCGGTTCTGCAGAAGTCCTCGCCCTCTTCAAAAAGACGGACAAGGGTCAAATTGTTGGCTGCCGCGTCAAGAAGGGCAAGCTCATGAGCGGCGCCACCGTCCGCGTGCTCCGTAACGGTCAAATGATCGGCGAAGGTAAGTCAGACGCCCTCCAGTCCGGCAAATCCACCGTCAGCGATGTCCTGGCCGGTCAGGAGTGTGGTTTGTCATTTGTCGGTAAGACCAAAATTGAAGTTGGGGATATCCTCGAATTATACAAAGAAGAGCTGCAAGCACGTACTCTAGCCGTCGAAGGCAGCAGGTAGTAGAATAGGGGGACTTCCTTTAACTACTACTTTCTATGACACATTTGGAATTGACCACCGAGAATTTTGACGCGGAAATCACTAAGGCCGGTAAGCCAGTTTTGGTCGATTTTTGGGCACCTTGGTGTGGCCCTTGTAAGCAAATGTCACCTATCATCGACGAAATCGCTGCCGGCAATGACAATCTCGCCGTCGGTAAAGTCAACGTGGACGAGCACCCAGCCCTCGCCCAGCGCTACAACATTTTATCCATTCCAACCTTTTTAATCTTCAAAGGTGGCTCCGTCGTTGACCAATTCTCTGGCTCCATGACCAAGGATGCCCTCATCGAACGCCTCGCTCGTCATTTCTAGTATGGGCGTGCAAAAACTTATCATCATCGGCTCCGGTCCCGCTGGCTACACCGCCGCTATTTACGCCGCTCGCGCCGATTTGGCTCCGGTTTTGTTCACTGGTCAGCAACCAGGCGGTCAGCTCATGCTGACGAGTGAAGTCGAGAACTGGCCCGGTGAGGCGGACGGCGTCATGGGCCCAGACCTAATGGAGAAGCTCAAAAAACAAGCGGCCAAGTTCGGCACGCAAATCATTGACGACACCATTACCGCTGTGGACTTCAGCACCCGCCCATTCAAAGTGACTTCCGCGAGCAACGGCGAGTTCCAAGCCGAATCGATAATTATCTCAACTGGCGCTTCCGCCAAGTGGCTCGACATTCCCGGCGAAAAGAAATTGCAGGGCAGGGGAGTCTCCGCCTGCGCTACTTGTGACGGCTTCTTTTTCCGCGACAAGAAAATTATCGTCGTCGGTGGTGGCGATAGTGCCATGGAAGAAGCGACTTTCCTCACCAAATTCGCTAGCTCGGTCACTGTTCTCGTTCGTGGCGACAAACTCCGGGCCAGTAAAATCATGCAAGCCAAGGCCGAAGCTAACCCAAAAATAACTTTCCTGTACAACACCGCCCCTACCGAACTCATCGGCGAGGAGCGCCTGACTACCATCAAGCTGGTCGACACCGTCACCAAAGCCGAGTCTGCACTCGACGCCGACGGCTTCTTCGTGGCTATCGGCCATCAGCCGAACACTAAAATTTTCGTCCCCGCTATCGACGTCGACCAAGTCGGCTACATTAAACACGCCCCCGACAGCACCGCCACCAACATCCCCGGCGTCTTCGCTTGCGGCGACGTCATCGACGCCCATTACCGCCAGGCCGTCACCGCTGCCGGCTCCGGCTGCATGGCCGCCCTCCAGGCCGAACGCTGGCTGGCTGCTAACGAATAAAGGAATGAATAACGGGGTCAGGTCTAGAATCGAGCATTTCACAATTTTATTAAGAAATACGCGGGGTTACCATGCCCCGCTTTTAAATTTCTCCACGAAAAAAAACGCGCAGCCCCCGAATCCCTCGGGGAACTGCGCCTTTCACGACGACGTCGGCTGCTACACACCGAACTTCTTCTTCACATACTCCTTGAGCACCGCCATCTGCACCTTCGAGTAGTAGCAGTTCGGGCCGTTGATGCGACCAAAGCACAGCTGGAGGAAGTTGAGCGTTTGCGGCCCTGGCTCCACGTAAGCATCACCAGGGTGCGTGCTTTCAAGCAAACGCTGGACGGCCCTTGGCGCGTCGAAGTCGCCAGCCTCGACCATCTCGTCAACCAACACTATGTGCTGCGCCCAATGATTCTCGGTCGCGGGCACATCGTCGAGCCGGACGACCTTCATCCTACGTTGAACGTAGGCCAGGTCCTTCCCATAACGATCGACCGCCACTCGCCACAGGCAAGCATCAGCAGAAGAGAAGTACTCATCTCGAGTCCTCCCAGTCCCCTCGAGCATCATCTGGCCCAAGTAGAGATTGGCCATACTCTGCCAAAAGGCCGAGTACATATTCCCCTCCTCATTCGTGAGGAGCATGACGCAGGCATTGTGACATGCCTTCTGCCCCTCTTGTTGGCCCACGACCAGCTCGATCATCCGCGTGACTCGCGGGTGAAAGCCGTAGTATCGTGCCAGGAACAACGCTGCAGTCCCGGGGTTCTCCGCCGTTTCAGCTTCCTGCCGAATACTTTCAAGAATCGCTGCTACACTCATGGTTTACCTCACTATCCAGGTTGACTTTGCTCAGCCTATCCGAGCGCCCGTAACCTACAATAAATTCACGTCCCGGACAAGCCTCGTCCCGGACGCGCACAAAATATCAACAAAAACGGCGCAGCCCCCGAATCCCTCGGGGAACTGCGCCTTTCACGACGACGTCGGCTGCTACACACCGAACTTTTTCTTCACATACTCCTGGAGCGCCGCCATCTGCACCTTCGAGTAGTAGCAATCCGGTCTGTCGACTCGAGCTAGGTAGCTTGTGACGAAGTTGAGCGTCCACGGCCCGGGTTCGACGTACCCATCCCCTGGGTAAGTTTCGGCGAAGAAGCGCTGGAACGCACCAGGTGTGTCGAAATCACCAGCGTTGATCATCTCGTCGATCAGCTTCTTATGCCGCCCACATGGGGGCACTTCAGCAGTCGGCGCATCGTCGAGCTTGGCCACGCGGATCCGACGTTGAATGTAGGCCGCGTCCACGCCATCACGATCGATCGCGACTCGCCACAGGTTACCCTCGGCGGCAGCGAAGTACTCATCGCGCGACTTCGGAGTCAGCCCGTTCTGCAGCAAACCCAGGTAGAGATTGGCAACAGCGCACCAGAATGGCGAGTACATGTTACTTTCCTCATTCACAAGGAGCATGACGCAGACATGGCGGCATGGGTCCTGCCCCTCCTGCTGACCCACGACCAACTCGACCATCCGCGTGACTCGCGGGTGAAAGCCGTAGTACCGTGCCAGGAATAACGCCATTGTCCCTGGGTTCTGCGAACTTTCAGCTTCCTGACGAATACGTTCGAAAATCGCTGCTACACTCATGGCTTACCTCACTGTCAGGTTGACTTCACTCGGCCCATCCGAGCGCGCCAACCTTACGCCCTCTTCACCATCTTCGCAACAAAAAACCCTTCCGCACTCTGGCTCGGCAACAACGTGAGCGACTTGTTCTTGTGCGTAATCGAGGGGGAGAAGGGGATTGAGATAGGTTCGGCTTTCATATCCGGGTACTCGGCCAAGAACCAGTCGATCTGCGCCTCATTTTCCTCCGCCGCCAACGTACACGTCGAGTAGACGAGCGTGCCACCTGGTTTCAAACAAGCATAAGCACTGCGCAATAGTCGACGCTGTAACTTGGCATGGGCGACGATATTCTTGAGCGACCAAAAGCCATAGCTCCGCTGGTCGTCGACGTTGATGCGCCCCTCGGCCGAGCAGGGGACGTCGGCCAAAATCTTGTCGAACATTTCTGGCATGGTGTGGTGCAACACGGTCGAGTCCTCGAGCTTCGCCTCAACCATACTCGCCCCTTGAATACGCAAAGTGTTCATCAGCTTCTGGTAACGCACACTATTTTCCTCAACCGCAATAATCTTCCCCTCATTTTTCATCATGGCCGCCATCTGGCTAGTCTTACTCCCCGGCGCCGCACAAATATCCGCCACTACTTCGCCTGGCTTCGGATCTAAAATCACAGCGGGCAACATACTCGTCAGCCCTTGCAGGTAGATTTTCCCGTCTTCATTGAGTTTGAGCTTCAGCACCGCATCGTTCTCAATCCCTCGCACACTAAAAGCATGCGGAACCTCCTTCACCCGAGCGAACATGACCTGAGCCTGGCGCAAACCCTCCATCACCGCCTCGTCCGTGGTGCGGAGTAGGTTGGTCCGGAACGTCGTCGGCCTTTTTGCCGCCAACCCGCGCAAAATAACGCTGGTATTACTGGCCCCAAACTGGGCCGTTAAACGCTCGATAAATTCTTGTGGTAAAGCCATATTGGCCCTAGCTTACCCTAAAACGTTTGCTAAAGCTAGCCTTATCTGCTACTCTTGCGCCCGCGTCACTTCCGGCGTTCAGCAGACATCTACTCCTCGGAGCCTCCCATGCGTCATTTCGACCCCAATCGCCCCGTCATCCGAACCGTGCTCAACGCGCGTCACCCCTACTGGCCAGCCATCCTTGAGCTGCGTCATCTCGGCTTCAGCCTCGTCGCCATCGCTGACGCGTTCAGTTGGCAAGGTCCAATGTCCGGTTTGGCGCGACTCTGTGACCTGTTCATGATCGACATCAACGATCGTCCCTCGCAGCTGTCAGAGTGTCCGCTGTGGGTGGAGCGTCGGGCCAAGCTGGTCAGCCTCAGCACCAAGAACTACCAGTTGTCGTCTGACGAGGAGCGCTTGCGACAGGTTCTCTCTGGTCTGCTCGGCGAGTACCTGGCCACCATCGAACGTCGCCAGCACATCGCAGACTCCGTGTCGCCAGCCGTTCTGCCAGCGATGCTCACCGGTGAGCAGCTGCTCCTCGACTGCTGCCTCAACATCCTGAGCATGCACGACGAGTTGCCGCCCACGGAAGACAGCCACTTCTTCGCCCTTCGGTCGCACGTCCGTCACGTCTGCGAGCGCCATCTCGGTCGCCCTCCGCTGCCCCAGCCCGCGCGCGTCCTCGAACTGGCCGTCGGCTACTGACGCCCGTACCTCTAGCCCGCAGTGACACCCTGCAGTGACGGCTTTGTCGTCTACTACAGGGTCTACTGCTAGGCCTCAAAACCCTGTACTGCTCCGGCGGTCCAGGGTTTTTCCTTTATGAGTCGAACCTTTTATAAGCGAGGAGCTGCCTGTTAGTCGACGACGACGCCAGTCTCGGCCCTGTACCAGCGCCCGAGTCATACGAGGTGAGACGGCTGGTACGGTTGACGAGGCGCAGCTAGGAGTCGACTAGCTGGCAGCTCTAAGCGACTTTACTTTTTCTTTAATCTCAGGCACACTTTCGGCGCTTTGACGTTTCAACCCCCGTCTTAGCTGGAGTCCCTCATGTCATCCCCCCTCCCTCGACTCTCGCCTCTGGCCATGCGCCAACTGTTGTTGTTCCACACTGGCAGCAAAGAGCAGAGCGATCTGCGTCAGGTCGTCGTCTGGCTCAGCCGTTTCGGCTTCACTGCGGACGACGTCTCGGCCAATCTCAGCCTGACCAAGGGCGAGATGAGCGATCACCTGCGGTTCGTGGCCACCGGCGTCGACTGCCACCAGATCGACACCACCCTCTACCAGGGCAACGGTCGGTACGGCAAGCTCTTCCTCGTCTGGGCCAAGTTGCTTCAGAGCCACACCATCACGGGCGAGCTCATTGACGCCCCTGTCCGCGACGTTCTCCTCCACGTCCTCGGCCTCGAGCTCGACCTCCGCTACCTCGAGGGCTTCATGGCTGGCTGGCCTACTGGTCGGGTAGCGCGTCCGGTCGAGCTACAGTCCTACCTCGAGTTCCTGCTCAAGCAGGGCTATTCGACTCCCAGCTGTCCGACCACCCGCGAGGAGTTCCTGTTCGGCTGGACGTCCTGGCAGGCTGGTCGCACCACCTACTCGCCAGTGACCCGCGTCGTCGGTGACGACAACGACTCAGATGTGATCGACCGCGCCCGTGCCGCTGTCAGCGATGGCCATCCGTCGACCTGACCCTCCGTCCCCGAGGCCTGGCCTAGCCCAAGCCTCGGGGCTTTCCTCAAACAGGAGTCCCTCGTGCCCACCACCCCCGTCATTCCTTCCATCGACCTCTACGCCATCAACACCTACCTTGCCGACAAGGCCGTTCTCCAAGCTGTCGTGTCAGGTCTGCAGCAGTTGGGCTACCTCACCACCATGGAAGTTTCGGCCATGCTCGGGCTGACTCGCCTGGCTGCCGCCCCGTACCTCGCTCTAACCGAGGATCTGCCTCGTGCCCTCGGCTGTGACACCTTCGGTCACCGCTTCCTGGCCTACCTCGACCTGCAGGCGAAGTGCACGAGTCACAGCCCCTCCGGCGGCGACTTCACCGTGGAGTACGTTCTCCTGAACGTCCTCTCGCAGGACCTCGGCGTGTCCGGTCTCTACGACTACTTCCTGGGCTGCTGCCAGTGCGCTAAGCACTACCACCCGGAAGAAGCGAGGGACTTGTGGGAGCAGTACCTCATGGGCTTGCGGCAGCACCACGCCTTCCCCTTGTCCAACCTCGCACCCGTTCTGCGCAGCACTCCCATCACCCGTGACGATATGCTCCGTCACCTCAGGGCCTTCGTCACCGGCGTCACCACCTGGCCGCCGTAGCAGCCCTCGTTCTCCTCCCCGAAGCCCGGCTCACCCCTGGCTTCGGGGCTTTATTTTTTTATGTAGCCAGTAGGGCCGAGTAGCGAGGGGCAGTCTAATTCCTTTAGCGGGTGACGCGGAGGGAGGCCCCTGCTGGGCGCGCAGCTTGCGAGCA
>CAYHFQ010000023.1:0-14356 GCA_964355955.1 uncultured Gammaproteobacteria bacterium
CGTTATCTGACCCGATAAAATGTTTAAGCTACAAACTACCAACTACTAACTACCAACTTTTACTTACGGAGTGACAGGCGCGGTGTCGGTGATGATGTCATCGTTGGCGATAGTTTGAGATGTGACGAGATTGTCGGCCATGCGAGCAACGAGCAGAGCACCGAAGATGAAACCGATAACGGCACCAAGCAAGACGCCGGGGACGAAGAGACTAAACATTTGCGATTGTTTCTTTTTCATAATCGAGCTAAAAATAAATATGCTCGAAGTATAACATGATGGGTTGGTAGTTGGTAGTATGTAGTTAGTAGTTGGCTCACTAATTTTCGGAAGCTACCGACTACCAACTACTAACTACCAACTTTTACTACTCGTACCTCAACGCTTCAATCGGATCGAGTTTCGCGGCGCGGCGGGCGGGATAGATGCCGAAGATAAGACCGACGGCAGAGGAAACAAGAACCGAGAGGATGATGGCAGCAAGCGGAACTGTAGGACTCCAAGTGGCGACGAAGTGACGGACAATGACGCCTTGCAGAAGCGTGACGCCGACGCCGAGGAGGATACCGAGGACACCGCCAGCCAGAGTGAGTAAGACGGATTCGACCAAGAATTGCTGGAGAATTTCGCGATAAGTGGCCCCGATGGCTTTGCGGAGACCAATTTCGCGAGTACGTTCGGTGACGGAAACTAACATGATGTTCATGATGCCAATGCCACCGACGATGAGCGAGATAGCGGCGATGCTGGCGAGTAAAGCGGAAAGTGCGGTACCGATGACGCCGATGATTTGCACCGCGTCGGCTTGAGAAGATATTTTGAAATCGTCGAGGCTTAAATCGTCCTGATTATTGTCGATATTGTGACTATCGCGGAGGACAAAGCGCGCTTCGGCTTTAGCGTCGTCAATGTCGCCGGGAGCGCGAAGAGCAATGTAGTTGACGTAGTCGACGCCGAGCAAGTCGTGCTGCATGGTGGTGATGGGCAGCGAAACTTCATTGTCGAGGTTGGAGAAAAATTGTGTGCCTTGCGGAGCTTGGACGCCGATGACGCGGAAAGAAGTGGTGCGGAGTTTAATAATTTGGCCGACAGGTTCGCTGTTCGGAAATAACGTGTCCGCAATTTCACTGCCGAGCACGGCCACACGGGCGGCGCTGCTGACGTCGGCGTCGTCGATGTAACGGCCGTCGACAACTTCGCTTGGCTGCACGAGGAGATGATCTGGCGTGACGCCCATAACATCTGGGTGAGCTACGTCACCTTCCGCGTTCTTGGCGGTTTCGTTCGACATCAGCATAGGCGCGACGGCCGTAAAACGAGTGTCAGCCTGGAGCGCAGCCACGTCGTCCATCGATAATGTTTGCGCGACGTAGGGATTGCCGCCGCCTTGCGAGTCACCGCTGCCTGATTGTACAAACATTTGGTCGCTGCCGAGCGAGGAAACTTGATCCAGAATGTAACGCTGCGCACCCTGCCCGACCGACAGCATAATGATGACCGCGGCGATACCAATGACAATGCCGAGAATAGTCAAAAGTGAGCGCGAGGGATTGCGGCGCAAGGATTGGCTGGCGGTTGAGACGACGTCGGAAATTATCATACGATTTTACCGTCTTTCAAGTGAATGATGCGGGAGGCGTAAGCGGCGGCGTCGGCTTCGTGCGTGACCATGATGATGGTTTTACCGGCGCGGTTGAGGTTGCGCAAAAGCTCCAGGACTTGGGCGCTGGCCACGGAGTCGAGATTGCCGGTTGGTTCGTCGGCGAAAATTACTTGCGGATTATTAACCAGGGCACGAGCAATGGCGACGCGCTGTTTTTGACCGCCGGAGAGTTGATTCGGCAGGAAGTTGAGGCGCTCGCCTAGGCCGACGTCGACCAAGGCTTTGGTAGCACGTTCGAGGCGATCGGCGACTGGGGCGGCCGAGTACAAGAGCGGCAACATGACGTTTTGCACGGCGGTTTGACGTGGGAGTAAATGAAAAGCTTGAAAGACAAAACCGGCTTGCTCGTTACGAAGTTTGGCACGAGCGTCGTCGTCGAGAATAGATACGTCCTGATTAGCGAAGAGATAGCTACCGGCGGTTGGTTGGTCGAGGAGGCCCAAGAGATGCATGAGCGTTGACTTGCCTGAGCCGGATGGGCCCATGAGCGCCACGAATTCGCCCTCAGCAATGTCGAGCGAAACGCCACGCAAAACTGGGGTGATGACTTCCCCGTTGACGTAATCTTTCACGATGTCGCGCAGTGACAGGAACACAATTATTTCTTGATGCTTACCACTACATTTTCGCCGACTGCTAAGCCATCGGTAATTACGATGAGGCCGTTGTCGCCGCGGAGACCAGTCACGACGGTACGATCGTAGTAGCCGGTTTCTTTGTTGGTGACATCGGTGATGCGGACGTATTTGCTGCCGTCGTCCTTGGTGAGGACAGCGCGAGCTGGAATGTAAATGGCGTTCGCGACCTGCTTGGTGATAACGCTGACGGAGGCTGACATGCCAGCACGGAGATCATCGAAGCCACCCTTGCCGTCTGTGATGACGTGGTCGAGGGTAATAATGGCGTCGTAAGTGACTACGCCTTGCACAGGAATGGCTGAGGGCGCGATTGAGGTGACGAAGCCGCCAAAGATGACGCCAGGCAGAGCGTCGACCGTGATGTTGGCGTCAAAGGCCTGAACGGAGAGAACGACGACGTCCGACTCTGGGACTTGAGCGTGAACTTGGAAAGATCGTGACGGGCCGTTGATGACGACGACGGGCTGACCAGCGGCGACTAGAGTGTCCAGCGTGGCGAGGACGCCAGTGACGATGCCGCTGATGGGTGCGGTGATGGATTGACCGACGGTGGTGACCGTGCTGCCATCGGGAAGTTTGACCGAGTAGTCCGCGAACTTGGCCAAGATGTCGCCCTCAAAGACGACGCTGCCGAGCGAGACGTAGACGCCGTCGACTTGACCAGCTTGGGTAAAGGCGACTTGGCGGGTTTGGGGATAGGCGAGATTGCCCGAAAGGTCGACCGTTTGCGTGACAGTGCCCTGCTCAGCGACGGCGGTGGTCATTTGCGGCAATGGCTTAGGCTTGAGAATGGCGAAGATGACGAGGCCGATGATGATGACGGCAATGACGGCGAGGGCGATTTTGAAGGGTTTTTTCATATTGCACCCAGTTTAGCCGTGTCAGCCTGGTTGCGCAACCTTTTCAGTACTTTAAAGCCCCCACCAACTCCCACATGGCTGGGGGAGGGCTATAATTTTAGGCTAAAGTTAGCTAATTTGTGGAAATAATGGCTTGACAAAAAGGCATTTTATTGCTATTATTAGACCTTAAGTATTGCCCTGCAGTACTTGAGTTCCCCCACCCCACACCCCAGAGGTTCATCATGACTCAGATCATCATTCACAGCATTTCCCTGTTCCCCACTCTCGCCGCCAAGCAGGCCATCGCCGAGTTCGTCGCCGACAAGTACGGCCAGCTCAGCGAGGTCAGCTACGAGCTCGTCTACAACGAGGAGGACCCGAACGCCGACGGCCTGAAGTTCTACGACCGTGATGGCAACGCGCTGTGGTTGCCGATTGGCGACGACGGTGCCCCCGCCTGGACGCTGAACCTCGAGTCGCTCGAGCTCGCGGCCTGGACCGACCGCAACGGCAGCTACTTCATCGGCACGATCGAGGAGGGCTATGAAGATGGCGCCTTCGAAGACGTCGACGTCCAGCTGGCCGCGTAGTCCCACTAGCTGCTGAGTCCCCTGACTCGCAGTTCGTACCGGCAGTGAAGAAATTCGCTGTCGGTGCCCTCAGAGTTTTCGAACTGAGTTTCGAAGATTGCGGGGGCATCGCATTCAGCAATGCACCACCAACCCCGAGGTCTCAATGTCCCTTCAGCTCGTCCCCACCCAGACCGTTCTCGGCGACAGCAACAACGCCACCACCTCCGACGCCGCGCTGGCCGTCATCACGGCGTACGTCAACAGGATGTATGGTAGCCTGCCGTCCGTGAGGTTCTACCTGAACCCCAGCCGCAGCTGGGAGACGGCCACGCTCTCGTTCTACGAGGCGGACCGCAACTGTTGGCCGGTTCGTCAGAGCGAGCGCTGCGTCAGTGTGACAGCCCTCGGGCTCGTCGCCTCGAAGCAGGCCGGCGGTAACTGCTACCTCGAGACGGTGCGCGAGGCCATCCAGTTCGACTGGCTTCATGACTGGAGCGACTATGCCGGTTGCGGTGTCCAGACTGTCGGATAACTAAACATCCTGCTCCGCGCCAACGAGTAGTCGTCACCCTATCTGAAAGAGTTTCGTCTTTCAGCCCGTACGTCGGTCGATTCACTTCGGCCGGCGGTACCCTCAGAGTTCTCGAACTGAGTTTCGAGGATTGCGAGGGCATCGCATTCAGCGCTGCGCCAGACCAAAGAGGTACTACATGTACGATATCTTTCAGGACCTTGACGATGAGTTCGACTCGAGAACTGCAGACGTGGTGCTGAAGCCGCTCAATCCCAGCGTGCTGACCATCACCGAGAACGCCTGCGGGCAGCTCGAGTTCGAGCTCATCTTCAGCGAAGTTCGCCAACTGCGCTGCCAGGTTCACAACGTCGACGAAGACGGCGAAATGCAAGCGACTCTGTCGTTCTACAACCGACGGGGTGAGCTGCTGGAGCTGTCCCACCACTTCGACAACTGCTTCCACAGTCATCGTGTCAGCTCGCCGCTCCGCCTGCGCGAAGTTGGCCTGACTGCTCGACGTCTGCCCGGCGAGAACGACAAGTACGAGTTGGCCACCATCGAGGAAGCTCCCGACGGGGGCTGGCTCTATGTGCCGGAACCTGAAGCTGACGACGACATCAGCCACCTCAGCAACGCCATGATCGCCAAGACCCAGCGTCGCGAAGGCCGCCACGCTAACGCCCGCTGCTAGAGTCCCCTGACTCGCAGCCCGTACCCTCCGGTCGATTCACTTCGGCCGGCGGTACCCTCAGAGTGTTTAACGAAGAGATCGTTGAGCATTGCGAGGGCATCGCAATAGAGTGATGCGCCGAACCCAAGAGGTACACCATGTTTCTTATCCCTTTCAGCCCTGCTTTTCTCTCTATCTCCATCGACGCCACGGAAACCATCATCCGTTCCGTCCGAGCCTTTGTAGAAGGGAGGCGGGATATCTGGTGCGAGTTCTACGAAGGTATCGATGCGTCACTTCGTATTTGTGACCAGAGAGGCAGGAAGATCGAGCTCATCGGTTGCAATGTCCTGCAGGACAACGGCAACGTCGATCTCCTGTACATCGGTCTGACCTGGCGTCGTCTCCCCGACAACAACTACTTCATCGACACCATCGTCCAGGCCAGGATCGACGGTTGGTATGAAGGTGATGATGATGACGACGACAGCGACGATGGCGACGAATCCGACACGGCGACAGACTTCGACACCGACCGCAAGCCCGTCCCGGACGAGCTGCGCGGCCAGATGTTCGACCGCGTCGAGCACGGCGTCCGAGTCATCGGCTTCTACACCGATCCTGACCACGACTAGCTGCTGAGTACCCTGACTCGCCACAGTCGTTCACGAACGACGTGGTAAACCCGTACCCTCCGGTCGAATCACTTCGGCCGGCGGTACCCTCAGAGTGTTTAACGAAGAGATCGTTGAGCATTGCGAGGGCATCGCATTCAGCGTTGTACCAAACCAAAGAGGTCTCAAGATGGAAATCACTGAAAGGACAATGCTCGGAGTTGTCGTCGATAATGGCCAGCCGTTCGTGGTGCTGGTGCCGTTCCCGACGGCCGACGAGAGCAATCCCATTTTTGACCTCAACCAGGTCATCAAGGTAGTCGTCAGCAACAACCTGTTGCGACTGCGTGAAGATGGACGACAACTCAGCGTCGAGCTGGCCAAACGCGTCAACTCTTCGACCCCGATGGAGAAAATGGTCCGCGCGGCCATGAGCGCAGTTCGACAAATGCGCAACGCGCCGTACATCGTTCAGCTGCGTGGCCAACAGACCGCGTAGTCACAATCGTAACGTCGGTCGATTCACTTCGGCCGGCGGTACCCTCAGAGTTCTCGAAGTGATTCGAGGATTGCGAGGGCATCGCAATAGAGTGATGCGCCGAACCAAGAGGTCAACATGCCGATGGAAGTTTTCTACGACCGAGACCAGATCCGCTTCACGCCCGATGCCGAGGCGACCATCACCAGCTTTCTCGCTGGCTCGCCGATGGTGACTGGCTGGACGGCGGTGCAGATCTGCCTGAACTACAACTCCGGTCGGGATCGCGCGTCATTCTCGTTCTACGACCAGGACAACCTGAACAGGTGGCCCGAAGGTCGTGACGAGCACTGCGTCACCTTCATCGATCTGAAGCTCGAGGCCAAGATGGTCGACAACGACCTCGGCCATACCTACGAGATCGTGACGCGACACGAAGTGTTCGAGGAAGACGACGATTCCTATGATGGAGCTTTCGGCTAGCGAGCAAGCCCCGTACGTCGGTCGATTCATTCGGCCGGCGGTACCCTCAGAGTCCTCGAGCTTGATTCTCGAGGATTGCGAGGGCATCGCATTCCGCTTTACCCGTTTTCCCGAGACCACTCAATGGAACAGAAACTTTTCAAGTCTCCGCCCCCGAAATTCCTGGCCGACGTCCGGCCCCGCAGTGCGTACAAGCTTCGCGTCAGCCATAAGGCTCAGCGGGTCATTGCCAAGTTCGCCAGCCAGCTCCTCAACCAGGGCGTGATCAGCGTCAACTACTTCTTCAACCCGGCAGACAGCAGCCTCACTTTCGAGGACGACGTCGCCAAGGTGTGGGTGACCAACAACATCGGCGGGGAGAGCGGCAACCTGCCGGTCGACCAGCTCGAGCTGGTGGCAACACACATTCGTGGTGAGCAGTACTGCATCGAGACCATCGCCGAGAACCAGGAAGAGCTCGCGCGTTTGAACGAGCTCGGGCCGAACGACAACCTCAGCAACTAGGAGCGACCATGACCCTCAAGCCCCTTCGACCCAGATTCGTAGCCGCTTCTCCAACCGCACTGCAGATACTGAGTGATCACATCAGTAAGCTGCTGCAGTCAAAAGACTGGCTGTACTACGAGTTGCACGATATCTCGAGGAAGACCTACAAGGTGTCGTTGATCTCTCAGCAGGGACAAAACGTTCGGCTGCCGGCTGGACCTGATGTGACGGCTGACGGCTGGTTGCTTCTTCGCAGCCTCAGCCTCACTGCACACTGGGTAGCGGTCGATGGCGTGTACCGGATCGTGACCCACGACGAAGCGCCGCCCAAGGACGCCCACTCGTAACCGTGTCGGCAGCTGATGAACTCAGCTGCCGGTGCCCCCAGAGTTCTTGCACGAGAAATCGTCGAGGATTGCGAGGGCAGCGCATTCAAGCGTTGCACCAAACCAAAGAGGTTTTTTCATGAGTCCCAAACAGAGGATTACGCCGGCTCCAAACATCGTGTTGACGGACGAGGCAGACAGGCTCATCGCCGCCTTCGTCGCCAGGAAGTTCAGCCAGGTCGAGCAACTGCGCTACAGGCTGTTCGACACCGACGCACCTGATGCCAACGTCACCTTCGCGAACGACATCACTGGCGAGGAGTTGGGCAACCTGCCACTCGCCGCGCTGCGTTTGGCCTGCCGTGAACGACCTGACTCGACCGTGGTAAACGTCCTGACCATGATTGAAGCCAAGGCCCGCTAAAGGCCGGCTACTCGCTCGGTAGGCGAACGTCTGTTCGTCTACCGATGCCCCCAGAGTTCTTGTACGAGAAATCGTCGAGGATTGCGAGGGCATCGCATTCAGCAATGTACCAAACCACAAGAGGTATTCCATGAACACAGCGACACCGCACGAATTTCTCTACCCCACCGACGCCGCGCGAGCCATCATCGCGGCCATGCTCGCCAAGAACTTCAGCGGCGTGATCGGCCTGACGTACGTGCTCGACAGGGCGAGCAGCAACGACGCCGGCCTGCTGTTCTACGACCAGAGCGGCAATCCCCGGTTCGTGCTCCCGGTGGACGGCGGCGATGTCTGGGGTGGCATGTTGCTCAGCACGCTCGAGTTGACCCGACGGACCAAGTCGAGCAACCCGGGCGACCGCGAGTACGTGATCGCCACCATCAGCGAGGCCCAAGCCGAAGGCTGGTACAAGGACGAGAGCGGCCCGATTCCCTACAGGCCCACGACCATGCTGGGAGTCAGGTGGCTCGCACGGTTCGGTTCCGAATCCCGCAGCTGAGCCTACGTACGTCGGTCGAACTCACATTCGGCCGGCGGTACCCTCATAGTTCTCGAGTCAGATTCGAGGATTGCGAGGGCATCGCATTCCGCGTTGTACCGAACCAAAGAGGTGTCAGATGACGCTAGTAGTACAAGTGGTGATCTACCAGGGATACCTGTTCCCCACCGTTCTCCCCGCAGGTCAGGCACCGCTCCTGCCCGAGGACTGCGATGAGGGCAGTGTCGTCAAGGTCTACGCCACCAACAGCCCCGACGAAGCGCTTGCAGCCAGGCGTTTGCTCGTCTCCCTGCTCCGCAAGACCGTGGGTCAGCAGATGGCTCCGGCCGCTGCACGCCAATGTGTGCTCGCAGCTGCGCGCAACGTCCAGCTGGCCAGCAAGCCAGAGTACATCTTGCTCGGCCTGGCCTAGGAGCAACATCGTCGCTCGTCGTGTCCGACTACGAAGTCGGGCACAATTCAAAAGACCAGTGGATCTCTCTCCCACTGGTTTTTTGATTACCCTCTTTGCTAACTACATTGACAAAAACACCTTTTTTTTGCTATATTTTTTGCGAGTCGCCGCATGTTGCGGTGTCTCTTTCCAAGTTGGAGCTCTCAGAAACTCATGCTCACCCACGACCCGTCTCTCTCCCCCACCTCCGCCGCCCAGGCCGTTCTCGATCAGTTCGCCGCCCATCGGTACGCTGACATCGCCCCGCACAATCAGCGCTTGACCTACACGCTGTTCGACGACGTGAACAATCAGCTCGCAGTCGGCTTCTACAACAGGAAGACCGGCGAGTGGGCGTCGACTGAGCACTGCCCGACGCTCGCCGAGCTCGGCCTGCTCTGTCTCGAGGCCACTGTCGAAGGCCGTTCCATCATCGTCACTGTGCAAGAAGCCAAGCAGACGGGCTTGCTCGACGACGAGATCGTGGCCGACAACCTCGACTTGCAGCTCGACGTTCCCCGCCGTGACGAGTGGCAGGGTGCCGATTGGCGCGAGCTGATCAGCGACAGCAACTGCGACGTGGTGGATGAAGACGACAGCGATGCCGTCAGCCAGGTCAGTCTCCACGATGACCAGGACAACGACGACCTCAACGACCTCGGGCCGAGCATTCCTTGGCTCGGCGACGATAGCTAGTTCCGACTCGCGACCAGGGAATGCTCTTCCCCGTCGCCCCGTACCAGCAGCTGATGAACTCAGTTGCCGGTGCCCCCAGAGTTTTTGACGAGTCATATCGTCGAGGATTGCGAGGGCACTCAACAACGAACAGGAGGTTCCCATGACATACGCTCTGTATGTGCTTCTCTACGAATCTGGTGCTTTCCAGGTGTTCTTCTACAGCTCAGGCAGACGGCCCAATCACCCGGAGGACATGACTCTTGAGGCCTACACTTGTCGCAACTTCGAGGACATGAAGACAGCGCAGCGCGAGATCATCGGTGCGATCACGCGGGTCATGGCTGAGTCGCCGACCAAGACCACTCGCGAGGTGGCGAAAGAGCAGATACTGCTGCTCAAGCAAAAGCACCAGTCTGCCACAGCGACCCAGGTCGTTCCGCAGGGCTAGTCGGTCAACTCCGGCGACAACTCGAGCCCCAGCCGTAATGCGGTTGGGGCTCGAATCTTTTTTTACGAGAGTAGCGTTCCCTTGAAATCGGCGCCGTCAATAACTTTCGCGAGGTTCGTGAGGTTGCGGCCGTCGACGATGGCCACGGCAATGTCGTGACGGGCGCAATATTTGGAGGCGACGGGGTCGAATGGGGCGGAGAGACCAGGCGACCACTCACTGCCCACCATGGCGCGGTAGTCGTGCCAAGACATTTCCTTCACGATGGTGGCGGTTTTGTCCGTGCGCGGATCCGCCGTGTAAACGTATTCGATGTTGCTGGCGTTGATGATGTGCTTAACTTTCATGAGGCCGGCGATGCGGCAAGCCACGTAGTCCGTGCTCCAACCTGGTTTCCAACCAGCGGCGATGAGGACTTTCTCGTTCCAATGCCGCGGCGTGCGCATGGGGTGTTTGATGACGTTCGGATGGGCGACAGAACGGAAGAGGGTGCGGAGTAAGTGAGCGTTCAGGCGGGTGGCGTGAATGCCTAGCCAGTCCAAATCTTCGGGGTCGATGACGTCCATGACTTCACTCGCGGCGTTAATGTAGTGACGAGCAGTTTTGCCGCCGCCGCAGACGATGACTATCTTATGACCGCCTTCAACGAGCTCTAAAACATATTTACGGAAAGCCGTGAGAAATTTAATATCTGGGCCACCGTCGGGGACGATCAGCGAACCACCGAGGGAAATTACGATTGGTTCTTTGGCGGCTAGTTTGAGATGCGGCATAATGAAACGAATAAATTAAAAGGGGCCGAAGCCCCTGGTTATGAATGCGCTGGTGAGTCGTGATGCATGGCCCAGCTGGTGATGGTGCTGACGGCCCAGAGGATAAGAGCGGCCATGAGAGCGGGCCAGAAACCGTCGACCGTAAAACCCTTAACGATGCTCGAAGTGAACCAGATGAGGAGGGCGTTGATAACGAAGGTGAAGAGGCCGAGAGTGATGATGCTGACGGGAAGAGTGAGGAGAATGAGAACAGGACGGATGAGCGCGTTCAAGAGACCAATGACGAGCGCGGCGATGAGGGCGCTGTAGAAAGTGTCGACGTGAAAACCGCCCACCAGTTTAGTGATGGCAATGAGTGCGATGGCGTTAATGAGCCACTTAAGGAGAAATTTCATAAGCTAAGCGCTAAACTTTTGTTTAAGCTCGATGACCTTGTTCTCAACGTCGGCCAGCTTGGCTTTGCAAATTTGGGCCAGTTCGAGACCGCGTTCAAACTTTTTGAGGCCCTCGTCCAAGTCGACCTCGCCGGTTTCGAACCATTCGGTGATGGCTTCAAGTTCCGCAAAGGCTTCGGAGAAAGTTGGTTTCTTGCTCATAAATTATAACAATTTATCTTGAACTTTGCAGCTCAGTTTAGCCACGGCGTCGACTTCACCGTGAGCAAATTGGAGGCGCAACAGATCGCCATCGGCCAAGTTGCTGGCGTCGCGGAGTACATTACCACGATGCCGCACGATTGAGTAGCCACGTTGCAGCACGCGCTTGGGGTCGACGCTAGCTAGAAACTTCTCGGCGGAAGTGAGGCGGGCGACGCGGGTGCTGAGCAAGAAGGAAAAGCGCTGGTCGATGACTTCCGCCATGCGATTGACTTGCGGCGTTTTGTCGCTCATGAAGCGGTCAATGACGCGGACGGCGTAGTCGATGTTGTTGTGGCGGCGTTCGAGCGTGCGTTCGAGTTGCATGGTGATGCGGTCAGTGTCTGAAGTGAGGCCACGCTCGATTTCCAGATGGTCTGGCACGACACGTTCGGCGGCGTTACTCGGCGTCGAGGCGCGGACGTCGGCTACGAAGTCGCAAAGAGATTCGTCGCGTTCATGGCCAACGCCGACTACGACTGGGACAGCGCTACCAAAAACGGCGCGGGCAACTTGCTCGTCGTTAAAGGCGTGCAAGTCCTCGAGGCTGCCACCACCGCGGGTTAAGACGATGACGTCAGGCCGCTCGTCTGGTGGGAGGGCGTTGAAGGCGGCGAAGGCGGCCAGGATTTCAGCCACGGCGGACTTGCCCTGGACGGTGACGGGGCAATGGACGACGGTGACGCCACGCCAACGATTGTTAAGGATGCGGAGGAAGTCGCCGTAAGCGGCCGCCTCACGGGAAGTGATCAGGCCGATGGTATTTGGGAATTTGGGGATGGCGCGTTTGCGGGGGGCGTCAAAAAGGCCCTCGGCTTGCAGCTTGGCCTTGAGCAGTTGGTAGGCTTTTTGCAGGGCACCCTCCCCCACTGGCGTGACTTCTTCCACGTTGAAGGAAAGTTTGCCGAAGCGTTCGAAAACTTTAGCGTAGCCGCGAGCTTGAACGCGCATGCCGCTAGCAAGTGGCGTCGTCAACTGAAAAATAGTGGCGAAGCAGCTAATTTTAGCGTCGGCCTTTTCGTCTTTCAGGTCGAAGTTGATCCACTTGCCTTGGCTGACTTTATACTCCACGACTTCGCCTTCAACAACAACCTCCTCGGGAATGGTGCCCAAGGCGAGGTTAATGAGGCCTAAGTAGTCGCTGACGGAAATTACTGGAGTTGGCATAGATGGGGATAAGTGTGTCGAAGCCTAGCTTACACCAGGCTTCGACATGAACTCTAAGATGATTTCGGGGTCATGATGATAACGCGGGCGGCGCCGTTCATGACGTCGCCGTTATTCCAATCGTGGATAGCTGCCATGAGAACGTCGATATCGTAGTTGTAGTTTTGACCGAGGCGGGTGCCGGGGTCGTTCGTAATGAAATTAGTGGCGTCGTAACCGCGGATAACCAGCATGTGGTAAAGCGGACCACTGCCAGTAAAATTAGGGTTGCCGAGTAGGCGACCGGCGGCTGGAACAATAACAGGATGACCGGCGTTGATAGCGGCCTTGATGTCGCTAATGGTTGGGTTGTCGACGATGGTGGCGGTAAATGTTGGGTAATATGAGGTGATGAGTGCCACCACTTGTTTGGCGTCGATGCTCAAGCCGTCGCCGAGTTTTGTCTCGCCGTAGTTGACCATGGCGGTAATAACGGTGTCGGCCGTGACGGGATCAATCTTACTAGTAGCTGCGACGCCACCGAAATATTCGTGGACCATGTAAATACTGGCCTCTTCGCAAGCGTCTTCATGCAAAGCGTCCCACACGCCGGTTGGTGCCTGGCTGGTGAATGGTACGGCGAGGTTTAGCGTGACTGGCTGGGTGGGCCCAGTAGTAGACGCTGGGGGCGTCACTATGGGCTGAACAGGAGTTGGAGATGGCTCGGGGGTGGGAGTAGGAATTGGCTGAGCTGGAACTGGAGCTGTGGCCCCGGCAGTAGACGACGGGGCCGTCACTGCGGGGTTTGGCGTCACTAAGGAGTCGACGTTGATGTCGCGCCAAGTGAGGGATGGGACGTCGCTGGTGGGAGTTTTACGATGACCAAAGAAGTTCACCACGCCGAGAACGAGGGCGACGGCGATGACGGCTAGTACCAAATACCCGTGCCATGACTGGTATTTTCGTGGGCCGAAGTTTGGGACGAGCATTTTGCCGATCATACGCAATTATTTTAAAGTAACCGTTCGCAGAACGCGAGACTCGTCGCTCGCAACCGCCGTATCTCCTGCTCCTAGCTGCGCCTCGTCAACCGCACGAGCTCACTGACCTCGTATGACTCGGGAGCTCGACGCAGGGCCGAGGCTGGCGTCGTCACAGGAGATACGGCAGTGGCTCGCTCCTCCTTTACCCGACGGTCTATCGCTACGGGTTCGATAACAGAGTAACTCACCCTAGCTGTCGACACGTCGGCCAGTCGTCTCGCCTCGCTGCAGCTCGGCGGAGGCTCTAACTCTTATTCTGCTTCCTAGCCCAGTCGACGATATGCCAGGTAGCTCGTACGTCATCCTCATTGTACTGCACAATGCGTTCCAAGTCTTCGGCGCGGCCAGTGGTTAGCCAATTTTCGAACCAGCTGATGGAATCCAAGCCATTCGCTTCGTCCGTGCGCCAGTGGAAACCCAGATATTTAGCCACGTCTTTAAGGGAATAGAAGGATAATGGGAAAATAACGCGGTCGCGGAGTTTGGTTAAAACGTCGACCATGCGCGGCATGATCATAGCTGGCGACATCTCGTGGTGCACGCCGTGACGCTCGGCTAGGGTTTTGATGACGTCGACCTCGAAGTAACCGTAGTGATAAATGGGCATGGCTGGCTTGCTGGCTAGGTAGGCCGAGAATTCCTGCCACATAGTTCCCTCTTCGTCCGGCTTTTTGGCGAGGAAGGAGCGGAATGACTGAGTCTCGCCGTGAATTTCCAGCACGCCGATTAGATAGTGAAAGTCGCTGCGCAAAGGATCGCTTTCGACGTCGATGATGAGGGCGTCGGCACCTGGAGCGAAGTCGACGGCACCGAGGACGATGACCCTATCTTCGATGAGGGCGATGGCTTGTTCTTGCAAGAAGGCTAAGCGGTCCGTGGGGACGCCGGTGATGTGCGTGTGGGACGCTTTGCATGAAGACGCTTGCGAAGAGGCCAGTATTTACATGGT
>CAYHFQ010000024.1:0-11877 GCA_964355955.1 uncultured Gammaproteobacteria bacterium
AAATGCACGGTAACCACCGTGTACATGTCCGCGAGGTACTCGACGACGTGCACGTCTACGTCATTGCGCGGGATAACCAATTCGCTGGTGCTCGCAACAGACAGTGTCAGTAGCAAAAATGCTAGCATCGTTCCTCCAAGGCTAGATGCAGACTCAAATTACTAAAAAAATTCAATTTCGTCAATAAAAAAAGCCACATCTGCTTGTCAGAGGGCGGCGCGGATGCTACTGTCAGTTTCTATGAAAATCGTTCTCTTTTTGTCGCTCGGAGCCCTGGTTTTCTTTTTTGTCAGTTTTGTTCCGAGTGCTGAAGTGCATGAAATCTGCATCCGATCGAGCGTGCAGGGTGTTCTGCATATAAACGGTATGGATGTGTCCGTTTCCGCGGATCCGACGCCGGTCATGCTTTCGGCGACATGGCACGATTTTGTCTTTTCGGGCGACGACACGGATACCCGAGGCGAGGTTCGCATTTATGATACCGCGTTCCCTGCATTTCGAAATGTATCACACGAAAACAATCCGCTTGAAATGAATTACTGCTCGATCAGGCGCTAGTAAGTGTCTGATCGAGAATGGCTATCAGGCTCAAGCGCATTTTTCCGGTGGAATAAAAACCCTGCTACCGCTAGCAGAATCTTTTGTGGCAGGGGCTAGTGAGCGAGGTTAGAACCCTAGTCCGGGCCTAAGACTCCCTCCACGCATAGCCAATTTTGTGTAGATATATCGGTTCGACAAAATTTACCCACTTCGCAACTTGTCATATACCCCCAGGGGGGTATTATATTTATATATGCAACATGCTGACAAAAAAGCCTTACTCCGCAGGCTCAAGATCATGGAGGGTCAAATTCGTGGATTGCAGGAGTTGATCGAGAAAGACACTTATTGTATCGACGTCATCACTCAAACGTCGGCTGTGAAGCAAGGGTTATCGAACATTGAGGATATCTTGCTTGAAGGCCATCTTGGTCATTGCGCTATCAATCAAATCAAGAGTGGCAAGGAAGGCAAGGCGATTGAGGAAATACTTAAGGTCTACAAACTAAAACGTAAGTAGCCTATGAAAAAAGTAAAAGCCGACATAAGCGGAATGCATTGCGCCTCCTGTGTGCTGCGCATAGAAAAGACGATCGGTAAACAGCCGGGTGTTCAGGACGTGGCGGTGAATTTTGCGACCAAAGAAGCTCGCATAACTATTGACCAGAGCTTGACCAATGTTGGAACTCTTTCGGAAACAATCATGCCCTTTGGTTATGAGTTGCATCCTCAGGCTCACGAAATGAAGCATGACATGCCAATGGACCACGACATGTCGAAAATGGAAATGTCCGGGCATGATCACACTAAAGTTTCGGCTGGCGAAACTGAGAAACTAAGAAAGGACGTGATACGCGTGATGCCACTCGTAGCTATCTCTGCGGGCATGATGATCTGGGAAATGCTCTCTGAATCTTTGGGCCTTGTCCCCATACTGCCCTACGACGTTGAGGAATTCTTTCACCATCTTCTGCCGATCATGGCGACCTACACACTATTTGTGATCGGCCAGCCATATCTGCGTGGACTTTGGATGTTTCTTCGTCGTGGCGTAGCTGACATGGATAGCCTTATTGGTATAGGCACAGTTACCGCCTTTATTTACAGCTTTGCCCTTACTGCCTTGGAAGGTCCGCTTACTCCGTATCTTGATACTTCGGCAACTTACTACGATGTAACCATCGTGGTTATCGGTTTGATTACTCTTGGTAAATATCTTGAAGCAAGAGCCAAGACCAAGACGGGGGATGCTATTAAAAAACTCATGGGGATGCAGGTGAAAACAGCTACAGTTATTCGCGACGGCCAAGAGCAGGAACTCATGGTTGATCAGGTCCTGAAGGACGATGTTGTCGTTATTAAGCCGGGCATGAAAATTCCCGTTGATGGAGTTGTTCAAGACGGTTCCTCGTATCTTGATGAATCTTTGTTGACTGGAGAATCGATTCCGGTTGAAAAACGCCAAGGCGACAAGGTGTCAGCCGGTACGATTAACACTACCGGGTCATTTACATTGCGTGCTACTGGAGTGGGCTCCGAGACACTGCTGGCGCACATCATTGCGCTGGTAGCGGAAGCACAGGGTTCGAAGGCTCCCATTCAGCGTCTTGTTGACAAGGTCGCAGCTATCTTCGTGCCTATCGTGGTCGTAATCGCCATCATCTCGTTCGTTTTGTGGCTGGTGATTGGAAGTAATTTTCTGCCATTTTCACAGGCTTTGTCCTACGGCCTGGTTTCATTTGTGAGCGTACTCGTCATTGCGTGTCCGTGTGCACTCGGTCTTGCTACTCCAACAGCAATTATGGTCGGTGTCGGCCGTGGTGCGCTACAGGGAATCCTCATTAAGAATGCCGAGGTCCTTGAGAAACTTCATCAAGTAACTACACTGGTCGTCGATAAGACGGGAACTCTTACCGAGGGTAAACCCGAAGTACTCTCAGGCGAAGAATTGGGAGCTATGTCCGAACAGGACGCACTCTCGATTCTTGCAGGTCTTGAAGCGCAATCTGAGCACCCTCTGGCGCAAGCTGCGCTTAGTTATGCCGAAAAGCTGGGGGCGATAAAGCAGAAAATTTCTGACTTTAAAAACCTTCCGGGCAGGGGCGTTCAGGGATCTGTCGATAACGAAACATACTATGCCGGAGGACCGTCTCTCCTGAAGGAACTAGGTATAAGTTTGCCCAAGTCATCTCCCGCGCATGCAGCGGCGACCATTATTTATCTCGCAACCAAGTCTGAGGTGATCTTTGCTTTGGCAATTGGCGATAAAATTAAAGCTGAGGCTAAAGAAGCCATCGGCAGACTCCATGCCATGGGCATCGACGTCATCATGGCTACGGGCGACCGAAAGGAAGTCGCCGACGTAGTGGCTAGGGAGCTCGGTATCGACGAAGTGTTAGCTGGAGTTCTGCCCCAAGATAAACTCGAGAAGATTAAATTACTTCAGAAGAAGGGTGCAATTGTTGCAATGGCGGGCGACGGCGTCAACGATGCTCCAGCACTTGCTCAGGCTGATGTAGGTATTGCCATGGCCACCGGCTCTGACGTGTCTATCAAGACTAGTGATGTCACGCTGCTCAAGGGTGATATTCGTAAGATCGCCCAAGCTATTCAACTCTCTAAGTCGACAGTACGAACGGTGAAGGAAAACCTCTTCTGGGCGTTCATCTACAACATCGTAGGAATTCCACTGGCGACGGGGATGTTCTTCCCATTCTTTGGCTGGCTCTTGTCTCCAGTGTTTGCGGGATTCGCCATGGCGATGTCGAGTGTGTCGGTGGTGATGAATTCGCTACGTCTAAAACTCAAGAAGATGTAATGTATGTTGGAAAAACAATGCAAAACATTTTACGTTGAGGGTATACACTGTGCTGCTTGCGAGTTCTATCTGGAAGAGACATTGGGAGCTGTCGATGGTGTTCAGCGTGTCAAAGCGGATTTAGCCAAGTCGACCGTCATCGTCGAGGGCGATTTGGATATGCAAGGCGAGGCGCTCGCAAGTAAATTTACGGCACTTGTTGCTGATCGCGGTTATACATTAAAAACGGAGGCTACAGCAGCCCAGAAATCACATCGGGAGTTCATCATCGCTTTACCGGTAGCGGTTTTACTTATCGTTGGGTTTGTTCTTCTTCAGGACGTGGGCTTCGTAAACCTTGTGACCACGGATAGCGTTAGTTATGGAACTGCAGCGCTTATCGGTGCCATCGCGTCTGTGTCCACTTGTCTGGCCATCGTCGGCGGCCTGGTCTTATCTCTCGGAGCTTCTACCGCTAAGGCTCACGGCAAGTGGCAATCACAAGCCATGTTCCATGTCGGTCGATTGGCCGGCTTCTTCTTGCTCGGAGGGCTCATCGGCATGCTCGGTAAATTCTTTGAGCTTGGAGTCGTTGGTGATGTTGCTCTGAATATTCTCGTGGCGCTTGTCATGTTGATCCTAGGTCTCAACTTGCTCGATACGTTTCCGGCTCTGAGAAAGTATCAGTTGAAGATGCCTAAAATATTCGCTAAACACACCTCGAGGGCGAGTAATTCATCGCATGTACTTGCTCCACTTCTCGTAGGTATAGCGACGTTTTTCCTTCCGTGTGGCTTCACACAGTCCATGCAGGTTTACACGCTTACCACAGGTAGTTTCCTAACGGGCGGGTTGACCATGTTCTTCTTTGCCCTCGGAACCCTGCCCGTGCTAGCACTCCTATCTTTCAGCTCCTTCGAGATTTCACGGAAACCCTGGAAAGGGATATTCTTTAAGTCAGCTGGATTGGTGGTGATTGCACTCGCTCTTTTTAATCTCTGGAACGGTCTCGTCGTTCTTGGGCTTGCACCTAACCTCTACTCACTCTAAAATCTTATGCAAAAAGATACGAAAATCGCAGCAGGAATTTGTGCGGTCATCGTCGGACTCCTAATTGTTTCTCAGGTTTTCATGCGCAGTGATAATGGCACCGTTCAGAACGATTTAGCTGCGCCGGTGGTTATGGAGAATGGCGTACAAGTCATTACGATTGCAGCCAAAGGAGGTTATAGTCCGCAGTCTATTCAGGCGCAAAGAGGTGTACCGACAGAGCTACGTGTCACGACTAACGGGACGTATGATTGTTCTTCAGTACTTGTTATTCCATCGCTTGGTTATAACGGTAACTTGAAAGCAACGGGAACTGAAACAATTGTGATTTCGGCTGACCAAGCTCAGGGAACCTTAGACGGTACCTGTGGCATGGGCATGTACAGCTTTGAAATCGCATTTCAATAAAACAAAAACACCAGCCCTTACAGGCTGATGGTTTCGTGGCAGGGGTAGCGAAGGAAGTTAGAACCTTAGCCGCCCTTATCTTTGAAGAGATTAAGATATTCAGAGAATTCAAATAAGCGGTTTCTTTTGAATCCCGTGGTTTCATAAAGGATCTTTTTTTCTTCAAACACACCAGCAAGAGTGATAGCGGATTGGGGAGTGATATTCAGCCACTTAGCGATCTGGCCAGTGTTTGCGACTGGCTGGGAATACAATTTTTTAAGTAGCTCACGTCCCAATGGTGCCCTTCGGCCTAAGGTTAAGATGCGCTGCTCCACGTCTTCTCGGAGATCGACGATTTTCTTAAAAGTTTCCGTACCTTTTTTGGCAGTCTCAGAAACACCAACGAGAAAGAACCTTAGCCAGTGTTCAATATCATTCGAAGATCTGACGCCCGTGAGTGAGTCGTAGTATTTGTCTTTATTGCGCTCGAAGAAGTCGGATAAATACAGTGTTGGCTTACTGAGCATCTCCTTATCCATAAGGTAAAGGGTAATAAGCAGACGTCCGATGCGTCCATTACCGTCAAGAAACGGATGAATAGTTTCAAACTGGTAATGACTAAGCGCAATGCGAATAAGATGAGGAACCTCTACTTGCTTATTGTGCCAAAATTTCTCAAGGTCACCCAAAAGATTCCGCACCTCACTGGGGTGTGGCGGCATGAAGACGGCGTCTTTGAGGGTTGTTCCACCAATCCAGTTTTGGCTTGTCCTTATTTCTCCAGGCATCTTGTGCTTACCGCGCACACCAGAGAGTAAAATTTTATGGGTATCCTTGAGGAGTCTTATTGAGAGGGGAAGTTTTTCTAGCTCCTTAACTGCATGATTCATTGCCTTGGTATAACTTTGTACTTCCTCCCAATCATCTCGATGTTCAGGATCAACTTCTTCTTCAGGTAATACAGCTTCGTCCATGCCTGTTCGCGTTCCCTCTATTCTGCTCGAGGTAGTTGCCTCCTTGAGGACGTGCATGCGAATAAAAAAATCAACGTCAGGAATAAAACGTGAAAAAGCATTAAGTTCAGCTAAATGACGAGTTGCCTCTTCAAGGAGTACGTCAATTCTTGGATCTGCCCAAGAAAAGGATCCATTCACTGGATTAGGAACGAAGCTTTTATACTCTTTTTGCTGCCGATAAAGTCCGGCCTTGAAAGTTGTTTTATTCACAGAGCGTAACTTTTAACATGAAATACTGTATTCAAAGTTTAGACTATAACTTTTAACATGTCAAATCATATTCAAAGTTCTCATAAAAACAAAAATCCCCGCTTATGTTAGCGGAGACTTTTGTGGCAGGGTCTTGCGGACGAGTTCGGAACTTTTGACTGGGCAGCGTTGTATCAAGATATGCGCGTGTTTCCATCCGTGGCGGTGCGGGTGCTTGGTTGGGAGAATACAATATTGACCAACGTATAATCGAAAGGATTTACTAGCAATTTACCCCAAAAACATTGACAAGAAGCCTATTTTGTGGTAGGCTTCTCCGTCTTTCTCGGGATGTTTCCCGTACAGTTTTCGCAACTACAGGAGTTCGCAATGACCATCGACTGGAACGACCTCGTCGCCCGCTTCAACAATCAGGCACTCGCAAAGGAGGAATGGACGCACGCCGCACATCTCGTCACCGCTCTCTGGCACATCCTCGAATACGGGGACGTGGAGTGTGCGCTGTGCTACCTGAAACCGAGGATTATCCTCCGCAACTACACGGTCGGTACGAAAAACACCGACATGGGCGGCTACCACGAGACCATCACGGTCTTTTGGCTAAAGCAGGTGTATGCCTTCGTGCAACGCAGGACGTCGCGGGACTTCAACGTCCTCGTCGGTGAACTCTTGGATGAAGCCTTCTTCTTCGAGAAGGAGTACATCCTCGGGTTTTACTCAAGGGAGACCTTGAGAAGTCCGCGTGCACGGGGCATGTACATCACCCCGTAAGACATCTTCGCGCATTGGCGCGGCTACGCCCCAACGTTCAATCGTTGCAGGGAGCGCAGCCCGTCGGTGCGCTCTTTGTTTTCTATGCCTTGAGGCTCTTACCCAATACATTTTTGAAATCCTCTACCGTCCATCTAATCATTTTTTCTCCGTTTTCTTTACTGACTACCCACTTGGGGTGACTGTCGGCTATGCCATCCTCGCTGAAATCCTTGAGACGGTTGGTACTAAAGGGATTTTCTATAGCACGCTTCGGATAATCAGCAGGAGGGATATCGGCCAGTAATTGGTCATGTGCGAGCATCATTGATAGCTCGACGTTTCCTGCGTGTTGGTCTGTTGGCCCATCGAGCATCTCGCGCATCTTTTCCTCGGTCTCTTCCGAACCCATCGGCAAGTGAATAATTTGCACATCGCCAAAGGAGCTTGCATTATCTTTTACGAATTGGTCGAGTAGCTCTAAATTGCCTCCGTGAAAAGACGTTATTGCAATTGATTTTGCGTAAGGTTTGAGCGAGTTGCAGATATCTATCAATACCCTTGTCATCGTGTCCTTGCTGACCCAAACCGTCCCCATAAATCCCTCATGCTCTTCTGAACAGGTAATCCGCATCGTCGGTAAAAAGATGATTTGCGAAAACTCAACTTCGGCTTCTTGAATAATTCTATCTGCTAGGAAAGAGTCCGTGCCGAGTGCGAGAAACGGACCATGCTGTTCCGTGGCTCCCATTGGAATCACAAAGGTATATTTTTTATCAGAGTCGAAATCTGTTGTTCTCATTCGTTCCAAATACATATGCAGATAGAGTATCAGAATTACCAAAAAGTTCTAACCACCTCGTGCCCCAACAAAATACCCGCTGTAATTAGCGGAGACTTTTGTGGCAGGGGCTGGTGGGCGAGGTTAGAACTCTAGCTCTTAATTACCCAATGCTCTTTGCATAAAAGAATGCCGGCTGCGACAATGACCGCGATCTCAAGCAGGAAGGTCCAGTGGAACACGAAACTCCAGACCCAAAAGTCATGGGTCGCAGGGACTGTAAAAAGTGAGAGATCGTAATCGATAAAGGGATAGAGCCAACTAATGCCGCCGACGATTGAGTCGAGAGCGAAATGTAAGGCAAGGTTCGTCAAGACGATCATCGTCAAGACGTACAAGGTACGATTCTTGAGTATCTTAGCTACGATAATCATCACTATCCAAAGCGCAATCCAGAGTAGCGGTAGGTGCGTCCAGTAGTGATGGTGGAGAGTTTGTCGATCATTGATAAGGTAAAAATATAGCATGTCGAGGTCGGGAAAAACACTTGCCAGAAGTCCCACCCACAGGAACTTCTGTGTCTTCAACTTTTTCTGTAGCCAACGGGTTAAAAGATAACCGGCAGGGAGGTGAGCGATAAACATAATGATCCCCAGTGTGCCACAACTCGACCTAAACAAAAACACCAACAATGGCTTGCTGGTGTTTTTGTGGCAGGCCACGTCGGTCGCGACCGACGTGGCAGGAGCTCGTGTGTGACGTTAGAACTCTTATTCTTTCACAAGAGCGTCAATGACTGACGCCGCATCTTCAATTTGCTCCGCAACGTTATTCTTTGAGGTATCAAAGGTATAGGCAAACGGAAAATCCAACTCTTCGTGTAATGGTTTGCGTCGATAATAACTAGCTAGCGCATCGTCTGAGTCCTTGAATAGCCATGTGTGTTTGTAGTTTTTTAACTTGTTAAGGATGAACTCTTCGGGTGGATTTATATGTATCCATATCGTCTGCGCGCCAATACTTTGTGCTGCCTTTTTGATAGTTTCTGCTACATTATGTCCGGCGCAGTCTGCATCTATTGCGATACTGTAACCCTGTTTAGCAAAATTCTGAATAATAAAATATGCGATTTCGGCGGTACGAACTTGGTTATAGCCTTGTTCTTTTAAAAGTTTCCGAATTTCATCGGTAGATATTCTCAGTAGTTGTAGGCGCTCTGCAAGGGGTTTTAATATCGTCGATTTTCCAGCACCAACCAGCCCTATTGGACAAAGAAAATATTGACTAATCGGACGACCATCGGGCAGGGTGAGTTGGGCAGTGTAGCTTCTTACGATGCGAGCAAAAGCGTCATCATCTATCGCTAATCCTTCCGTCGACTCCCATTCTGGGCTCCCAAGTGTTTTCTGAGAAGTGTCATTCATATTTATGTGAGCGTAGCATTTTGTTTGCAAAAGTTCTATTCCCACTTGGCCAAAGTAAAAATCCTCAACAAATACTGAGGATTTTTACTGGCAGGGACGGTGGGGCTCGAACCCACGGCCTACGGTTTTGGAGACCGACGCTCTACCAGCTGAGCTACGTCCCTTCAATTTGCTTAGCGAAAGTATAGTATAGACTTTCGAAGTCCAGCACAAGGGTAGCTTTGCCGTAGCTAATTGTGATACAGCCTGGATAATCAGCTTTTTGTCTTTTGCCTGTATGGGGTTTTTTGTAAGATCGGTTGAATTGTTTAAGGGGAATATTGGTAACTTTTGACCAAAATAACAATTGTTTTTTCTCATCGTGATATTCGTGCAAGTGAACAAGAGCTCGGAATTTTGATTCATCCGGCAAAAAGCCTTTTCGAAAAGTAGTGAGAAATGTTTTGACCAGCTTGGGGTCTGAGTTCGCAAACTTTAAGGCTGTGGTCTTTTTCGCACCCTCACACCAATACAAAAGGGCTGTGCAAAGCTGAAAAAATTCAACAGGTGCTTTATGCATGAGTCGCTGCACCACGCGCATCGAGGCTGTTTCGCGTTCTCGATGTCTGAAGACTTGCCTGGCCTGGACGGCGGCATGACCTTTCCGCCAGCCTGTCAGTTGCCGGTTTTGCAACTTGAGCTGTATCGAAGGCGGTAGGGAAATAGGTCTTACCCAAACAGATACGGTACTTTTGGCAAGCCCGGTTGTAGTTGCAATGGAGTTTATAGAGCCACCTCGGCGCCGCATTGCGATAACGCGCTGCTTGAGTATTCTAGAATGAGCCATAGTGGTATTGTAAATATATATATAGGTTCGATTCTATCATGACTACTCCGGTAGCCATAGATCACTGAGCGGATAAAACTGTACGAACTGACGAGCTTTTTGTTGAAGCAGGTCCAGCGATCGCAAATTTGCCGTTCACGAGTGACGTCCAGACAACTTTCACACAACTTCTCGAGCTCATCAAGCGCAGAACGTCGTAAAAGTAGGCTGGGCTTGCCGGTTCTGTATTGGACGTGTAAAGATACGCAAGTAACCTGGAGGTCCCATGTCCGTTCATCCGATGCTGAAGCTGACCATTCCATCACCGCCGCTGCCGCGGTTCCCGAGGAGAGCCGTTCCACCACACTGCGGCTGGAGTGGCTGCATTGAGCCTATCGTTGATGGCGAAACTCAGGATCGCCATCCGTTTCATTGCGCCAATGGCCATCCCAACTTTCGCTCGCCGCAGGTGGTGTCCGTGGCCGTGGTGCTGTTCGGGCGCAAGATAGCACTTGTCAAGCGCGGTCGCGAGCCGAAAATGCTGCTCTGGTGTGCGCCAGGCGGGTTCCTGGAGTGGGGCGACGACACGCGCCGCACCGCACTCAAGGAGTTCGGCCAGGAGTTCTTCGGTCTGCCGCCCGACCTCGAGCTGGGTATAGATTTAGACTGGTCATTCCTCTGCGAGCGGCCCGGCACAGACGAGATGTCGCATCTCTTCGTTTGGGCGGCCCAGTGGCCAGGTGGTGGGACTAAGTACGTCTTGCCTGAGACGCTGGTGCACGACCCCGAGCTTCCGAATCAGCAGCGCCCAGAGGTGCTCGAGGTTGGACTGTTCGGACTCGGCGAGCTCCCGGAGCTCGCCTATCCCTATCAGCTCGCCTTCTTTGAGCAGGCGATCGAGCTGTTCGCGGCCTGAGGCTGGCAAAAACGTACCGAGGCTCCCTATGCGGAGCCTCGGTCATTATTTTTTATAGGCAGATACATGCTATGATAAGCGCGATATGCCGAGGAGGAAAATCAAGCGTAGTCGAATCAAAGCTAAGCAGCCAACGGCGCCGGTTGCAAGTTTTCGTGAGAAAATTAGCGTCCGCCAAAGTTCCGTGGCGCAAGCGGCTGATTATTTAACGAAATTGTTTGGTTCGATCTGGTTTTTATTGATGAATCTGGTTGGTATAGGTTTTTGGTTAGCCTGGAATTCAGGTTTAATTCCTAGTTTGTCGGTAATCGATCCATTCCCTTATAATTTTTTGATTACGCTGGTTTCGCTAGAAGCTATAGGGTTGTCGATCATTGTGCTCATGAGCCAAAAGCGCGCCGCACGCGTGGCTGAAATTCGTGAAGAGGTAGATTTGCAGGTTGACATTATGGTGGAGCGTGATGTTCAGCGCATGTTAGGCATGCTGGAGGAAATGCAAAAACAAATGCACATTCGTCATCAACATGCTTCTCCTAAAGTTCGCGTTTTTGATCTTGAACAAATCGAAGCTCAAGTGGTCAAAGATCTAGATCACAATTAACTTTGTTTTTTGAAGCCAGTAATTGCTTGCAGAATTTCCAGCGGCACTGTGAAGACCACGGTGTTGGATTGATCTGAACTAATATCGTTAATCGAGTTTAGAGTACGCAGATGCAGAGCGCCTGGAGTTTCCGATAGCATGCGCGCGGCCTTAGTCAGGTTCTCAGCGGCTGAAACTTCGCCCTCAGAATTAATGATCACGGCCCGGCGCTCACGTTCGGCTTCGGCTTGTTTAGCGATGGTTCTAATCATGTCGGGTGGCAAATTGATGTCCTTGAGCTCGACGGTCGAAACCTCAACACCCCAGGACTGCGTGTTGGCTTCTACGATTTGTTCGATTTTAGTTGAGAGCGTCGAGCGCATAGTCAGAAGCTCGTCGAGTGTGACTTCGCCGACCACATTGCGCATAGTGGTTTGCGCCAGCTGGAGTACGGCGTAGCCCACATTCTCAACTTCCAGAATAGATTTGGAGGCATCGGCGATTTTGTAATAGATAACGGCGGTAATTTTAGCCGAGACGTTATCTTTGGTGATGGCGTCCTGAGCTGGCACCTCAACAGCTTTAGTACGCAGATCAACTTTCTTCATGAATTGGAAA
>CAYHFQ010000025.1:0-11670 GCA_964355955.1 uncultured Gammaproteobacteria bacterium
TGTGCCAGCGCCCGAGTCAGACGAGGTGAGACGGCTGGTGCGGTTGACGAGGTGCAGCTAGGAACAGGAGATACGACAGTTGCGAGCAACCTAAAATTCTCCTTGCAGCTGTTGATTACTCGACGGTGCAGCATTCCCATCCCTTGCTTCTCGCGTCACCAATATCTTATCAAATTCTTCCAAATCAATCCTGGCCAACGCATCCGTCACACTCCACACCAAACCCCAAGCCCCATCTTCTCGTGGATAAAATTCACCTAAAGAAAAGAAGTCGGTTAACCCCGGCTTAATATACCAAGCTTCATACGCTTCGGTCGCATTATCAATCGCCGGCAGTTTTGCCAGTAAAGTTAAGGTATATACACCCAACTCATGCGCTCTAGTCGCCGTAGCCGTCGACGAGCTCTGACCAATTGCTTTTAATTCAATCGTTTGCGGAGCGACGATTACTGGCACACCGTCAGTACCAGCCGCCGACGCCGCCGCAATCGCTGGCATATCGTCAGTCTTTATAGGCTTATCATTAGCACCATGTCTAAACCATCTTACCAAGAGAACAAATAAGCCTACAACAACTATCAACAACACGAAAACTCGGAGCGCTCCGCCTATTTTCGACGGCCCGTGCTGCAAACGTCGGCCACTTGATCCTCGATATTTATGGTTCATAGCTTGGTAATAGCTGCCGCCACAAACGGTGCTGGATTAATCTCCGTAATCGCTGGCACAATTTTCTCGGCCGTCGGCGTCTCCACCAAATCCGCAATCGCCTTACTAGCCGCAATGCGCATGGCATCCGTCAGCGTCTTCACCCGACTATCAAGCAAGCCGCGGAACAAACCCGGGAACACCAGCACGTTGTTAATTTGATTCGGGAAGTCGCTGCGACCTGTCGCAATCACCTCAGCACCGCCCTTCTTAGCTTCCTCTGGCGTAATTTCTGGTTCCGGATTGGCCAAGGCGAAAATGATAGCTCGTGGCTTCATGGTTTGCACCATCTCCGCTGTTACCAAGCCTGGCTTACTCACGCCAATAAACACATCACTGTCTTTCATTGCCTCGGCCAGCGTTCCAGTCTCATTCGTCGGATTAATAATCGCCGCAAACTCATCTTTATCGCTATTCATGCCCTCACGTCCCACGGCAATAATCCCCTTCGAGTCGAGGACGACCATCTGCTTAGCTCCAGCCGCCAATAATAATTTCGTAATCGCGAGTCCGGCAGCCCCTGCTCCATTCACCACAATCTTCACTTCCTCAATCTTCTTTTCTACCACCTTGAGTGCATTCCACAAACCAGCCAACGTAATAATCGCCGTGGCGTGCTGGTCGTCATGCATTACCGGAATATCGAGCATGGCAGAAAGCCTGCGCTCCACCTCAAAACAAGCCGGCGCCGCAATATCTTCCAAGTGAATACCACCAAACGTTGGCGCAATCATTCTTATCGCTTCCACAATCTCGTCGACATTCTGACTAGCCAGCACTATTGGGATAGCGTCAACATTCGCATACTTCTTATACAGCACAGATTTCCCTTCCATCACCGGCAATCCCGCCAACGGGCCAATATTTCCCAAACCGAGAATCGCCGAACCATCACTAACGACGACGACTGAATTGCCCTTCATCGTCAACTCCCAAGCTAAACTCGGGTCCTTGGCAATTTGTCGACACGGCTCGGCGATGCCTGGCGTGTAGGCCACGGACAAATCATCCTTGGTCTCAAGCGGCATCTTACTCGCCGTCGTGTAAACACCGTGATTCTTTCTGTATGCAGCCAATGATGTTTCGTAGTAGTTCATAGGTATTTTATTAGAGTTGGTAGAGTGTAGATGGTAGAAAGTAGATTAAACTTTTTAGTGTGACGGAGGCCTTTAGCAGCGGAGAATAGCTTCGAGAGAAGGCCTCGTATACAACTTCCTCTAGTCGGGTGACGCGAGCCGGGTCCCCTGCCGGGCGCGCAGCTTGCGAGCACCTGGTAGGGTGGCCAAGCGGCAGGACCCGACGAAGGCCGAACGAGAAGCTGTACGACTAATTCATTATAACTCATTTAAGTCACGAAGAAACGACCCAGGCATTGGCCTGTTGATAGCCTCACCAACAGGGTCGAGCACGATGGTCGGTTCATCCCAATCGTCGACGTTGCCGCGAGCTACCGCTACTTTTGATTGCCGTCCACCCATCCCGCCACCAAACCCGCTAGTGTTAGCCCAATCTCCGCCGTAACGTAGCTTAATCTCTTCGTACTGATTTTTTGGAATTTCACTTAAAAAGATTGATGGTTGACGCAACTCAATATGCTCATAACCAGCTGTAATCGGATAAGTCAGGAAGAGTCTTTGTCTGGCTCTCGTCGACGCCACATAGAACAAACGCCGCTCTTCCTCCAAACCTCCTTCTTCATCCATCGCCCGCCCACTCGGAAATCCACCCTCGGACAAGTTGATAATAAACACCGTGTCCCATTCTAACCCCTTAGCTTGGTGAATTGTCGACAAAATAACGCTATCCTCTTCACTCTCCCGCTTAGGCTTACTCGGATCGTCGACTCTAGCTCCAAAATCTGCCGTCAAACTAACTGCATCTAAGAACGCCGACAAATCATCGTACTGTTCCGCAAACGCCGCCAACTGCTCGACGTCATCCAACCGTTCTTGCCAGTTCGGATACTCATTTTCCAAATACGCATGATAGTCGTCACTCCCCGCAAACGCCCGTAACATATCAGCAATACTCGGCCGCGCCGCCAACATCGCCGTCATGATCCGTTGCATACCAGCCCAACCTTGCTGAGCCTTAGCCCCCGTTGTCGGCGTCGACATTACCGCCTCATCAATATCTTTCAATCTCGCCACCGTGCTCCCAATCTTATTAGCCGTCGTCAAACCTAGTCCTGGCTGCAGCATCAAAGCCCTATTCCACGCCATCACGTCCTTCACGTTCTGCATGACACGCAAATGAGCCAGTGCATCCTTAACGTGAGCGCGTTCAAAAAACTTCATGCCACCGCGATACTCGTACGGAATGCCGCGCTTCATCAACTCAAATTCCACCTGCTGTGAGTGATACGCCGCTCGGAACAACACCGCCATACTGCCGTAACTGGCACCTTGATTCAGCAGCGTCGTCATTTGCTCCACCACAAACTGCGCCTCTTGGCTAGCGGAATTAGCCGGTACCATGTACGGCAGATCGCCATCCCCCACCGCCGCTACCAGTTCCTTCGCGAACTGATTATCATTATTAGCAATCACGCTATTAGCCACCGCTAAAATTTGCGGCGTCGACCGATAATTAGTCACTAACCGGAACATCTTAGCGTCATTATAACGCCTAGGAAAATCCAAAATATTCCGAATCTCCGCCGCCCGAAACGAGTAAATACTCTGCGCGTCGTCACCCACTGCCAATACATTGTTATGAATAGACGACAAGGCGTGCACAATGTCCGCCTGAATGACGTTCGTATCCTGGAACTCATCCACCAAAATATAAGCAAACTGATTAGCTAGCTTTTCTTTAATGTGCGGCTGTTCAGTTAATAATCGGAGCAGAATCGTCAGCAAGTCGTCAAAATCCATCGCTTGCTGCTCCTGCTTCTGCTGTTCGTACAAATCGCTCACCCGTTGAATATCTGCGACCTGCGGCAAAAAGTGCGGATGCTTGCGTTCCAACACCATCTGCATGGTAATTGCGGCATTGCGCCTGTAAGAAATAATGCTCTTCAAAACCGAAGCTCCAGGGAAGCGCTTAGCTGTACTATCAATCTTTAACTGCTTCACGCACAACTTGATCAGATCATTCGCATCTTCCTCATCCAAAATAGAAAAGTTCGAGCCATAACCAATATGACTGCCGTACATGCGGAGAATCCTATTAGCAATCGAGTGGAACGTGCCAGCCCATAAACCATGTGGATAAACGCCAAGCAACGACTCGACTCGACCGACCATTTCGCGTGCTGCTTTATTCGTAAACGTCAACAACAAAATTCGCTCTGGCGGAATCCCGTGATCCAGCAACCAAGCTACCCTATAAGTAATAACTCGCGTTTTGCCGCTACCTGCGCCCGCCAACACCAAGGCCGCGCCATCACCCTCCATCACTGCCGGCCGCTGCTCATCGTTCAACTCATGCTCGTAATCAATCTTGCGCGTGCCAAATTCACCGCTGCCCTGCAAAACAAATTCTTTCATAATTATTTCATGTACTTGAACTTGTTTGCTACGTGTTCATCATGCGTCACTGCGTAATAAATATTACCAGCCGAATCCGTTAAGAAGTAATAATAATCATTGCTACTTGGATTCGCCACCGCCGCCAACGCATTCAGTCCCGGATTACTAATCGGGCCCGGTGGCAAGCCAGGATACATATAAGTGTTGTAAGGTGAGTCGATCTTTAAATCGTCGTAGGACACACTTGGACTATCGCCACCTGTCACATAATTAACCGTGCTATCGGCCTGCAACGCCATGCCAATACTCAAACGCTTCAAGAAAATATCCGCCACATTCGCCATCGTCGTCGGCGTCCGCACCTCTTTCTCCAAAATCGAGGCCAACGTCAACGCCTCATGCAAACTCACAAACGGCTTGTCTGCGCCCACCTGATTACTCAAACCAACAGTCTGCACTTTCTCCGCCATCTCATCAATCATTTTCTTTACAATCTCATCCGCCGTTGCGCTCGGACTGAAATTATAAGTATCCGGGAATAAATAGCCTTCGAGGTCGACGCCATCCGGCTTACCCGAAATAACTACAAACGACAAACTTTCCTCAGGCGAAAATTGCCCAGTCGCATGCGTCCAATTATCCATCGTTATCGCAGGGAAAGCTGCAACTACCCGAGTTCCCATTTGCTTAATCGTAAAACCCTCAGGAATCGTCAACGTCACCTCGGCTGGCTTACCATCATGCAAAGTAGCAATAATCGTTGCATAACTCATGCCTTTCGTGATCGAATATGTTCCAACATCAATCCCTGGCGCACCTCCAAAAAACTTAGCGTAAACCTTAAACCAGAACGGATTAACCAATTCATTCCTAGCCAACTCAGGCGCTAAATTGCTTATCGCATTACCCGGCACTATTACCACTTCATAAGCCACCGCATCCTTAGCAGGCGATGCCAACCAAAAACGATTCACCTGATGAATCGCCACCGACAAAACAATAATAATCGAGGCCACCACCGCCACGCCACCAATCACCAGCTTATTCGCCATAGCCAAAATTATAAGTTGGATTATTTTTTAAGAAGTCTTCTACTCTTGCCAACCGTTCATGCGTGCCCGAGTCAAACCACGGCTCAGTCGCATGGTAAAAACCCACCGTCTCACTCGACGCGGCCAGTTTAGGCCAAATATGTGCCTCGTTGGAAATTGGCAAAATATCGTCGACGTAATTCTTGACTGCTGGCGTCATTATATACCAACCAGAATTGATGAAACCGGTCTTCTTATCCGCCAGTTCTTCTTGTGTCTTCGACCTATCCACCCAAGCCTCCAGCTGGGTTTTGGACGACGTTGGCCGCAAAATTTCGTAGTTTAAAATGTCAGCACTCGGTAACTCAATAGCCGACAAAGTAGCGATACTCTTCTCCTCATGGTGCCGCGCCATAAACTGCGCAATATCAATCCAGAAAATATTGTCAGCATTTAGCACCAAGAAGTTTTCGTCCAGCTCATCCCAATCAACCAATTTACTCCAGCCCCCAGTGCCCATTGGCTCAGGCTCTCGTAAATACGAAATATCGAGGCCGTACTTCTCACCTGCTCCCAAAGCCTGTTCGATGAGGTGCCCCAAGTGTGCCGTCGCAATCGCCACCCGCGTAATCCCCGCTTTCTTCAAGTGTTGCAAAATATGCAAAATCATCGGCACTCCACCCACGGCCACCAGCGGCTTTGGCAAAAAATCGGTCAACGGCGCCAAGCGCGTACCTTTCCCTCCCGCTAAAATTACCGCTTGAATTTTCGTCATAACATTACTGTAATCTTCTAACTCACCGAGCCTGCAGCAGAACGAAGACGAGTGGGATGTCTCTTTCGTCGACCGAGGGACGCGCGTTTATATGTCGACAATTCACTAAAATAATAATTGTCGATCGTCTAAACGCCCGACGGAGAAAGAAAGAGACTCCCCGAGTCTCGCGTTCTGCGCTAGTCATTACTTTACCAAGTCCCAAGCTCCTCCGCAACCCTACAAAAACAGCACAAATATCCCTGCTAAAACAGTCCCCAAAAGCGAACCTGCAATCACGTCAGACGGATAATGCACACCCACGATGATTCGCGATAGTGCAATCAAAATCGCCAACGCAAAACTCATTATTAAAACAACAGGCGCTAAACCAAGCGAAGTCGGCAGCACCGCAAACGCCAAAGCTGACAACAACACCGCACAAGCAAAACTGGCGGAAGAATGTGCCGAAGGAAAAGAATACGTATGAATCCACAACTTGAAACCATGCGGCAACGCATTCGGCCGCGGGCGACGAATTACCATCTGGACGAGTAGCGTCGCCACATAACAAGCCAGTGCCGGAAACAACAGATGTGCCAACCAATTGCTAACCGAAATCAAAGCTAAGCTCGCAAATACCGCCACCACGTAAACATACATGGCATATCGGGCCAGCCAATTCCACACTCTCGGCGCTTTACCTAAATGTCGACGCAAATAAATCGCTACGGTCTGATCAAATTTCATAAGCTCTTAAATCAATGATGTACCAGTCATCTCTGGCGGTTGCGGCAAGCCTAGTATCGCCAAAATCGTCGGCGCCACGTCAGCTAACATCCCAATTGGCGGCACGAGCGATAGATCACCATCTGGCACATCACCACTAGTCGACGCCTTGCCTTCATACTTCTTGCCCACAATCCAAAACGGTACTGGGTTCGTGCTATGCTCCTTATCCACATCATGCGTCTGCAGATTCTGCACTTCCTCTGCATTCCCATGATCCGCCGTGATACACAGCACACCATCAGCCGCCAGTACCGCGTCCATTATATCTTTAATGCAATCGTCGACGCATTCCACCGCTTTCTTGCTCGCCACCAAATCACCAGTATGTGCCACCATGTCGGCATTCGCCAAGTTCATGATGATCACATCGTAATTACCGAGCCCTACCTCTTTCACCACCCTCGCCGTTACTTCACGGGCCGACATTTCCGGTGCTTTATCATAACTTGCCACCGCGGGCGACGGGATTATCGCTCTATCCTCATTCAAAAACGGCGTCTCTCGCGTCCCATTCATGAAGAAAGTTACGTGAGCATACTTCTCAGTTTCCGCAATGTGCAACTGCACCAAACCGTTATCCGCCAGCACCTGCGCCAAGGTATGCTCAATCGCCACCGGGGGATAGGCTACCACCACCGGCAAATTAGCCTCATATTCCGCCATCGTTACGAAACACACGTTCGGAATGTAAGCTCGAATAAAGCTATCAAACGACGGCAACACAAAAGCCTTCGTCAACTCGCGTGCTCGATCTGGTCGATAATTAAAGAAAATAACCGAGTCCCCCGTCTTGACCGTAGCAATCGGTACACCCTTCTTAGTCAAAACCGTCGGCTGAAACTCTTCATCGTAAACCTCCCTAGCATAGGAATCATGAATGGCTGCACTCGCATCTTCTGCCAACACACCGGCACCCAAAGCAATCGCGGCATAAGCTTTAGCTACTCTGTCCCAACGGTTATCACGATCCATCGCAAAATAACGGCCCGACAAACTCGCCAACTCGCCAACGCCCAACTCCGCCATGGTCGACTGGAGCTTGGTTACAAAATCGATCCCCGAATTATAAAGCGTATCACGACCATCGAGAATTGCGTGCACCGCTACTTTGGTCACCTTCTGAGCTTTGGCTAATTTCAACAACGCCACGCAATGCTCATCATAGCCATGCACCTTACCAGCGGAAACTATGCCGAGCAGATGCAGTGTTCCACCAGTCTTTTTAACATGAGCCATCGCCTCTGCAAACGCTGGATTAGCCGCAAAACTCCCGTCCGTTATCGCGCGATTAATCCGCGGCAACGTCTGATAGTAAACTCGACCAGCTCCAATTGTTAAGTGGCCAACTTCCGAATTGCCCATCTCACCCCAACTCAAGCCCACAGTTTCGCCTGAGGCCTGCAACGTCATAACTGGGTAACGAGTCGTCAACAAATCAAAAGTCGGCGTCGCAGCTTGCGTCACCGCGTTGCCTTCACTATCTGGCGCAATGCCATATCCATCAAGTATTGCTAGCACTAATGGACGTGGTCGACGTGCCTGTAAATCTGCTCCCATAGATAGGAACAGTATAGCACAACCACCAACTTTTACCGCAAAGCTACGGTATTATTGGCTTTAGTAATATAAGAAACTTTACTGGCCTTAGTTAAGCCCAACAACTGCTCACGTTGCATCACGCTATCAAGCGAACGCAGCTCATCAATCTTCGCTTCTGTGCTCTGATAAGCAATGTGCAAAGCCTGGTTCTGCTCTTGCATATCCCGCAAAGCCAAACCACGACTAGCCGAGGAATTAACCTGCACAATATAAAGCACACCAAACGCCATAATCAAACTAATGACGACGACATTCAACAACTTGCGGTTGCTGAGTAAGGTAGCAATTTTTGTTTTAGTGTCAGACATAATCTCCTCCTCCGAGAGAATTAGCTTGCTACTTTTTGACGGCGACGCGTAACTTTGCACTACGGCTTCGTGGGTTACTTCTCACTTCTTCGTCGCTACCAATCACTGGCTTCTTCGTTAGTGGCTCGAGCAGTTCCGACTCCTTCATGAACTGCTTAACAATTCTGTCTTCCAACGAATGGAAAGTGAGCACTGCGATTCGACCACCGGGCTTCAAGAGCCTCGTCAGGTCAGTCAAACCTCTAGTTAACTCACCAAACTCGTCGTTAACAGCAATGCGTAAGGCTTGAAAAGTCTTCGTCGCTGGGTGAATATGACCCCGTCCACCAGCCAATTTTAGGATCAAGTCCGCTAACTGAGTGGTGGTTGTGATCCTATGTTTTTTACGTGTCTCCGTAATCGCCTTAGAAATTTCGCCAGAAAAATGTTCTTCACCGTACTCTCGCAATAATCTGTTGAGATCATCACGCGACCAGCTATTAACAATTACTTCTGCCGTTAATTCCTGCGTTTGGTCGTAGCGCATATCTAGCGGTCCTTCTTTCATGAACGAGAAGCCACGATCGGCTTGATCCACATGCACAGAGGAAAACCCCAGGTCAAGCAGTACTCCATCAAGTGGCGGCACATCGTGACTGGCAATGTTGCCGTAACTATCACGAATGGTCGTCACCCTGTCGCCATAATTAGCCAGTCGCTCTTTCGCTACCGCCCAATTACGACTATCGCGCTCGACACCAATTAGTTTACCGTTGGGTGACGTCGCCTCCAGCATGAGTGCCGCGTGCCCACCGAGTCCTAATGTGCCGTCAAGCACAGTCATGCCCGGCCCTAAAGCCAAGCCCTCAAGTACCTCTTTGGCTAAAACTGGAATATGGCTCATACGCCTAGGGTTCCTAGTTTCTCCGCGATCTTTTCGGCATCAGCCTCTGACTGCGCCGTGTACTTGTTCCATTCCTCCTCGTCCCACAACTCCAAACGGTTGTGGACGCCTACTATCACCACTTCACGCTTGAGACCAGCATACTTTCGCAAGTATTCCGGAATAACGAATCGTCCCTGTCCGTCGAGCGCGATATCCATGGCTCCCGCCAACATCAAGCGAGAAAACGCACGGGCATCGGCCTGCCCCAGGGGCAAACCAGCCAATTTATCGGCCAGCTTACCCCACTCCTCCAAGGGCAGCAGAAACAATGAAGTATCGAGACCTCGCGTCACAACCGCCCCTTTAACGAGGTCAGCACGAAACTTCGCGGGGACACTTACGCGCCCCTTGTCGTCGATGGAATGATGATATTCACCAAGGAACATGGCGGTGTGACTTTACTTCAGACGTTCCATATAAATGAAGCGTCTTGTTCTTTCCACAAAATGAAAGCGAAGTGTGACCTACGCCCCCTGCCAACCTGCGTTTGCAGACGGACAGGACACGCACGCCCCACTTCGTGCCTCTTAACACCACAATACTCCACCACACTCCAGTGGTCAACACTTTTTCCCAAAACGTTCACCTTGCAATATTACGCTGTACAAAAAGAAAAAACGCGTTCGGCGTTTGTTCTTGTGCATAAACTCCCTGCGTATTTATTAGGGATTTCGCTTTCTGGGCGACATCCCTAAAGAATTTCTACTGCGCAATACTCGGTGATACGCGCCAGCAAATCTATGTGCTTCATCACGCACTTCTGCTAACTTTTCTTTAAACGTTGTCACGATTCTTTGCAACTCCTTATTCGACGTATCATAAACCAACCTATCCTGTTTGCGGTCAAACCCCTTGGCAATTCCCACAATCGGCGTCTTAACCCCCAGCTCGTCGAGCACCGACTGCACTCGCGCCACCTGCCCCTCACCACCATCAATAATCATAAGTTCCGGCAAACCCCAAGTCGAAGGCGTACTAACAGCTCGCGCCAACCGTCGACGCAGCACCTCCTCCATGCCAGCCACATCATTAACCCCCTCCACCGTCTTAATCTTAAATTTACGGTACAGCTCCTTCGCCGGCTTACCGTCCACAAACACCGTCATACTCGCCACATTCGCCGTCCCTGAAGTATGGGCAATATCATACGCCTCGAGCCGCCCATTAATATCAATAAACGGTCGCGCCGTATGCACCGTCTTCCACGACTTGCGCTCATCTTCCTCATCCCCCCGCGTTATGAGCGACACATCGTGAATATGCTCCAAAGCAAACACCCGATTACGTAACTTCGCTGCTTCTTCAAAATTTTTGGCCGACGCCGCGCGCGACATTTCCTTCGTTAGCTGTCGCAATAGCTGATCCTTCTTACCAGAAAAGAACAGCATGAGTTGCTTGATAATTTTTCGATAATTCGCTTTCGTTATCGCGCCATTACAAACCCCCGGGCACTTCCCAATCTGCGCATCAAAGCACGGCTTACCCTGGCCTGGCGTACACGTCGACCAGGGAATAGTCTTTCTGATCAACTCGAGCGCCGTCCGCAATGATCGGCCACTAATATACGGTCCATACACCGCGCTAAACTTTTTCTTCGCCACTGCCGTCAACGTCTTGGAAAATGGCTCAATGCCCATCCGTTCTAAATCAAACCCACGGTACAGCACTGGCTTCGGGAACTCCTCGTTAGTAATGCACAAATACAAAAAACTCTTATCGTCACGCTGCATGACGTTGTACGGCGGCTGGTGCAGCTTAATTTGGTTCGCTTCGAGCACCAACGCCTCAATCACGCTCGGCGTCTCAATATACTCAATCCTGGCAATGTTCCTCACCAAATCCTCAATCCGTGCCTCGTGTGCTTTATTAAAATAAGATCCAACTCTCTGTTTCAAACTCGTCGCTTTACCAATATACAAAAGCTTGCCGTTGACGTTGTAATAAAAATAAACCCCGGGACTGTCAGGTAATTTGTTGTTTTTAATTTTGATTGAAGTAGGAATCATATTTCTTTTCATTCCACAGAACGCGAGACTCGGGGAGTCCCTTTCTTTCTCCGTCGGGCGTTTAGACGATCGAC
>CAYHFQ010000026.1:0-10801 GCA_964355955.1 uncultured Gammaproteobacteria bacterium
AAACCAAACTCGCCAATAGCGACAACCTTCGGGTGCTTGGCTAGTTCGCGGTAATAGTCGGGGTCGAAGCGTTCAGCGCGAGTTTTGATTTTGACTGAGTCGGACTCTTCGGGGCGGGGCGTGGTAACCCCGCCTATTACAGGAGGTACTTCGTCTTCGTCAACGAATGACTGAGCGTGCAAATGATTCGGGTGTAAACCGATGGTGCACCAAACACCCTCGTATTTTTCAGCGAGGGCGAGGCCATTCTTGCTGGTGCTGGACTGCGTGCCGACCGTAATCATGCCAACGCCAGCCTCGAGGCTACGCTCAACAATCGCGTCCATGTCTTCCTTGTAGGCCTGGAAGTGGACGTGGCAATGGGTATCGATGAAGCGATAGTTCATAATGAGTTACTGGGGATAAGTGGTCTACATTCAATGTATACATTGAATGTAGACCAAAACTTACAAATTTATTGAGGGAATGAGGAATTGTAAATGCGAGACTAGGCTTGACAGGTAGCTAAAACTGTAAGAGGCGCTGATAGTGGCCATCATAGCCGAGGAGAAGATGTTGATGAAAAAGTTTTGGATGAGATAAGTGAGAATAACGAGCACGACGGCGGATTCGAGGAGGCCAATGACGGCACCGAGCAAGCGATTAATGGAACTGAGGAACGGCAGGAGTGCGATGATCTTCCAGATTTGGTTGATGAGGGCGACGACCAGACGGAGGAGTTTAGTGACCACGCCGAGGATAACGAGATAGCCAATGATGGAGAGGTACGGATGATTAGTGGCCACGCCCGAGAAGAGCGAAGTGGCGCTCAACCAGTAAAAAATGTAGGTCGATATAACGAGGCCGACGACTAGGCTGGCGATGTTCCCCGCCATGACAATCATGCCAGCTCGCCAACCGCGAATTAACCCAAGGGCGAGGATAGCGAGGGCGATGACGTCGACCAAGTTGAAGTGCATATTTTTATTTTATTCGGTGGCAGCTGCTTCGCGACGCATGAATAATGGTTCGGCGACCACGATTATATCATCTTTATAGCGACGCGCGATTTCTTCCGCCGCAGCAGGAATAACAGGCAACAAAGCGTCAGCCACAAAACGAATCATGCCAGCCAGTTCTGATAACGATTTTTTAGCCCCAGCGACGTCGGTCTTAACCAAACGGAAAGGTGATTCGTTTTCAATTTTCAAGTTGGCCTGATCGACGACGGTAAAGACGGTTTCGATGTAGCGTTTGAAGTCGTATTGCTCTATAGCTAGTTTGAGTTCGGCGGTAACAGCAGCACTATCGAAAACTACGCGATCGAGGCCGTCTGAGAAGCTCTTTCCAGCCATGGCTGCGACACGACTGACCAGATTGCCGAGGCCGTTAGCTAAGCGCGCATTGTACGTCGACAAAAATTCATGACGCGAAAAGTCACCGTCCTGCCACGCAGGAAGACCGCCCAAGAGATAGAAGCGGACAGCGTCCGTGCCGAATTCAGCTACGAGATCGTACGGGTTAATAACGTTGCCGAGCGACTTGCTCATCTTCTGACCTTCCGCCGTAATGAAGCCGTGGATGAAGATCTGCTTACTTGGCGCAATCTTGGCGGACATCAGCATGGCTTGCCACATGGCCGACTGCTGGCGCAAGTTGTCGCGACCGGCGACTTGGACGCCTGGCCAGGCCTTAAATTCACCATCGACGTTGGGCCAGCCGAGCGTAGAAATATAGTTGACGAGAGCGTCGAACCAAACGTACATCACCTGGCTGTCGTCGCCAGGGACTGGGATACCCCAAGGCATCTTGGAGGCCAAGCGGGAAATGCTGAAGTCGTGTAATCCAGCCTCGACAAAACTTTTAATTTCGTTTAAGCGAGACTCGGGCATTACAAAATCTGGTCGCTCAGCGTAGAGCTTGAGCAAGGTGTCTTGATACTTGGACCACTTAAAGAAATAATTCTCTTCTTCGATGAGTTCGAGATCACGGTTGGGATGCAATGGGCAACGGCCGTCGACCAATTCAGAATCCGTCTTTTCGAGTTCGCAACCGACGCAGTATTTGACGGAGTAAGACTTTTTGTAAATGTCGCCAGCTGCATCACAGCGTCGCCAAAATTCTTGGGCGGCCGCAACGTGATGGTCATCTGTAGTCCGAATGAAATGATTGTAAGTTAAATTGAGAGCAGCTTTGAGGCCGTCGAATTTAACAGCGTAACCGTCGCAATAAGTTTTCGGGTCGACACCAGCTTCGGTCGCCTGACGCAAAATCTTTTGACCGTGCTCGTCGGTACCAGTATTGAAAATAACCGTGTCACCAAACGCCGCGTGATAACGAGCCAACATGTCGGCCTGCACAATTTCCAAAGCGAAACCAATGTGCGGATCCGCATTGACGTAAGGCAAGGTGGTGGTGATTGAATAGGTGGCCATATTATTTCCATTTTTTAGGGGCGACGACCACAACGAATTCGCCTTTTTTACTGGTCTTCGCGAGCTCGGCTAGTACCTCGACTGCAATGCCTCGATACGTCGTTTCGTACAGCTTGGTCAGCTCGCGGCAGACGACGAGCAGGCGGTCTTGCGGCAATTGCGCTAATGTTTTTTCGATACGGTGGGTAGCTTCGTACAAGACGATTGTATGCTCGATTTCTGCCAGTTCACGAAAGTATGTCTCGCGACCTTTTTTGTGTGGCGGGAAGCCAAGGAAAGTGAAGTTGTCGGCCGCAAAACCAGAAATCGACAAGGCTGCAATCAGCGCAGACGGCCCCGGAATCGGCACAATATCGATTCCCTCAGCTACAGCGCGAGCAACTAACTGACCACCAGGGTCGCTGATGTTCGGCGTCCCGGCGTCGGTTACCACGCTGATATTTTTGCCGTCTTTGAGTTGATCGATAACATCGTTTAGGACTGATTCGTCGGTGTGCTGCTGGACGGTCAGCATTTTTACTTTAATGTCGAACTTCGACAAGAGGCCGCCGGTGACGCGCGTATCTTCGGCGCAGATGAGATCCGAAGCACGGAGCGTGTCGATGGCGCGCGAAGACAAGTCGGCGAGATTGCCGATTGGTGTAGCTACAATAAATAATTGTCCGCGCTTATTCGGTTGCATTTTTTTCTGCTTCAGCTTTATCCGCGTCGTCCTTGGCTTTTTGTTCATCGATAACTGCTACACGAGTATCGGGGTACGTGGCGGCCCAAGCGAACCAGTAATATTCTGGAGCGTTGATCATTTGCAGGACAGTGCCCTTGAACACACCTTCCGTAGCCACACCAGTCGTCGACCAAATGGATTTAGTTTGTTCGTCGATGATAGTTTTGCGCGTGGTGTCGTAAGTAAAAGTCAAAGTGTTGTCGCTGATGCCTGGGTTAATCAATGCTTTATCGCCGACAACCGGGTTGAAGACGTGCGTCATGTCGAGATCCGTGTCATAGAAAGCAGCGATTGGCACGCCGCCGAGAGTGGTATTGTAAACGTACGGGCCCTGCATGATGGTTTTGACCAAAGCAAGATGTTCACCGTTGATGGAGAGACCGTCGACCCACCATTTGGAGCTACCAACGCGGCTGTCCGTGTGGTTGACTGGGAAATAAATGTTCATCGATACTTCGTATTGGCCGTAAGGATGACGAGTGTAGTCGCGGGTGTAACCAGTTTCGCTTGAAAGAACTTCGCCGTTCGGGAAGATGTTCTTCCAGTCCATCCACTTCATGCTTTGCGCTGGGTACTGAGTCAGCTTGTCGCCGAGAAGCATCGATGAAGCGCCATTTTTGTGAATGACCTGTGTGCCGTTGATCTGCAACCACTGATTGTTAGCACCATCGATCAACAATTCTCCGTTGTTGTAAACCGAACCACCGAAGGCCAACGAAATACGTTCACCAGATTTTTGATTAGCTTCGTACACAATAGCTGCGCCAGTCAACGGGTCGAAGGTGATGATGAGTTCCTTATCGCCGAAAGTGTCGTTAACGACGCGGTGCCAGTTAAGAATTTGATATGGGTAGAAACGGTGCTGGCCATCGACTTCCACGTCGATACCGAAGAGATTGTCCGCAATCAAACTATCCATGGCGGCGACGCTCGTGAATTTCGGATTGGTCAAAGCTGGGACATCTTCCGCTTTAAGACCGGAGTCGATAACTTCCGCGTGCGGGATGAGATATTGCTGACCGCTAAAATTTTCAGCCGTCGTCAACAAGGAACCAGTCATGGCTGAGGCCGCTGGAGAAGCATTCTTGAGGAGTTCAGAACGAATGATGGTGAAGGCGGTAATCACGACGATGGCGGTGACTAAGACGATAGCGATTTGTTTTTTGCGATCCATATATACAAGTATAAAACAGTCTTTATGAGGCATTGTCAATTGCCCAAACTGGGATTATGGTACCATAGACTCCCCGAATAATTAAAGTTTTATAAATCGCTTCCTATGATCAATGTTGGTAAAGCCGCCCCACTTTTCAGCGACGCCACCGCTTACTGCAAAGGTGAATTCACTAAGATTAGCCTTGAACAATACCGCGGCCAGTGGGTGGTACTCCTCTTCTACCCCCGCGATTTCACCTTCATCTGCCCAACTGAACTGCGGAGCTTCGCCAAGCAGGAAGCCGACTTCGTTAAATTTAATGCCGTCGTGGTGGGGGCAAGCACGGATAGCGAATGGAGTCACAAGGCCTGGTTTGAACGCGACCTCCCCGAGGTGACTTACCCGGTCATCGCCGACACGACTCACGCCATTAGCCGTGAATATGAAGTTTTGGCCGACGACGGTAGCTCCCAACGTGGCATTTTCATCATCAATCCCGAAGGCGTGGTGATGTACGCCCTGGTCTCCGCCGGATCTGTCGGCCGTTCGACTAAGGAGACGTTGCGCGTGTTGCAAGCCTTACAATCGGGCGAGCTCTGCCCAGTAGAATGGGAACCGGGCACCACGACGCTAGGCAAGGCGTAAGAAAACTGGTAACTTTTGACCGTACGGTATTCTCCGTGCGGTCATTTGTTTTCACCACCCCTCACCCGTCGAGGCTGCCATGAGCACAACTCGTGCCCTGCTCCACACCCCCGTCAACCCTCTGCTCGGAGCGCAGATTGACGCCCTGGGCTTGCAGCGGGAAACGCAAGAATTGGTGACTGCCTGCGGCTTTTTCACCGTGGCGGAGCTCGTCATGTTTGCCGACAGCAAGGAAGACCGGCATGGACGAACCGTCTTCAAGACAGCCTGGCCCGAGATTGCGGAGCGTCTGAAGGTGAAGGGTTTGGTTCCGGGCGCACTGCCTTGGCACCACATGCGGTTGCGCAGTGTGTATTTCGAGATCGCTGACGAAGCGACACTCCACCACATCATCGAGGGGTTTGCCCATCTCGGGCACTGTGATTTGTACCTCGGCCCTTCGCTACTCGCCGTCGCCTTGCACCCCGACCTGGGCTTGGGTGAGAAAGACATCCGCTACATCAACGGCAAACTCGCCCCGCTCGGCTTGTTTTGCGGCGCTACTCTCGACCAGTGGGGCTGTCCGGTGTTGGCCCCGAAGCCCATCGCCCTACTCGATGACGTCGCCTAGTGTTCGTCTCCCCCTCCGCACCGCACCGGTAATCCCGGAGCGGTGCTCTCTTTTTGACTAATCGTAGGCCAAAGCGTAGGCTCTAGGCGTTACTTTAACCCCCAACCCCAGGAGTTCTCATGGGTCAACCCCGCCACCTCGAGCTGCCATACGCCATTTTCATCCCGCTTCACCCTGACCTGGCACGTCTGAGTGGTGACTGCGGGTTCAAACCCGAGACCACAACGGCTGTGGTAGCTCGTGGCTACCTGACCCTGGTCGACATTGTCGTCATGGTGCCGAGTCAGTTGTACGAAACTTTCGAGGGGGAGGTAGTGATCGACATCAACCGCACGGTGCGCTCGTTCGGCATGGAAGTCGGCAGTCTGCCCTACATCCGGGAGTTGGCCAGAAGCGTCAACCAACTCCACGGCCTGCCAGAGAGTGTCCACAAGAAAATGAGGGCCGCTCTCGAACGTCAGTGTGAAGTGCAGCCAAAGAGCGTTGGCTCGCTGACGCTGCTGTCGCTCGCCCTCTACCACGGCTTCGACTTCACGCCAGAAGAGGAGGCGGCGGTCAATGTGGCACTGGCGCCGTACAACCTCCTCTGCAGGATGTTGCTCACTGATGTCTTCAAAGAGTCACCGGCCAATGTGGCTGCTACGCCACCTGTCTGAACGAATCCAACCCTCCCGCCCGTCCTGGAGTAACTCTCCGGGCCGGGCCTTTCTTTTTCTGTGCTGGGGATAAGTGGTCTACGTCAAACGTATACGTCTGACGTAGACCACAATTTTGACCAATTGCAGGCAAAAGCGTAGGCTCGAGGCGTCCACAAACCCCAACCCCGGAGTCCACCATGTCCCTTCTCGAACTCCCCATCCCCGTCAACATGCCCGTCAACCCAGAGCTCGCGACGACATTCGCTAGCCACGGCTTGCCACGTACCGTCATCACCGAACTGAACGGCCTCGGCCTCTACTACCTGGTCGACGCAACCTGGCCGGGCGTACTGTTCCTACTTAGCGAGAGTGCACAGAAAATGGTGCTCGATTTGCTTGAGAAGTTCGGATCGCTCAAGGTTCAACTGGATGGTCATCAGGTGCTCGGTTTCAACTTGCCCCACGTCGTCCTCCAGCAGCACAGCCTGATTGAACCGCTCAAGCGCAAGTTGGCCGAGCTTACTGGTAGCTCCTACGATGCCGTCTTCGGTTCACCGACACCGCTGGCCCTGGCGCTTCTGCCGCGCATGAAAATGCAGAAGCCGATGCACAGGCAGCTCGGCAGATTACTCAAACGCTACGGCTTGCATCAGCAGATGAAGCTCGACAAGGTGTTCGAGTACCAGTCACCGCCGATGCTGAGCCGCAATCACCAGACGTTGCTGGCCCTCGACGTCTTCGACATGGCTGGCTTGCCGTCCGAGGTCCGAGGCTGGCTGTTGGACAGAACTTCTCAGCAACCCAGCGCACTGACTACTTTGGCAATTCTGCTCACCGTCAAAGCGACTGACCGGCCGCCTGCACTGGTACGATGGTTTCTGCAACATGGCATTCCACTGTCAGCTATCCCGGCAGACCAGTACAAGCACATCATTACCCAGGGGAACATCCGCGACTGAACCGCCGTCGTCCATACCGCCCGCGTCCTGGAGTCCTTCCAGGCCGGGCGTCTTTTTTTAGCGGGGCATGGTAACCCCGCCTATTATTTTGACTAATTACAGGCAAAAGCGTAGGCTCGAGGCGTCCACAAACCCCAACCCCCGGAGTCCACCATGTCCGCCCTCACTCTCCCCATCCAAATCGACCAGCCCCTCAACCCCTACCTCGGCCGGCTCTGCAGATCATTCTCGTTCGGGGACCTCACTCATCAGAAATTGAGCGACAATGGTTTGCTCTATCTGGCCGACATAGTCATGCGAGACCCGCTCCTGGTCAAGGTTGGCTTCAGTCATGGAGTTTATACCGACATTATTGCCACGCTCAACGGGCTCGGCACAAGACTAGGTGCGCTGCCGTCCAACAGTGTTCTCCAGCAGAACTTCTTGGACCTCAAGCCGCCGGGCAAGATTCCCACCAAGATCCGTGAGGCCTTCGCCGCTGCCTGCCATCGCAAGCCATCTGGGCTGCACTCGCCGAGTGTCCTCGCTGTGGCCATTCACCCCAACCTGCGACTGATGGCTGATGAAGCACAGGCAGTGAACGAACTTTTGGCCACGTTGGGCTTGAAACGGCTCATGTCGCTCGCGCAGATCTTCCAGCACACGCCGTGACCTTCCCCCCCCTCCCTCGCCCGCGTCCTGGATCGCTTCCAGGCCGGGCCTTTCATTTCTCCTATTATTTTGACCAATCACAGCAAAAACTGTACGGTGGCGGCGTCGTGGATTTTCTGCGACTGTGTTCCTTTCACCGCTTTGGAGACACCATGCGCAATTTTTCGCTGTTCCCCCTCCCCCTGACTCATCCCCTTCACCGTGCCTGGTCCGTGCCCTGCGGCCTTGATGCCCATATCCAGAATGATTACATGACGATCATCGAGCTGGCTGAGTGCGGTGCCTATTTCATGGCAGATCTCGGCATCCTGACTGCCGAGCGACTCGATGACGGTCTGTCACAATTGAGCTGCGACAGGGTGCATACGGCCTTCTCCTACCAGCGCCTGAGCTTCGACTGTCTGCCCAAGCACCGCAACTTGGTCGCTCCCTTCGACAACAAAACCATACCGCACTCGACTGAACTCGGAGCGGCTGTGATGACAAGATTCCAACGCCTTGTCAATGATGCGATGCCACTGGATGACTTGAAGATCCCCCTAGACAAGATGGGGGTTCCTTCACTCCTGGCGGTCGCCATGTTACCCAGGTTCAGGATGAGGCCGGCATTGGCACTTGAACTTGACTGTCTCCTACGAGATCGCGGTTTCCACCGAGGCATGAAGTTGTACGAAGTCTTCTACTACGCGCCACAAATCAAGCGGAAATCGAACCGTCGAACCGTCTAGAACGACGTCGTCAAAAGCCCGACCTGGAGTAACTCTCCGGGCCGGGCGCTTCTTTTTTAGCGGGGCATAGTAACCCCGCCTATTATTTTGACCAATGCCAGCAAAAACTGTACGGTGCCAGCGTCGTGGATTACCTGCGACTAGTGTTCCTTTCACTGACTGGAGACCACCATGTCCTCGCCCAAGCCCGAGATTTCCCCCCTCCTCCTCCCCCTCGCCGTCAGCAAGCCCATCGCGCGTATCCTGACAATGGCGATCGGCGAGACAGGACTGTCCCCAGACACGGCGAAGAGCCTCTACTGGGATGGAGACTTCTTTGTCGTCGATTTTCTGCTCAGACACGACGACGCGCAGTCCGATACTCAACAGAAGTTCAGCAAGCACCTCGCTCACTTCCATGTGCACTCCGGCGACGTGCCGACTCACCCGTGCCTGATGGAGAGACTCGACCTTGCTTCCATCACGCCCCAGCTGGCCGATGCCATCAGGTTGCGTCTGCACCAGCTGACGAACTACAGCTGCTACATGCGAGATCTCGGCCGGCCGTCGTTCCTGGCCCTGGCGTTGGTGCCAGACTGGCCGTTCGACACGATGAACAGCGAGCTTTGTGACGAGTTGGAGAAGTTGCTCGCAACGCGCGGACTGAAGCCGTGTATGAAGTTCGAACAGATCTTCGAGTACAAGCCGACGGCTGAGAAGGTGGTGCCACGGAAACTCTCAACCGAGGAGAAGTTGGCGCAACTCAGTCAAGGCATGACGCCAGGTGCTGCGGAAGCTGTTCGGCAGGGCTATGTTCTCCATGTGGCCCCGCCGAGGTTGACCGACAAGCAGATCAAACTGCTGGCCACTCCAGTGAAGGATTTGAACCTGGGTTGCGAAGACCAGCTGGCGCAGTTCTGTGAAGTGCTGGGAGTGGAGCTCACCATGCTTCATGTCATGGTCGGTCTCCTCGCGATTCTGCCGGCGGACAGGCCGACGGAACTCACCGATTGGTACGAGAAGGTCGGTGTGCCACTTCAACCCTGGTCACTCGACGATCTGCACCGAGCCAGCGAGTTCATCCTGCGCTGAAACACGTCGTCCTCAACCGCCCGCGTCCTGGAGTCATTCCAGGCCGGGCGTCTTTTTTTTAGCTGGGCATGGTAACCCCGCCTATTATTTTGACTAATTACAGCAAAAACTGTACGGTTGCGGCGTCGTGGATTACCTGCGACGATTGTTCTTTCATCACTGGAGACCATCATGTCCATGCCCAAGCCCGAGACCGAAACCTCCCCCTTCCCCCTCGCTGTCAGCAAGCCCATCCATCGCTTCCTGACTCTCGCGATCTGCGAGACTGGATTACCCCCTATTGCGCAGAAGAGCTTCTGCTCGAACGGCCTCTACCTCGTTGCTGATGCACTGCTCGGACAAGGCGACAGGCAATCCGATACTCAGCTGGAGTTCGGCAGACGTCTGGTTGACCTCAATTTGAATTTTGGCGACCTGCCAACGCACCCGAGTCTGGTCAAAAAGCTCGACTACGACGACATCTCGCCCCAACTGGCCAGCGCTATCAAGGCCCGTCTGCACAAGTTGACGAACTACAACAATGACTACCGCGACCTCGGCCGGCCGACGTTCCTGGCCCTGGCGCTCCTGCCCGACCTGCCTGAGGAGCTGATGACGAGCGAGCTGTGGGACGAGTTCCAGGATTTGCTGGCGCTCCACTGGCTGCGTCCCAAGATGAAGTTCGAAGAGATCTTCAGCCACCATCAGCCGTTCGCTCTCGCGCCGGGCGAGGCGTACGATCTGGCGGTGCATCGCTCGGGCCACCCGCCGATGCCAACCGCAGCTCAGCTGGCGGCCGAACGAGCTCGTGACCTCGAGACGAGCAACCTGTACGAATCGACGATCCGCGGTTGTGCGCCGAGCACTCCGCCACCGCCGCTGAACGAGGTGCAGAAGGGTCTGCTCACCACATCAATCTACGACTTGGGTACGATGGGCTTCCGGCCACTCAGTCATGAAACTGTCCTGTGGGTCGGGCGACTCAACTACAAGATGCCGAGCATGATCCACGCGCTGTGCAGCTTGCTCGCAGTGCGGCCAGAAGAGCGGCCCGAGGAGCTGGTGAATTGGTTTACCAAGCACGCAATACCCATCGAGCCCTTGTCCTACGAAGACCTCAAGCTGATCGGCGAAGAAGCTCGCGGCTAGCCCACGCCGTCGTCAAAATGCCCGACCTGGAGGTTCTCTCCGGGCCGGGCCTTTCTTATGTGAGGTACAGCGGGGCC
>CAYHFQ010000027.1:0-5902 GCA_964355955.1 uncultured Gammaproteobacteria bacterium
GCGTCGAGCTCCCGAGTCATACGAGGTCAGTGAGCTCGTGCGGTTGACGAGGCGCCGCTAGGAACAGGAGATACGGCGGTTGCGAGCGACATGCCTCGATCATACCAGAAAAAAATGCGGTGTGGGGCAAGAGGCGAACCCTCCTGCGTCCACACCAGTACACGTTGGACTCATCCACGTCCTCGATCTGGCGTTCTCACCGGCTTGACCTTGCGGATCGCCACAATCGCCCGCATGAAGCCAGCCAGCGTATCGACCGTGAATCCATCGAAGTCGACCTCGTTTATGAGGATACCAAAGCGCTGCTCGCACAGCACCTCCAGTTCCACTGTTTCGACCGAATCCAGTGGATAAGACAGATTGTCCATCATTTCCAAACTGAAATATCCCTTGGTCTCCAGCCAGTCCAGCGCCACCTTCCACTCCTCGGTTTTCATCAACTCCGCATCCGTCATCTCACCCTCCTCACGAGTCTCCTCGCACGTGTCCCTCGTTAGTTCAGGACGCTGACAGGATAGGCCAATAACCCCTACACGTCAACGTTTTCCGCCAATTTTAAATCAACAATTCGGCACTGCAACTCCCGTCGTCCATTCCACTCATTCACCTCCAACGTATAAGCCACGTCGACCAACGTGCCGGCTGGCAAAGTGGGCAACCAATTACCAAAACCGAAACCCACCAACTTCTTGCGCTGTTTGTCGCCACCTTGCACCGTCAACCGCAAATGCGCGCCACTACTACCCATAATTTCTGCTACCACCACCGGCAAATTACAAGCCGCAAACACCGGCGCCCTATTCCCCTCCCCGAACGGCGAACAACGGTTCAGCTCCGTCAGCACCGCCAAAGACGCCTGCTCGAGCGGCAGCTCCGCCTCGATCAGCAAGTTCTGTACCGGCTCAACTCCGCCGAAGAAGTCATTAGCAAAACTCCCAACACGTTCTCTAAATAATTCTAAATTCTCTAAACTCGCTAAACTCAAGCCACAAGCCTGCGGGTGGCCACCCTTTTTAATAAAAATATCACCACACGAATTCATCGCTTCCACCAAGTGCAAACCGGCCACACTCCGCCCACTCCCCACAAAATACTCTCCAGCTTTGGCAAAGGCAAACGCTGGCTTACCATAATCGTTCACCAAACGGCCAGCCACCAAACCAACAATCCCCGGCAACCAATCCTCATGATAGGCCACCAGTACTGGCGCCTTCACATCAATCAGCTCAGCAGCTTGTTCGTAAGAAGCTGTCGAAATATTCTGCCGTTCGCTATTCAATATCTCCAGTTCCGCCGCCGCTTTTTGCGCCGTCGCCTGGTCCGTCGCTGCCAACGTCGCAAAAGCCAACCCAGCACCGGCCAACCGCCCCGCCGCATTCAGACGCGGGCCAATGCGGAAACCAATCGTTTCTGTATCCACACTCTCTAGGTCGACGCCAGCCGACAGCAAAATCGCCAATAACCCTGGCCGACGAGTCTTCCGCAAGACAGTCAGGCCAAAATATTCCAAAACTCTATTCTCCCCCGTCAGCGGCATCACATCCGTCACCGTGGCAATCGCCACTAGGTCGAGCCACCATTTTTCATAACCAACAGGCATCGCCAAACCCCGTTTACGCGCTTCGTCACACAAGGCACTCGCCAATTTAAAAGCCACGCCCGTACCACACAACGTCTTATTCGGATACTCCTCCCCCGGGGCCAGCGGATGCAAAATCATCGCCGCCTCTGGCAAGCGCTCGCCCAACTGATGGTGATCACACACAATCACATCCATTCCCAACTCAGCCGCCCTGTCCAACTGCTCAGCATTCGCAATCCCACAGTCCACTGTAATCAGCAACTGTACGCCCTCCGCCGCTAATCGTTCGATGGTATGCATCGCTACCCCATAACCATCTTTCTCTCTATCCGGCAAAAACACAGAAATATTATCGGAGCTCCCCGAGGCCTGGCCTAGGCTAGGCCTCGGGGTTAATTTACCCAAAATATCCGTCAACGCGCCAAACAACAACGTGGATCCACAAACTCCATCTGCATCATAATCCCCATGAATCACAATCTTCTCACCCTCCTCTAACGCCGCAAAAACCCGGTCCACCGCCAGCGGCATGTCATTGAACAGCCACGGCGAATGCGTCCCCCTCTCCCAATCCGGGTTCAAAAAAGCCTCATGCTCAGCCTCTGGAATATTTCTGGATAACAAAAGTTGAGTGACAACGTCATCACTCACCTTCGGCATTAAGATCCACTCCTTACCCATATTCTCAAAATCATCTGTCTTTGCGAGCGTCAGCGAAGCAATCTTCTGTACTCCTGGATTGCTTCGTCGGTCAGACCTCCTCGCAAAGACAGAATGTAGTTATCGATTCTTTCTGCACCAATCTTACCACAACCAAATTGACAGGCAGCTCTTTTTTTCCTATCCTATCCACAGTCCTAGATTTCCTGGGACAGCAACACCATCCAAGGTGCTTCATGCTCCTGATCAATGCCCCGCCGACCTTCAGCATCTCCTCCACCCGCAGCGGCCACCTGGCCATCACCGCCCACACCTCCAACCTCACCGAGATCATCAGCGGCGGCTAGTCCAGGTGATGTTGCCTGAACGAACCGTCATGAAGAGCTCACCGAGCTAAAAAGTCGGCGCGGGCCCAAAAACCCGCGCCGACCCACCCCTTTTTCTCAGGTCTCCCGACCTCTTCTCAGCAATCGCAGCCTCTGCGGTTGCTATTGTTTTACAGGCATTTCTAAAGATTATCCGGGCTTTTACTTGACAAAAGCTCTATTTTCAGCTATTATATTCCCAGTCGTAGCCAAAGCATTCCGCTAAGGCCGAGAACGACTCTCGAGGGAAAAAACATGACCAACCACCCCACGGGGCCGCCCAGCTGCGGCTTCACCTATTTTTACACAAACTGTACTCCCTCTGTCGACGCCACCGACGCGCTCGCCGCGATCAGCTCGATGTCCGCGACCTACACGCCCCAATTCTGACCACCGGGGCGCGGCGGACGAGCTGATTCTCGACGACAAGTAGTTGGTCTTCCATATGTTGGCACGGGCCACATGGTGTGGAAGCAGCTACTGTCTCGTGAGTCAAAAGGGCAACGCGGCGTCAAACCCGCGTTGCCCCGACTCTCACCTTCTACTAGTCTTCGGACCAGTCAGCAATCGCAATCCTCGCGGTTGCTTTTGTTTTTGCGCTATCACCTCGATGATTACTACAACGCACTTGCCACCGTTGCCAAAATCATCGAGATGATGACTACACTACAAACCACAGCCCACGCCTTTCTCGCCTTCTCAGTCTTAGCCATATTATCTTTTTAATACTTTCATATAAGCTTCTGACGGAATATTCACTTTACCCACACCCATCGCCATCATCTTCTTCTTACCCTTCTTCTGCTTCTCTAATAACTTCATTTTACGCGTAACGTCGCCGCCGTACAAGTCGCCAGTCACATCCTTACGCATAGCGCTAATCCGTTCGCTAGCCACCACTTTGCCGCCGATCGCCGCTTGCAGCTTAATGACGAACTGCATCTTCGGAATTTCATCCTTCAACACGTCGAGCACTCGTCGGCCTACCCGTTCCGCCTCGTCGCGATAAACCAACGTCGCAAAAGCGTCGACCGCATCTTCTGCTACCAAAATGTCGAGCTTCACCACGTCGGCCGTGCGGTACGTAAACACCTCGTAACCCATGGATGCATAGCCGGCGCTAATACTCTTCAACTTATCGTTAAAGTCGACGATGATGGCGGACAACGGGATTTCGTAATGCAGCACCGCTCGGTTATCACTCAAGTATTCCGTGTTAACGTAAATGCCGCGACGGTCCTGACACAAACCCATCACGCCACCAATGTCTTCAACGCGCGTAATAATATCAATCCTGGCCCATGGCTCCTCTACCCTGTCCACAAAACTCGGGTCCGGCAAATCAAGCGCACTCTTAATCACCATGAAATCTGGCTTACCGTTTTGGTAAACGTGATAAGCCACACTCGGCAAAGTCACCACCAAATCCAAGTTGAATTCGCGGTCCAAGCGCTCCTTAAGAATCTCCAAGTGCAGCATGCCCAAGAATCCACAACGGAAGCCATAACCCAAAGCCGGCGAATGTTCTGGCTCGTAAACCAAAGCCGAGTCATTCAACTTCAAACGCTCCATCGCTTCACGCAAGGCGCTATAATCGTCGCCACCAGCTGGGAAAATGCCAGCGTAAACCATCGGCTTCACTTCGCGGTAACCCTCAAGCGGCACGCCACCAATATTGCCGACAGTGACGGTATCACCAACTCGACAAGCCCGAATATCTTTAAGGCCCGTCACCATGTAACCAATCTGCCCAGTCTCCAGTTCATCCAGCGGTGAAAACTTCGGCGTCAACGCTCCCAACTCTAGCACTTCACCTTCAGCATCTGTGGCCATCATGCGCAGCCTATCGCGCTTCTTGAAGGTCCCATCAATCACTCGCACATAAGCCACGACGCCTTTGTAATCATCGTAAGCCGAGTCGAAAATCAACGCGCGTGGTGCCGCATTTTCGTCACCCACCGGGCACGGAATCCGTTCCACAATCGCATCAAGCAACTCCTTAACGCCCTCGCCAGTCTTACCAGAAACGCACAACACACTGGCTGGATCACACCCAATCAGCTTCACCAATTCGGCAGTCCTACGTGGGACATCCGCCGCCGGCAAGTCGATTTTATTGAGGACTGGGATAATCTCCAAGTTCTCTTCCATCGCTAAATACAGGTTAGCAATCGTCTGAGCCTGCACGCCTTGGGTCGCATCAACTAGTAGCACCGCACCATCCACCGCCGCTAACGACCGCGACACTTCATAGTTAAAATCGATGTGCCCCGGCGTATCAATCAAGTTCAAAGTGATGTCTTTCCAGACCATGCGGGCCGGTGCCAATTTGATGGTAATGCCCCGTTCACGCTCAATATCCATGCTATCCAAAAGCTGCGCCTTCATGTGGCGGCTGTCGACGGTGCCGGTAATTTCGAGCAAACGGTCAGAAAGTGTGCTCTTCCCGTGGTCGATGTGGGCAATAATGCAAAAATTGCGAATTCTATCTTGTGGAACCATAGTGCTGGCAGTGTAATGAAATTCGGCCATTCCGTCCACTATCACTATCTCATATAATGCCCAATTTACCGCTATTTATAGCCATTTTAGTTGACAAAATGCTAAAAATGGTCTATAGTACACGCTTTCCCATTGGTCGACTTCCGGCCTGGGATTGGTTCACAAACTAAAAATGCCCCTGGAGGCAACGTGACTGCAGGTATTCCCATTCCCAACCCTCAGTACAAGTCACTCATTCTCGCTGTAGCAGAAGACATGCTGCTCGAGTTCGCAGCCGAAAGAGCCGCGGACACAATGAGGACCAGCTCGACCAAGCTGATGGACTTCCTGTGCCAGGTCGCCGAGTTCCGACCGCTGGTAGCCCTCACAGCCATCGAGCCCCGAGCGCCATCCTACAAGCGGTTAGACGATTGGCAGCGACAGCAAGTACTCTTCAACGCCGCCAGCTTCCATCCGCTCGCTGTCTTGCGAGCCCTTCGTAGCCAACCAGCCACCCTCGAGCTCGACGCCACGCAACGTCTGGCAGCTCGCCAAGTCGCCATGCAGCATCTCGGCTTCGGCGTCAGAATCGACGAAGAGCCCGAGCTCGATTTGACCGACATCATGTTGGTCATCGACTCGCGCCTCTCGCGCTAGTCAACCACAACCTTATAACCGTCGTGCGGCGGACATCCTCTGGGTGTCCGCCGTCTCGCGTTTTATTGAGCCTGAGCCTTGTAGGAGCGAGCGACTGCCGACGTCTCCTGTGACGACGCTAGCCTCGGCCCTGTGCCAGCCCCCGAGTCAGACGAGG
>CAYHFQ010000028.1:0-5495 GCA_964355955.1 uncultured Gammaproteobacteria bacterium
CCCGGAATAGAACAGATCTGCTTCAAGAAAGATCTGACCGTCAGTAATGGAAATGACGTTGGTCGGAATGTAAGCAGACACGTCGCCACCTTGAGTTTCGATGATCGGCAAGGCGGTGATGGAACCTCCACCGTGCTCAGCATTGACGCGAGCCGAACGCTCGAGCAAACGGGAGTGCAAGTAGAAGACGTCACCTGGGTAGGCTTCACGGCCTGGTGGACGACGGAGCAAGAGCGAGATTTCGCGGTAAGCCCAAGCGTGCTTAGAAAGATCATCGTAGACAATCAAGACGTCCTCGCCCTTCTCCATGAAGTATTCGGCGATAGCACAACCGGCGTAAGGGGCGACGTAGAGCATGGACGCAGGGTCCGAAGCACCAGCCAAAACGATAGTGGTGTATTCCATGGCGCCAGCCTTTTCAAGGCGAGCGCGGAGGTTAGCAATTTTAGATTCCTTTTGACCAATGGCGACGTAGACGCATTTCACGCCCAAGCCCTTTTGGTTAAGGATGGTGTCGATAGCGATGGCGGTTTTGCCAGTCTGACGGTCACCAATGATGAGCTCGCGCTGACCACGACCGATTGGGATCAAGGCGTCGATAGCTTTGATACCAGTTTGCAAAGGAACAGAAACGCCCTGACGAGTCATGACGCCTGGGGCGACTTTCTCGACCGGCATCTGCTTGGTAGCGGTAATAGCGCCCTTGCCGTCGACAGGATTGCCGAGAGCGTCGACCACGCGGCCGACAATGTCGTCGCCGACTGGAATAGACAAAATGCGACCCGTTGAACGCACGGTGTCGCCTTCTTTAATATTTGTTGATTCACCAAGAATAATGGCACCAATCACCTCTTCCTCAAGGTTGAGGGCGATACCAGTTACGCCGTTGAAATCGAGCATTTCTTGGGCCTTGGCGTTAGTGAGCCCGGAAACACGAGCCACACCGTCACCAACGGAGAGAACTGTACCGACAGTTTCGACGTTAGCTTCGGCTTTGAAATTCGCGACCTGCTCACGCAAGGCGGCGATGATGTCTACTTTTTTTGCCATAATATTCCTTAGACTTCCGTATACATTGCGTTTTTGAGGCGCATTAAAGATCCTGTAACTGAGCCGTCGAGTCGGGAGTTATCCAAGCGGATGACTGCCCCACCGATAAGCCTGTTGTCGACTATCTCCACGACTTCGGCGCCGTGGGCTTGTTCGTCTAGGGCTTTTTTGGCTTCTTTGGTCAGCTCGTGCGCGGAGACGATGGTTATTTTGGAGGCTCCGTTAACGTTCTTCCAGGCTTGGTGCAAGGCCACTTCGAGCTCGCGCCATCTGGCTAGTGAGTTGCGCTCGGCCAGTAACTCGATGACTTCCTTCATGATCGCTTTGATCTGAGCTGGGGTCTTATCTGCTACCAACTTAACGACTTCCGTGGCGATTAGGTTCATGTCTAATTTAGCCATATCCCGCTTAGGTCATTTTCCGCACGACCTCCTCCGCGAGCGATTGCGACTTTGCTTCGTCTATTCCCGTGTGGAGAATACGCGCTGCGGCCTTCATGGCGATGTCCACCATGTCCTTACGTGCTTCCTTCAAGATAGCTTCCTTGTCGAGCTCGAGCTGATGTTTGCCTTGGCTGATGACGCGTTCTACTTCGCGCTTAGCAGCGTCGAGCATTTCAGTTTTGCGCTCTTCACTCTGACTCACGGCCGTGATGACAATTTCCTGCGCTTCCTTACGGGCAGCGAGGAGTAATGAATCACGCTCGACTTCGAATTCACGAACGCGGTGTTCGATCTTTTCGGCGTCGACGACACTCTTACTAATCTTGGCTTCACGTTCTGCCAGCATCTTCATAATTGGCTTGTAAGCAAAGCGCCACAAGACCAAGAGGACGAGCAGGAAGTTGACCAACTGTGCGGCGAACAAGTCACCACGCAAGCCAAACGCGCCCAAAACGGCGGCTGGCCCGGTAGCTTCTTGCACCTCAGTTGTCGTTTCGGAATTTGAAGACATATAGTAGTAGAGAGTGTAGAGTGGAATGAATAGGACTTTTCCAGGTGTGACGAGTTTGGGTGCGCAACGAGACAAGCTCGTGAGGCGTATAGTAATCTATACGGTGAACGAGTTGTCGATGGTGCAAGCCCAAAATCGACCATCTGGGAAAGGACTACAAGGTGAAAGCGATGATCAAGGCGTAAATGGCAATAGCTTCAGCAAAAGCCATACCGAGCAACATTGGAACGAAGATCTTCTTGTCGGCTTCTGGGTTGCGACCGATGCTGGTCATAGCAGCGTAACCGATCAAACCGATGGCGAGGGCTGGGCTGATACCACCGATAGCGATGGCGAAGGCTTTGGCGAATTCGAGTGTCATATGATTGTACGTGACTTAAATAAGATGAGTTACTCTGAAGCGAAAACTTATTTTCAACTTCGGAGTACGCCACCTTTAGGCGTGCTCGAGAACTTTCTCATGATGTTCGGCGTCGTCGTCATGACCGTGCGAGGAGGTGGCGACAGTGAGGTAAACCAGGACCAGCATGGAAAAGACCGTGGCTTGAATGACACCAACCAAGATTTCCAGGAAGATGAATGGGATTGGGACAACGAAGGAAATGAGGCTCATCATGACACCAATGAGAATTTCACCAGCGAAGACGTTACCGAACAAACGTAGCGAGAGCGATAAGGTCTTAGCGAATTCACTGATGACTTCAAGCAAGCCGACGAAGAACTCGATACAAGCGATGACGACCGCCATTGGGCCTTTGCGGAAGGCGCGCCAAATACCACGGAAGTTAAAGAACTTGCTGAAGTACTCGCTGACGCCCAAGGCTTTGACACCAGCAACGTGGGTCATTATAACGGCAAAGGCGGCGATAGCTAGAGTCAGGTTGAGGTCGCTGGTAGCTGGGCGGAAGAGTGGCACAAGCTCAGCTTCACCATGCACTAACTGCCACATGCCGAGCGTACCAGTACCAGGAATAAGACCCATCCAGTTACTAACGAGCACAAAGAGGAAGATGGTCGCACAAAGTGGGAAGAAAGCTTTGGCTTTGCTCTTGCTACCAGTCACCTTCTCCGCCTGGTCGAGCAAGCCATCGACGATAGCTTCGAAGAAGTTGTGAATACCTTTTGGCACGAGTGACGTCCGACGAGAAGCAACAAAAGCAACAATGACGAAAAAAATCGTGGCCAGCCAAGCGTTCAGCATGGTGTTGGTCACGGGGAATTTAGCAATATGAAAAATTGGTTCGGCGGCCAAAGGAACAAGGGCCAGGTTAGTTGGTAAGTTTTTGATAAGCTTGGCCATACTGTCGAATCTTCCGGGGCAAGATCATTATAGTGAGAACAAAGGCGAGAGCGAGTAGAACGATGAAGAGCAGTTTACCAGTGCCGAAGTGCTGGTCGAGGTAGTGGCCGAGAATGGCGGCTAACACGGCCGGGGCGGCAATGGTGAGGGTAATGTCCCCCATCGCCTTCATAGCGAAGGCGTAATATTTTCCGAGGCCTTCAGGCTTCATATGCGTTCTAAAAAGGCGACAAAAGTATAGCTTTTATGCTGAGCCAGGTCAAGGATTGGGTGTGATTAGCGGTAAACGGTGTACTTCCACTGGCCATCAACGACGTGACCGACAACAACAATATTCGCTAAGGCTGCGGCAGGAAGAGTGTATGGGACGTGTTGGAGGGCTTGGCGCTGGTTGAAGTTCTCTTCGATCTTGGCAGCATCGGTGGCACTACGGTGTTGCAGATCTCGATTCAGACGATTACTGAGGCGGAGATTATCGTCGACGTGAAGATAGATAGTTAGGTCAGGTTTGGCGACTTCGGGGAAATCACCTTCAATAATTAGAGCTTCGACGGAGGCAATTTTGTGCTGGTAATTAGCCTCGCCCTCGGCAATAGCTACGCCTGTTGCTTGATTATAAGTCGGCACAGCGACTTCACCAGCCTGACCGTGGTTGGCAACGATGGTATCGATGAGCTTGTTCATGTAGCCGAAGTCGTACTTGGCCTTCGGTTCCTTGCCCTCGAGGTGAGTGCGGCGATATTCGCGGTCGCCGATAACGTAATCGTCCGTACCGATTGAGTCGGCAGCAATTCCCTGCTGACGCAATGAATCAACGAGTTCGATGGAGAGTGTTGTTTTGCCACTCGCAGCTCCACCGACTAACGAGATAAGGCGAGTACGATCGCCGGGAATATTTATGATGTCCTCCGCAAGTCTCTTTGCCAGCTCGCTCATACTGAGTTCCGAACCTTCACTCTCGATTGTTCTAGTTGCTAAAATATCGAGGCTCTCGGATGTTGCTAGCTTTTGAGTTTCTGATTCCATACTAATACAAATCGAATAAACGAATGACGTCGGCGGGATTGCATCGCTAGAAACCTCGCGAAAGTTTTGCAATTTTCTGTTCAAAATCTATCCCTGTGTCAATGACGGCATAACCACAGCTTCTCGCCTGATCTGCGATATATACGCTCTTCATTTGAACCATTCTGGCCGCTTTCTCTAAGAGCTCCTTTTCCTCCAGTATATCCTTCAGCCAGTCGTGTTTAGCTTTATTCTGCACAAGCCCCTCCTCGATCTCCCGGAGGTCAGACTTCACGAGGTAAATAAGCTTAATTTGTGACCAATACGGTGTAGTTTGAAGCTGCTGTATAAGTTTTGGCATCAAGTGCACGCCTTCGATAACGTACTCTTGCTGACAGTCAACAAAATGCTTAATCATGGCACAAATTCCAGGCCAGAGTGTTTCGGATTCAACGAGCTCTGATTCGAGAAGCTCTTCAGGTGTATTCGTTTCTAAACGTCTATTTTGATCGGGAAATTTCGTCTCAATTTCAGAATCGGGAATATAGGCAAGGAGACTTGCTCGTAAAGTATCTGTGGATATCCATGGAAGATGCTTCTCCACCGAAAGTCTTTCGGAGAGTATCGTCTTGCCGCAACGCGGTGCCCCACCAATAAGATAGATCATAATTACCTCAAATCAAATAAACGCATAGCATTCGCAGTGGTGACTCGGGCTACTTCGTCGACGGAGATACCGTGCAGTTCCGCGATCTTGGCGGCGACGTGGGCGACGTTGGCTGGTTCGTTACGCTTCCCGCGGTTGGGGGCTGGAGTGAGGTAAGGCGAGTCAGTTTCGATCATGATTTGTGAGAGTGGGATTTGGCGGACGACTTCCTGCAAGTTTTTGGCGAAGGTGACGATGCCAGTGATGGACACGAGGAAACCGATTTCATGGTAGGCGGCGGCTTCAGCGGCGGTACCGGTAAAACAGTGAATGACACCTCGGCGGGCTAGTCCCCCACTGGCGATCTCAGCCTTGAGTAATTCGATTTGGTCGGCGTGGGCGTCGCGGCAATGGATGACGACGGGTTTGTTAACTTCGGTAGCGAACTTCAGTTGGACGCGCACAGCGTCGGCTTGGTCGGCTTTCATGAGGTCGAGGTCGACGCCTGGTGGGACTCGATAATAGTCCAAACCAAACTCG
>CAYHFQ010000029.1:0-4476 GCA_964355955.1 uncultured Gammaproteobacteria bacterium
AGACTCACTAGAGCCGTGAGTTGAGGAAGTCGGCGCAGTGACAAGCTCAAAATAGGCCAAATTAAGCGATTCCAATAATAAAATCTCCCGCCCTCGCCCCCTGTCCCCATACGTCAGCCTCAAATCCTTCCGCAAAATCCAGCATCTTCGCCTTTACCTTCTCATTCGTAATCTTCTCAATCAGCGCCTTCACATGATTAGCATAAAAGTCTGGCCTATGCCCACTTTTACTCCCCACATGATCCAAAAAGAACTGGCACTCAATCATGTCCGCAAACTTCACAATCACCCCCTCATCCGTATCCTTATTCTCCGCCCTCTCATAGATCGCCGTAATTTTCGCTTGTACTTTCGGTGTCAAAAAAGCCGTCAAAAACCCAAAGTTCATGGCCTCGAGTGCTCTAGCATGCACTTTCATCTCTGGCTTCTTACGCGACAATGGCGCCGACAAATCTCCCCCAAACAACTCACCCAAATCGTGCAACATACACATCTTCATGACCGCATCCGCATCCACCAGCTGCTCATCCTCATTAATATTCTCGCATAACAACCAAGCAATCATGCTGACTAAATAATGATGCTCAGCAAGATTGGAGGTCTCATGCGCCCTCACGCCACTTAAAAAGTACCCATATTGCGGCTGCTCCCGCGTAATCTGCAGTACCGCCAGTAACTTCGCCAAGTTTTTCATATGTAGGGAGTGTAGCTTATCTGTAATTTTCATGCTATCGTCACTCAGCAACCCACCACGGAGCTCCTCATGCCAACTTTCACTGATCTCGCCTTCGACATCACCGGTGCTTTTGGCTTCAGTTCTGGCCTCATCGCCGCCAAGTACTACGTCACCTCACGCCGTGCCCGCCTTCAGGCCGTGGCCGTTCTCATCACCATCATCGCCATCTCTTCCCACTTCTCGACGCCCTAGTCGACTTTGCGCTTGCGCCTTCGCCTCTCTGACTCCGGTCACAGAACGCGTCGGCCGGGCGCGTTTTGTTTTGAATGGTATACTTCACCCAATATAATAAACTATGATTAAAAACATTCTCATTACCGGCTCCCCCAGGAGCGGCAAATCGACTTTAGTCCGCCAGTTACTCGGTGGCATCCCTCATAAAGTCGGGTTTCTTACGGACGAAATTCTGGTTGAGGATAAACGTGTCGGTTTCGCAGTGGAAACTAGCAAAGGCGACAAAGCAGTTCTGGCACATATCGACGCCATCTCCAGTCATCACGTTGGGCGTTACGCTGTAAACCCTGAACGGTTAGATTTTCTACTCTCGCAGCTGCCACAACCTAATCCAGACGATCTAGTCTACATCGACGAAATCGGCCCCATGGAGTTATTGTCCGAGTCATTTAAGGCCTTTGTTACTAAGAGTCTTAACGCGCCAAACACCTGTTTAGCTACCATCGTTGCTGCTTCTGACGACGCTTTTGTCCAGCAAATCAAAGACCGCACTAATGTGATAATTATCGAAATTACTCCGGATAATCGCGACACTCAGGCCGTCTTCGTCCAGCAGCTAATCAATAAAATTGCCAAAGCCCGCCAATATCTTGCCGAACCAGCACGTTTTACTCAGCGGGGGAGTACGGTCGAGCTGCAATCCAACCATGGTCTCAGAACTCTCTCACCAGTTGGGGACACTTGGCGTTGCGATTGCGACTTCTACGCCGAATACAAAATCTGTAGCCACGTCATAGCCGCCCAGGAACTTTTGACCTCTAAAACCGCTATCAATAAACAAAAAAATAGCTAATTACATTTCGGCCGTGCTGTATTATGCCCCTCCTAACCCTCCGCACCGAAAACTCCCTCCGCCGTCAGGGCTTTTCAACTATTATCGGTATCGACGAAGTTGGTCGCGGTTGCCTGGTTGGTCCCGTCGTCGCTGCCGCCGTCATTTTACCGCCGATGATGCCCAAGGACGACGCCAGGCAAATCATCCGTGACAGCAAAACCCTCAGCGCCAGCCAACGCGCTCAGGCCGACGCCTACCTCCGCCGCAGCGCCATCTCTTTTGCCATCGCCTCATCCTCCGCTGCGGAAGTCGATAATCTCAACATCCACCACGCCTCACTCCTGGCCATGCGCCGCGCTATCGAGTCTCTGCCGAGTTCACATCTCACAGGCGCCTATCTCCTCGTCGACGGTAAATTCTGCGTCCCCAATCTCCCCATCCCTCAACACTCCGTCATTCACGGCGACGCCAAAATCCTCTCTATCGCCGCGGCCAGCATCCTGGCCAAAGTCTACCGCGACAACCTTTTGGAATCCCTTTCCCTCGAATATCCCGCATACGGCTTCTCCTCCCACAAAGGCTACGGCACGGCCGCCCACTTCGACGCGCTTTCCCATTACGGCCTCACCCCGCACCACCGCGTTACTTTCTGTCACTAACCCCAAGGGACTACGTCTCGCTTAGTCCCAGCCTTGTTAACATTGACTAAAATCAAATTTTTTACTATATTATTCAGTCCATTTCGGACTCTTTCCGCCAACCCCACACCATCAGAGGCACCCATGTTCCGCAAAGCCGACTACCTACTCGACTGCCCCCACTCCCACGAAGTGCACTTCGCCGAGAAGCCCGACGACACCCTCATCCGCCAGCTCATCGACCGCTACTTCGGCGGACAGGAAGTGTGTTTTTATAGCCACTTCGGCTCGCAGAAAGACAACCCACATCACTCGTGGCGATTTGAGCTGATGGGAGAGGTCGACGGCGGGCAGCACAGTGGTCGCTGCATCGAAGGTCACCTCGACCGCGACACCCACTGCGGTGCTCGCCGTGAGCCCTTCTACTTCCTCATCAGGAACGAGGCAGGGGACGATGCCTACACCCTGGCCGTCGCCGTGGGCCTGGCCGAGTTCATCGCCAAGGAGACGGGTGGCCAGCTCATCAAGCGCGAGTAGCCACGCCGTCGAGTTCTACGCCGCACTCCCGAGTCATCGGGGTGCGGCGTTCTCTTTTATTGGCTAAAACTAAGGACGACGCCCGACGTCGTCCTTACCTTGCAATCATTGCTCAAAAACCCGCAAACCGCTAAACTGAGGCAATATGCAACCCCTCCGCGAAATACTGGATACAGCGCAACAGGGGACGCCCAAATACCAGGCCAAGCCAGGGCTTTCGCGTGCCGTCGTCATGGAAATTTCGCGTCAAAAAGGGGAGCCGAGCTGGTTACTGGAGAAGCGCCTCGCCGCCCTCGAGTTATTCCTTAAAACCCCCTTGCCAACCTGGGGCCCAGATCTTTCCATTATCGACTTCGACGCCCTCGTCTACTACGTCCGCCCCGATACCGACGAGCAGAAGAGTTGGGACGACGTCCCGCCAGAGATTCGCTCCACCTTCGACAAACTCGGCATCCCCAAAGCCGAACAGGACTTACTGGCCGGCGTCGGCGCGCAGTACGACAGCGACGTCATTTATCACAATCTCAAAGCCGAGTGGTCAGCCCAAGGTGTCATCTTCGAAAACATGGACGCGGCCGTTCGCCTCTATCCAGACCTCGTCGCCAAATATTTCATGACCCAGTGCGTGCCCATTCACGACCACAAATTCGCCATGCTCCACGCCGCCGTTTGGAGCGGTGGCACCTTCATCTACGTCCCGCCCGGTGTCAAAGTAACCATTCCCTTGCAAGCTTACTTCCGCATGAACGCCAAACACGGCGGGCAATTCGAACACACCCTCATTGTGGTCGACGAGGGCGCGGAACTGCACTACATCGAAGGCTGCTCCGCCCCGCGCTTCACCGTCCAATCCCTGCACGCCGGTTGTGTGGAAATCTTCGTGGCCGCCAAGGCCCGCATGCGCTACTCATCTATCGAAAACTGGAGCAAGAACACTTTCAACCTCAACACCAAGCGCGCTCTAGTCGACGCTCACGGCGTGATGGAATGGGTCAACGGCAACTTCGGCAGCGGCCTCACCATGCTCTATCCGGCCAGCATTCTCCGTGGTGAGGGCGCTCGCAGCGACTTCCTGGGCGTGGCCTTCGCTGGGGCCGGGCAAGTGCAGGACACCGGCGCCAAAATGATTCACGTCGCGCCGAATACTTCATCGACAATCAGGTCGAAATCCGTCAGCAAAGACGGCGGCAAAAGCATCTACCGCGGCTACGTCAGGTTGACTCCCGCCGCCAAGCACTCAACCTCCAGCATCGTCTGTGACGCGCTACTCCTCGACGCCGCTTCCAGCACCGACACGCTCCCCACCATGAAAGTCGAAGCACCATCAGCCACCGTCGCTCATGAAGCCAGTACCGGTCGCATCAGTGACGCCGAAATGTTCTACCTCGCCTCCCGTGGCCTCGACGCCGACGCCGCCCGCCGCCTGATAGTCAACGGTTTCCTGGAACCTATCGTCCGCGAACTCCCCCTCGAATACGCCATCGAACTCAATCGTCTCATCGACCTGGAAATGACGGGGAGTGTGGGGTAGGTAATGGTATGAGGGTTGGTAGATT
>CAYHFQ010000030.1:0-3904 GCA_964355955.1 uncultured Gammaproteobacteria bacterium
GTCCCTTTCGTCGACCGAGGGACGCGCGTTTATATGTCGACAATTCACTCAAATAGTAATTGTCGATCGTCTAAACGCCCGACAGAGAAAGAAAGGGACTCCCCGAGTCTCGCGTTCTGCCTACCTAACATTCTTCTCCCCCACCACTCCCGCAATCTTCGCCAACACTCCATGCTCTCGCCTTATCTTATACTCCGTCGCAATCTTCCGCATCACGCCGCCTGACTCGACGAGCAAATACACTTGTTCTCGCCCTGGCGAGGCCTCAAATATTTCTCGCAACTTGGTAATCATCTCGGCCGACGGACTAGCAGGCGGCGTAATCACAATCCCCTCGTCGACGTTGGCTGGCATTTTCACGCTTCCGTCATCTTCATTCCCATCCGGAAAACCAAACCGCAACTTCCCAGCCAGTTCTGGAATATCTTCTTCTAAGAAAACCTTGAGCCCATCACACAACACCGAATGCTCAAGCGCCGGCGCCTTGTCCTCCTCTTCTTCACCAACCTTGCCATAACTCCTCCCCTCCCGCACGGAAACTGTGCCTTTAATCACCACCAACGTATCCGGCACCAACACATCTCTTATTTGCACATAAATCTTCGGGAAGACCACAATCTCCATGGCACCGCTATCATCCTCCACCCGCACAAAAGCCATCGGCTCATTTTTCTTCTTCGTAAAAATCTGCTTGACGGAAATAATGACACCCGCCAACAGCACTGCCGATTCATCATCCATTACATTAACCTCCGCACACGTTTTCACTAACCCCTTAAACTGCTCGGCAAAAATAGCGCCCGGGTGCGCGCTCACATACAAGCCCAGCAACTCTTTTTCCCAACCCAAAATATGACTCTTTGGCACTGGCGGCATGTTACGGAGCGAAATCTTTTCCTCTACTACCGTCGGTGCCAAGTCGAACAGAGAAACCTGATTCCTGTCCGCTCCAGCCGTCACATGCTTGCTATACAACAACAATGTATCCAAATTATGGTACAGCTTGCCACGGTCCTCAAACCTATCAAGAGCTCCGGTTTTTACCAATGCCTCGAGCGTCTTCTTATTAAACGACGTCGTGCGCATGCGACTCAAAAAATCTGCCAAATCAACAAATGGCCCGTTCGTCTTTCTTTCCTGCACCATCGTATCCGCAATATCACTGCCAACATTTTTAATTGCCTTCAGTCCCCAACGAATATTATTCGTCCCCTTAACAACCGCGAAACCTGGGAACGATTCGTTCACGTCTGGCGCCATCACGTTCAGGCCAACACGTTTACATTCGTCCACTTCAATGGTAATACGATCCAAATTACCCGCATCACTATTCATCAGGGCCGCCATGAACTCGGCCGGATAATAGGCTTTCAAATACGCCGTGCGGTAAGCAATCATGGCGTAACAAGCGGCGTGCGACTTATTAAAACCGTAAGCCGCAAAGTCTTCCAACTTTTGGAAAATCTTAATCGCAATATGTTCTTTAACACCCTTCTTCATGGCGCCTTCCACAAACTTGGTCTTCATCTTGGCCATCAACTCAGCAATCTTTTTACCCATTGCTTTACGCAAAGAGTCAGCCTCACCGCCCGTAAAACCAGCTAAGTCTTTACTGACTTGCATGACTTGCTCCTGGTAAACCGGAATACCATAAGTCTCACGGAAAGCATTTTCCATGAGCGGGTGTTCATAAATAACCGCCTCCTCACCATGCTTACGGCGAATAAACGTCTCAATAAACTGCATCGGCCCTGGGCGATACAGCGACACCATGGCGATGATGTCCTCAAACACGCTCGGCCGTAATTCTTTAATATAACGCTTCATGCCGTCGCTTTCCAACTGAAAAACACCGGTCGTATCACCGCGCCCCAACAGTTCGAACGTCTTCACGTCATCAAGCGGAATATTGGCAATATCAATGTCGACACCATGTACAGCCTTAATAATATCGAGCGCATCCTGAATCACCGTCAAGTTACTAAGTCCCAAAAAGTCCATCTTGACCAAACCAACAGCCTCCGCCGAGTTAAGTGAATACTGTGTCACGAGCGCCATGTCTTCATGTTGCCCAGCTTGTAACGGTACGCGTTCACCAAGTGGCACATCCCCGATCACGATACCGCAAGCGTGTTGCGAAGCATGACGTGGATTGCCCTCCAACTTCATCGCCAAGTCAATCACCCGTTTGGACATTGGGTTACTGTTGTAAAGATTAGCCAAGTCTGGCGACTCCACAATCGCTTCTTTGAGCGGCGTATGCTTGCCCTGCACTGGCGGCGGCACACACTTAGCAATCAAGTCCGCTTCTTGAAAACTTAAACCAAGCACACGAGCTGCATCACGCACCGCAGCGCGAGGCATGAGCGTACCAAATGTAATAATACCCGCCACACGGTCTGCACCGTACTTCTTGGTCACATACTCCATCACCTCACCACGCCTGTTATCCGCAAAGTCCATGTCGATATCCGGCATGGAAATACGGTCTGGATTCAAGAAACGTTCAAACAGCAATCCATAGCGCAACGGGTCAAGATCGGTAATTCGGAGCGCGTAAGCGACAATGGAACCAGCCGCACTACCACGCCCCGGTCCCACCAAAATTCCATTATCCTTACCAAAGTTAACGAAGTCCTGCACAATCAAAAAGTAAGAAGCGAAGCCCATCTTCTTAATAGTTTCATACTCAAAAGTAAAACGCTCCATCACATTCTCTGGCACCGGATCTGCGTACCGTTCCTTCAAACCAGTAATGCACAAATCGTATAAATATTCATTATCATCTTTACCGGGCGGCAACGGAAAAACCGGCAAATAATTATGGCCCAACTCCATGTGAAAGTCGACCCTATCTGCAATTCTTCGCGTATTCAAGACAGCCTCTGGCACGTCCGCAAAATAACTAATTATTTCCTCTGGCGTCCCAAACGACAAATCGACGTCATCGGTACTCGTGCGTCTAAAATCCTCCAATGTTCTACTCCGCTGAATACACAACTGCGCCTCATAACCTTCACGATCTTCTGGATTCAAATAAAAAACATTGCGCGTCGCCACTAGCGGCACATTAAGTTCTTTACTCAACAACTTATAGGCGTCATTAATCTCTACCTGACGCGCCATGTCCGGGTGCTGAATCAATTCCAAGTAAAAATTCTCCACCCCAAAAATAGACTGATATTCCGCAATCAACGCTCGTGCCTTCTCATGATCGTCCGCCAAAATCGCGCCGGCGACATCGTTACTAACGCTACCAGACAAGGCAATCAAACCCGCCGCGTGCTTTCGTAAAAATTCTTTGTCGACCCGTGGCTTATAATAAAAACCCTCCAAAAATCCGGCTGTACTAATTTTAAGTAGATTGTGGTAGCCCTCGTCATTAATCGCCAACAACACCAGACGGTACGGCCTATCGTCCACCCTCGGCCGCCTATCCGTCATGCCGTGCTGAGCCACGTACGTATCCATGCCAATAATCGCCTTCACCTCGGCATCCTTGCACGCCTTGTAAAACTCGACCGCCCCATACATTGAGCCATTATCCGTCAGTGCCAGCGCGTTCATGCCCAAATCTTTGGCGCGCGAAATCAGCTTCTTGGGCTTGGCCAAAGCCTCCAAGAGCGAGTAATGCGAGTGGTTATGTAAGTAAACAAAATCCTTAGAATCCATAGTTATTTTCTCCCTTCTATCTGGGGCCATGGTAACAGAAATCCCTCAAAATTGCATGAGCTTAAACGGGGCTAATCTAAACAAAAAGAGCCCTGCGTCAATAAAGACGAGGACTCTAAATCCCAGCGAGCGACTGCCGTGTCTCCTGTGACGACGCTAGCCTCGGCCCTGTGCCAGCCCCCGAGTCAGACGAGGTGAGCCGGCTGGCACGGTTGACGAGGCGCAGCTAGGA
>CAYHFQ010000031.1:0-3759 GCA_964355955.1 uncultured Gammaproteobacteria bacterium
ATGCCTGGAATTTCGCCAACGTTGGCTAATTCACGGAAGCAGATACGGCACAAGCCGAAGTCACGGAGGAAGAAACGGTTACGGCCACAGCGCCAGCATCGGTTGACCTTGCGGGTCATGAATTTTGGCGTCTTTTTGGATTTCGCAATTTGGTTTTCTGTTGCCATATTACTTTTTTTCGGTCGGGGCGAACGGGAACCCGAGACCCTTGAAGAGTGCCAACCCTTCGGCATGATTCTTGGCGGTGGTCGTGATCGTTACCTGTAAACCATGCAACGACTCGACTTCGTCAGGACGAACTTCAGGGAACGGTGTGTGTTCTGTGAAACCGTAGTTGAAGTTACCCTGCTTGTCGACCGAAGACTCTGGAATACCACGGAAGTCGCGGATACGAGCAAAGACGACGTGCGCTAGTTTGTCCAGGAAGTGCCACATGTGCGGACCACGGATAGTTACCATGGCACCGACCACCTGACCTTCGCGGAGCTTGAAACCGGCGACTGACTTACGAGCCTTGGTCATAACTGGCTGTTGACCAGTGATGCGCTTCAAGGTGTCAGCGACGATGTCGGCGAACTTGGAGTCCTTACCCTTACCGAGACCAGCGTTCAAAGTCACTTTGACGATGTGCGGTGTCTCGTGGACGTTGGTGCGGCCAAACTGTTCGCGCAAGCTGGCGGACAGGGCGCTAAATTTTTCTTTAAGCATTTGCATATTAGCCGATTTCTTCAGTGCCCTTCTTGGAGTGGAGCACGCGAATCTTGCGACCTTCCTTGACGACGTAACCGACGCGTCCTGGACCGTTCTTGCCGACCATCTGAACATTTGAGGCGTTCATAGGTGCCGAGAAGGTGATGCGTTGACCGGCTTGCGTGCCGCGTGGTTTCAAGTGCTTAACGCGTTGGTTAAGACCTTCGACTACGACTTGGTTCTTATCAGGAAAGACCTGACTGATCTTGCCTTCCTTACCCTTGTCCTTGCCAACCATGACACGGACGTTATCCCCAGTTTTGATTTTCATATATGGGAATTAGAGCACCTCTGGCGCTAAAGAAATAATCTTGTTGAAACCGAGGGCGCGTAATTCGCGAGCGACTGGGCCAAAGATACGAGTACCTTTTGGCTCTTTGCTTTCGCGGTTGATAATCACGGCTGCGTTTTCGTCAAACATGATGTAGGAACCGTCCTTACGACGCACTTCCTTGCGGGTGCGGACAATGACGGCGTGAACTACGTCACTCTTTTTTACTGCCATGTGCGGCGAGGCCACCTTGACCGCGCACGTCACAACGTCGCCTAGGCGAGCGTAACGCTTTTTGTAGCCACCAAGGACGCGGATAACTTGGAGCTTTTTGGCACCAGAGTTGTCGGCGACGTGGATCATCGATCGATGTTGCAACATATACGTGGGGGCTAGTTGGCTACCGCTACAACGCGGAAACGCTTCTTAGCCGAAAGAGGACGGGTTTCTTCGATGGTCACCTTGTCACCAACCTTGACCTCTGGATTCTCGTTATGAGCGAGGTAAGTCTTGCTGACAGTGTAACGCTTCTGGTACTTGCTGTTGAGCACGGTGCGGTCGATTTTGACCGTCACAGTCTTTTGCATCTTGGTGGCCACGACGACGCCAGTTAAGCGACGACGACCGGTTGCTGGAATAATTTTTTCAGTCGTCATACTTAAGCTTTAATCGCGTTAAGAGCCGTCATAAGATGAGCGATGCTCTTTTTTGCGAGGGTGATTTCACGAACATTTTTAAGCTGTCCGATGGAATGTTTGAATACGAGCTCGTGCAAGAGTCCGCGAGTTTCCGCGAGGAGTCCCTGCAATTCTGCTGCGTCTTTGCCTTTATAATCGAGGTATGCCATACATTACATTCGGGTAACAACTTTGGTCTGGACTGGAAGTTTGTGCATGGCCAAGCGGAAAGCCTCTTTGGCTGTAGCTTCGTCGACACCGTCCATTTCGAACATGACTGTACCAGCACGAACTGGGGTCATGTAATAATCGACGGCACCTTTTCCTTTACCCATAGGAGTTTCCGAACCGTGGTTCGTAACTGGATGGTCTGGGAAAATGCGAATCCAGATTTTGCCACCGCGCTTGACGGCACGCGTCATAGCACGACGAGCGGCTTCGATCTGACGGGCTGTGACCCAACCTTCGGTAATGGCTTTTAGACCAAAGAAGCCGAAGGCGACACTGACCTTTTGCGTAGCCAAGCGATCACCCTGCGTGTGACGCTTCTGCCACTTGCGATATTTCATCTTTTTAGGAAGCAACATACAAATGGGTTAAGCGCGACGCGCTGCTGGACGACCACCCTTAGAAGGTGCACGACCTTGATTTGGACTTGGGTTTGGAACGCGTGGAGCAACGGCTTCGTTCTTGACGATACCGTCGAAAACTTCACCGCGGTAGATCCAGACCTTGATACCGATCACACCCTGGAGGGTGGTGGCACGAATACGAGCAAACTCGATGTCAGCACGCAAGTTGTGGAGTGGAATAGAACCTTGGGAAAGAGTTTCAACGCGGGCGATTTCAGCACCGTTCAGGCGGCCAGAGAGAGTCAATTTAACTCCCTTTGCACCAGCTTTCATGACGCGTTCGATAGCCATCTTCATGGAGCGACGGAAGGCCATGCGAGATTCAAGTTCGCGGGCGATCTGCTCACCGACGACGACGCCAGAGAGAGCAGGACGAGCGATCTCATGAACGTTCAAGTTCATGGTCACGCGGCGGCCGCGGTAGAATTCACCCATGAGCTTCTTTTTGAGCTCCTCGATACCAGCGCCGGCGCGTCCGATGACGAAACCAGGCTTGGCAGCGTAGATGTTGACGGTGACGTTCTTAGGCGTGCGGTCGATTTCGATATGGTCGACACCAGCGTCGCGTAAGTTCTTGCGGAGATAGTCGCGAATGCGGACATCTTCCGAAAGAGAGGTCACGAACTGCTTGCCCTTGGCAAACCATTTGGATTCCCAGCCGTAGATTGTCCAGAGACGAAAGGCTCGTGGATGTACTTTATTTCCCATAGGTTAGGCTTTGGACTTAGCAGAGGTAGTCTTCTTGTAAGTGCGAACCTGTTTGGCGACCGGAGCGGCAACCTCACGTGACTCCACCACGATGGTGATGTGGGACATGCGGTGACGGATTGGGGTAGCGCGACCGTGGGCTTTTGGCGTGAAGCGGAAGAAGGAAGGACCTTCGTCGACCCAAGCTTTGCTGACCACGAGGCTAGCTGGATCAAGTTTCAAGTTCTCGGTCGCATTGGCGACAGCAGAGTTGAGGACCTTGAGGATTGGGAGGGATGACTGTTTTTTGGAGAAGTTTAACTGCGCGCGGGCTGCAGCCACGTTAAGACCGCGAACGAGTGCCACAAGCAACCGCGTTTTTCGCGGGGCCATGCGGACAAATCGTGCTTTTGCAAAGGCTTCCATAAGACGGTATTAACGGGTGAGCTTTTTGGCGGCAGGAGCAGGTGCTCCCTTCGCGGCTGGAGCGGCAGCAGCGGCTGCGGCCTTACCAGCGTGACGAACGAACTTACGAGTTGGTGAAAATTCACCAAGCTTGTGTCCGACCATGTTCTCGACGACACGGACAGGGATAAAATCCTTTCCGTTATGGACGGCGATGGTGAATCCAACCATTTCTGGTGTGATTGAACAAGCGCGGGCCCAGGTTTTGATGATGGTCTTATCGCCTTGGCGGAGCTTACCAACTTTGATGGCGAGCTTAGCGTCGACGTAAGGACCC
>CAYHFQ010000032.1:0-3673 GCA_964355955.1 uncultured Gammaproteobacteria bacterium
GGCTCTAGTGAGTCTCGAAAGCTCGGCTTGTTCCGCACCCAAACTAGTCTCAAATTAATCAATTCCAAAGTAATACGCTCTGTGATATCCTTGACTTATATGAATACTGCAGTTAAAGAATTGCCTCGGACCTCGAATACGCCAAGTCTGCTGGATTTGGGCCGTGATTTGTGGCAAACATTCAAAAATTGGCGGCAAGATAGAGCTTTTGCGGCGCTCGATTTTCATGAAATGAAGGAGGAGGAGATTACAGATGAGATTCGGGAGGCGATTGAGGAAGCTAGAAATACTCCTCGGGAAGAACTAATCAATATCCAATAGTGTGCCGAGGATCGACGCTATTATTGAGAAGAAACACATACTTGCCTATCTCGAAGCAAGAGGTTTGAAAAATCAATACGTCAAAGCTAAGAACTATTTGCTGGCCGGCGATACAAAATCTGTCTTCTTTAAGGAACTGGAGCCGCAAAACTCTAATACCTGGTATTTCAGGATCAATAAGCAATTTAGGGCTATTTGCTTGTTTGATGGCAATGATTTAATCGTGGCTAAGATTGATAATCATCAATAACCATGGGAACGTGGCGATTATTGACTAAAAACCCCTGACGGTCTATTATTACCCCGCTTAGAGACACAAAATGGGTGTGTAGCTCAGTTGGTTAGAGCGTTTCTCTGATAAGGAAGAGGTCGATGGTTCGAATCCATCCACACCCACCAGAAAAGAGCCTGGGTAGCTCAGTGGTAGAGCAAGGGTCTGAAGAACCCTGTGTCGTCAGTTCGATCCTGACCCCAGGCACCAGAGGGTTAACAAAGTAGAAAATTTCGGGCTATAGCGCAGTTGGTAGCGCGCCTGGTTTGGGACCAGGAGGCCGAGGGTTCAAATCCCTCTGGCCCGACCAAAAAAACTTCAGCTTCGGCTGAGGTTTTTTTGTTGTCGGAACAGAGCAAGCCAACAGTTTGGCTTGCGTAGGGATTTGAACGCCGGAGCGATATGCGAGCACCAGCAAGCATCGCGAGGCGGTGGCCAGCCCGAACCGAGTGTCGACGAGGTGAGAGGCGCGGCCAAATCCCTCATGCTCGCAACCGCCGTATCTCCTGTTCCTAGCTGCACCTCGTCAACCGTGCCAGCTGGCTCACCTCGTATGACTCGGGAGCTGGCACAGGGCCGAGGCTGGCGTCGTCACACGAGACACGGCAGTCGCTCACTTAATGCCGGAAACAATCTATCGTATGGTCGTTAATGAGACCAGTGGCTTGGAGGTGGGCGTAGATGACGGTGGAGCCGAGAAAGAAAAAGCCGCGACGTTTGAGGTCTTTGGCGATAACGTCAGATAGCTCGGACTTCGCCGGCAGGTTGGCAACTACGTCAATTTTATGATCGCTAGGACGGTTGTCGACGAAGGCCCAGAGGTAGTTACAGAAAGTGCCGAATTCGGCCTGGAGGGCCAGAAAGGCCCGGGCGTTGCCGATGGCAGCTTTTATTTTGGCGCGGTTGCGGATGATGCCGGGGTCGAGGAGGAGACGTTCGAGGTCGGCGTCGTCAAAGAGGGCGACGGCGGTGGGATTGAAGTTGGCAAAGAGGCGGCGATAGTTCTCGCGTTTATGGAGAACGGTTTTCCAGCTGAGGCCAGCCTGGGCGCTTTCGAGGACGAGAAACTCGAACATCACGGCGTCGTCATGAACTGGCACGCCCCATTCGGTGTCGTGATAGGCAATGTAGAGAGGGTCGTTTAATGGGACCCAGGCACAGCGAGGAGGCGTCATAACCAAACTCGCTAATCGTTTCTAACCAGGATTTGTTTTGCGATGGCGTGGATGCCAGGGAAAGTTTCGATACTGCTCAGCTCGGCTAGAGTAAACCAGCGAGCGTCGTGAATTTCGTGTTCGGCCCGGGTTATTGCGTCGTCCTGGTTGGCAGTGAGGAGATATATAAAATCAAGGTGACGATGCTCGGGGTCGCGACCGGCTGGGATGAGCTCGTCGAGGATGACGTAGGGTGATGGGACTTGAAGCTCATTAGTGCCGGTTAAGGTAAGATCGTGCGGATTTGGCAAGAACTTTGCCGATGATAATCCGACTTCTTCCTGAACTTCGCGAAGAACCGCCAGGTGAGGCATCTCGCCCGCGTCGACGTGACCGCCAGGAGGTAGCCACTTACTGAATTTACGATGATGGACTAAAAGCGTCTGGGTTTTATCCTGACTGACGATGAAGCCAGTGGCGGCGTAGTGCCAAGGTAAGTTTAGGCGATTATCCATAGATAATTGAAGGATACCCGAAAGCCTGGTGACTGTAAAAGCGAGAACGACCGGCACCGGTGAAGGTGCGGTCGCTCGAGACGAAGGAGGCTAGGCGTAGCCGACGGTGGCTGGCGTTTTGTCGAGTAGGCGTTCGATCTCCCGCATGAGAGTCGTGCCGGTAGGGTCTAGAGTCAGATCCGTGCTGTGGAAAATCAGCGATTGAGCAGTTTGAGCGGGGAGGTAATCATGACCCTCGTGAGCGAACAGGAAGGATAGATGCTCGAGGCCGGTCGTTTTGAGGCTGGCGATTGTCTCCATGACTGACAGGGCTTGACCGACCGCCATGACGTTGGTCGCGTGGTACTCCGCCAACAGGTAGATGACGAGAATACGGTGGTTGTCGTGAGCCAGATGGTTGGCGACTTCGTCGACGACAGCCTGCAGGACAAGCGGCTGCAAGAAGCGAAAGTAGCGGAAATCGCGAGTGCTGCAGAGGGCGAGGTCGATGTCGTCGCCGAGAAAGAAAATGACCGGCTCGGGCGGTACAGTTGGCATGATTCACCTCCTGAGGAAAAGTGTGACCAGTGTTCAGTGGTTAAGCCAGCTGAACTGGCGGTTGGTTGTTGCTGCCTTATATTACTCTGAATTGGACGTGAGTCAACGCTTTATATACGGAAATAGACATAAAAGCGAGAACGACCTGCAGCCCACGGGAGGGGCGGCAAGTCGTTCGAGACGGTGGGCTAGGGATGAGGCGAGCTAGTGCCGACTTGCCAGTGTAACTACGGCAGTATCGATAGCTCGTGCAAAGGCTTCTGGCGACGTCATCTGTTCGCCGAAGGCGAAGATACCACTACGGCTACCGAGTAGCCGATTCGGTACGTTGGTGATGACGAGTCGATGCTCATCGGCCACCCGAAGCACTTCATCGACCATGGAGATAGCAACGCTCTGCGCTTCTACCGAGGTCAGTGTTGGGAGCCACAACACAACCAGCAGATCAGAGTCGAGAGGGCGTCCCTGCCCTGCCCTCGGCATGCCACGGGAGAGTTTACCAGGCTCCAAATGCTGACGAACCTGGTAGGTCCAACGCAACTGCTGCTTGCGCCTCTGAAGCTCGTCCATCATGCGCAGTGTGTCTGGGCCCAAAAATAGAACGTATACATCTTGTGACATGGTCACCTCTTAGGTTGAAAGTTGCGTCGACATACTAGTCTGATATTAGCTAAAATGTCAAACAAAAAGCCCCCGCTAGCCGGAATGGCCGCGAGGGTTTTTGCTACTGAAATAAACCAGTGAAGAATTGACAACTTTGTGATTACAACGTCCGTTACCAACAATCTTGCGACGGTTGGCCTCGACCTTAAAGGGTCTATCCCTAGAAAGGAGGTGATCCATCCACAGCTTCCGCTACGGATGCCTTGTTACGA
>CAYHFQ010000033.1:0-3044 GCA_964355955.1 uncultured Gammaproteobacteria bacterium
CTGGCGAGCAAACGGCACGAACTCGTCCGCCACCGTCGCCAAGCGGATCTGCTCTGGCGCCAACCACATCGGGAACGCCCCAGCGTAGTGCTCAATCATGAGTCCGATGAAACGCTCCACAGATCCTAATATAGCACGGTGCAACATGACTGGACGCTTCTTCTCATTGTCGCTATCCACGTATTCCAGTTCGAAGCGCTCCGGCAAGTTGAAGTCCAACTGCACCGTGGCCAACTGCCACTGCCTACCAATCGCGTCCGTCGCAATGAAGTCAATCTTCGGGCCGTAAAAAGCTGCCTCGCCGACGCCAATCTCATACTCCTTGCCCATCTCAGCCAGCAACTCTTTCAATGTTCCAACAGCTGTTTCCCACACCTCAGCTCCACCCAAGTAAGCTTCTGGCTTAGCTGGGTCGTTCACGGACAAGCGAATAGCCAGTGGCATCTGGAAGGCCGCGTAGAACTTACTAATGATCTCAGAAATGGCCCGAGCTTCATCCTTCACCTGATCAAGGCGGCAGAAAACGTGCGCGTCATCCTGCGTAATCGACCTCACGCGTGACAAGCCCTGCAACTGACCAGTATTCTCGTCGCGATACACCGTCGTCACTTCACTGAAGCGGAGTGGCAAATCACGGTAGCTCCTAGCACGGCTAGCGTAGATTTGCGTGTGGTGTGGGCAGTTCATCGGCTTAAGCACAAAAGCGTCGTCCGTCTTCTTGCTCGACACATGGAAGATGTCATCCGCAAACTTATCCCAGTGGCCGCTCGTCTTGTACAAGTCACTCTTGGCCATGTGTGGGATATTCACCTTCTGGTAACCATACGGTTTCATGAGGCTCCACACAAAGGCTGTCAGCTGGTCACGGAGCACGGTGCCGCGTGGTGTAAACAACGGCAAACCAGAACCAACCAACGGCGAGAAAGCAAACAAGTCTAGTTCGACGCCCAGCTTGCGGTGATCACGCCTCTTAGCCTCTTCCTGCATGGCCAAGTAAGCCTCTTTCTCCGCCTTGGTCGCAAAAGCAATACCGTAAATACGGGTCAACTGATCGTTCTTCTCATCCCCCCTCCAGTATGCACCGGCCAACTTGCTCAAAGTAAAACACTCCGGATCAATCACACTCAAATCATCAGCATGGCCACCGCGACACAAGTCGTTATAGTTGCCCGATGTATAGAGCGTCAAAGTCTGTCCTTCACCCGCAAACTCATTAATCAACTCGAGTTTATATTTGTTATCTGCAAATCTAATTCTGGCTTCGTCCGCCGTAATTTCTTGGCCGACAAAACTCTTCCAGCTTGGCATCAACTCTTTCATGCGGGCTTCAATCTTCGGCAAATCAGCGTCGCTAATCGGCGCCCCAAAAGCAAAGTCGTAGTAAAAGCCGTCATCGATCGCCGGACCGATTGTGCGCTTAGCGTCAGGGTAAAATTCCAACACTGCTGCTGCCAACAAATGAGCCAACGAATGTCGCAAATGTTCTAATTCGTGTGAGTCCATATTCTTTAAATTAAAAACGCCCGACGCGGCGTCTAAATAACGTCGACATCGGGCTCCGGGCACAGCGCTCGGAGGGTTCCACCCAACTTCCCTATTTAGCCGAAGCTTCCTAGGACACTTTTCTGAATTTGTATTCGCTCCAGAGTTGGTAGCTCTATCAACGCGAATAATTATATTCTATGAGTCTTCTCAATCTTCGTCAAGCCACGTTGTTCGCGAATGACATGGCAAGCACCTTTATGGCGCCGCAGGAGCTTGAATATCAATCGTAATATGGTCTTTCAGAGTTGGAATGCGCTTCAACCAGAATGGCGTAAAAGTCACATTCGAACTCGCCACACCTTCCGACGCAGAAAGTAAAGTCATCGTTTCCTGTGCTGATCGACCCAAGAATCTCTCTTTGGCAAACACATCTGCCGTTTCGGAAATCACGCCAACGCCATCCAAGTAAACCGACAAACTAGCGGTATTCTTCTTAGCATCAGCGTCATCAACGGTAATTTTAAGGCCATCGTTATTCACACTCGACATCACATAACCGGTCGGCAAATGCTTGGTCAAATCAGCTGTTACCGCCTGTTGTAACAACGATTCGCTATAATACACGGCCGCTACTTGAACAGACAACGACACATTGAACGACCCAGTTTCAGTGCCTGGCTGCTTATCACTCTTTTTTTCTAACACCTCAATACGATAAGCCTCACCCGGGAAAGTATTACGGTCAACGCCAGTTGCTAGCGTCGCCTTGGCACCATTCACTATCTCGTCCGTCAACGAATTAACCGCATCATTCAAATCCTGTTCCGACAACTGATGTACATAAGCCACGCCACCCGTCATACCATCCACACTCACCGCGTAAATATCCTTTTGTTGCGACGCTGGCAGACCAGGAATAGTAAACTGCGCTGGGCCAATATCACCGCCCGTACCAGGCTGGTCGGCATGTACAGTCGTCTCTATCTGCCCATTCGCCGGCACCGTGACGTAATTATCAATGCGGAACAGCGTCGCATTTTCATTCGAAAGCAAACGTGTCGTCGCCACTAACGTCTGCGGCGCACTAGTTTTATTTATCAAGGTCACCAAGCCGGTCGACTTCTGCGGGACCGGTGTTCCGCCGTCACTCGGCAACGTAAAAGCCTTAGCCTGACTAAAAGTCTGCTCGACTACTACTCCCGTCATATCACCCTGAGAAACCGGGTTCGGCACCACCTGAATCGCCGTAGTTGTACTCACCAACTTCGCATTTGGCACCACATGAATCGTCGCTCTTGATATCGACAAATACAACACCACCAACAACAGCAAGAACGTGCCAATCACAAACGCCACAGCAATCCGCTGGTACATCCGTAAACTTCTACTCAGCGGTTTCCTCCCCGCTCCACTCTTCCCCGGCGCACTTTTCACCATACTGACTGTAGTATAGCACTATTTATTTTCGCTAGCGAGCGCATCATCTCCCATCTCACTTGAACAGAACGAAGACGAGTGGGATGTCCCTTTCGTCGACCGAGGGACGCGCGTTTATATGT
>CAYHFQ010000034.1:0-2942 GCA_964355955.1 uncultured Gammaproteobacteria bacterium
CATATTGCCAAACTCCCCATCGAAGAGAAGATTGACTCTATCCTGTACCTAAGCACAATTTTTGCCGACGCGGCTTCGCAAGGCTATGCCGATAACGCCGCCGATGGTATTCGCGATACCCTGGACTCATTCGAGACAGAAGCTAATCTCAATCCATTCCTGCGCTACGCCATTCAACAGACGCAAGCTGAAATTGAGGAGGAAAATGAAAACCCTAGTCGCGGAGTAGTCATTAGGTCAGGTGATAAAGACATCGGCCGAAGATCTGGTGCCGTTACGATCAAAGATAGGCAGGAGATGGCGATGTTGTCACGCAAGATTAAGCCAGAAGGCAGGGTAATCAAGGGCTATAGTCTACGCGTGGCCAGAGACGCAATCGCCACTGTCGATCATGCGTTGTTCCCACAAGCCCTGGCCTTTACTTCGGAAAATTTTGAAGCAGCTAATTGAACTGCCCTGGTTTCCGAGAACCGCCGAGGTACTCGGGAGGCTCGAACAATTCGAGCATCCTAAATATCTCCCGGCCATGGCCGCCATCCGTGCCTTCCTATGGCCAGATGGCTACGTCCCGACGGAGGACGAGCTGGAGCGTTATCACGCGCGCTCCAGCTACGAGGCGGAGCTCGCGACGGCCACACGAGACATGGCCGGCGTAAAGCAGGCCGTCGATAGGTGGCTCCGATCCGGGGACAGATCTCCCCTGTCAAGCGATTGGGGAGATCCACTCAAATACAGCCTGAAGGCTGTGCGTGAGTGGATTGCGGTCAACGGACCGGAGGCCGTCCGGTTCGTGAAAAGGTCGGAGGAGGCCTTCGAAGCCGAGACGCGGCTTCGACGACTCGTTAGAAATGTGAGCGGGGTGATCGATCCCCGCGTCCCCGATGATCTCCGCAAAGAGGTCGAGGGAACGTGGCGACGCTCGGATGATCCGGAAGGATATCTGAGCACGGCGGTCGCGCTGGAGCAACGTGTGCTCCAGGCGATCGGGGTCGACAACCGCTAAAAAACTCATAGGGGAACCAACACCACGCAACTAGTGCTGGTTCCCTACTCATCCGATGCTTTCAGGATCTCTCTCCCTGGAAGCGTCAGATGAGGATCTCTCTCCCTCAGCTCATGTGTCAGCATGAAAAACACGACCGATCCCCTATGTTTGGAGCGGTCGTGTTTTATTTTTTGTTTACTGCAAGATAATTTACGCTCCCGCCGGCGGCTGGTATTTCATTTCGGAATGGTTTTCGCAAATCAGTTGATCGGTGATTAAGTTTCCGGTGCGGCGATCGGTTACCTTCTGGAAGAGTTTATTCTCACGGTAGAACTTTCCAGTCTTAGTCATAAAATGACTAACAATAGCAGAAAAAGTCACTTTTGTCAAAGATGTTATACTATTGCCAATTCTTTCCGTATGAAATCCCTTGCCTTCATCGCCTTTGTGTTGAGCTTTCTCATGGTGGGTCAGGCTCATGCTGCCGGCAACTACGAGCTCAAAATCTTCGCCAAAGACGGCCAGTTAGTGCGATCGTTTACGCCGTTTTTAGAGGGTGCACCCGGCAGCGTAGCGGCGGCAGATCTGGGGAGCGACGGCACCGCCGAAATTATCGTCGGGGCAGGCTTTGGGAGTAAGCCCTTGGTTCGAGTCTTTCGCCAGGACGGCTCCATGATTGGTGAATTTCTGGCTTATGGTGAGGGTTTCCGGGGTGGCGTGAACGTGGCCACGTGTGACCTAGACAACGACGGCGATAACGAAATTATCACTGGTGCCGGCTATACCGGTGGTCCTCATGTCCGCGTTTTTCACAATGACGGCACGCCAACGGGAACATCGTTCTTTGCGTATAGCGACAAGTTCCGCGGCGGCGTGAACGTAGCCTGTGGCGATCTGACCGGTGATGGCAAAGCCGAAATTATCACCGGTGCTGGCGTTGGCGGAGGCCCACATATCCGCGTTTACGATGCTTCCGAAGCCATGCTCGACGAAGCTTTTAGCGGCTCAGCTCACGAATCCGTTGGTGTGTTTGTAACCCTCGGTAACACCGATGGCGACGATCATCTCGAAGTCCTCGCCTCCCCCATGGCTTACACCGCGCCAAGCGTCACTCTTTTCGCTTGGACAAACGACGCTTTGAAGTATCAACAATCACTCGCCACCGGGAGTACGGCAACGCACGGCACGCCCGTGGCCGCTTTTGATATCGATAATGACGGCAACGACGAGCTAGGCGTTAGCGAGGGCGCTTTTGGAACAAACGTAATCAAGATCTTGGAAACCGTCGGCAGTACCACGGCAACTATCGAAAGCGCCATCGACACCTCAAGCTCGGCCGTACTTGTCACCACTCTGCACGATGTTGCTTCGGAATTTTTACTTGTCATGGCGGGATCCACACAACTCGTAGAAGACATGAGTGCAAAATATATTAAAGTTGATGTCTCAGACCAACGTCTCACCGCCTACAGCAACGGCGTGCCAGTAAATACGTTCTTGGTATCGACAGGAACACACGGCTGGGATACACCACTTGGGAAAACTAATGTGCTCGCAAAAATTCCGATCATGGATTACTCCTGGTTCTACGGAGCAGGCAATCCGAACAACTATAGTTTGCCAGATGTAAAATGGAATCTGCGCTTCCGCAATCATTACTACATTCACTCCGCGTACTGGCACAATAACTTTGGTCACCGCATGAGTCACGGCTGTGTGAACACCAGCATTCCTGACGCAGAATGGATTTATCATTGGGCAGAAGTGGGAACGACGGTAGAAATTATCAATTAACAATTTAAGTTATACACAACACCCAGATAAATTCTGGGTGTTGTGTGTTTTTATCGCTATACTACACGCAACGTCATAAACTACCTCGTGACGAACAAACGAAAAATTTTAAAAAAGTTTTTCTATCTAACTCAGGAGGTGCAATATTCTATGGCAGCAAAGA
>CAYHFQ010000035.1:0-2914 GCA_964355955.1 uncultured Gammaproteobacteria bacterium
GACCAACGTCATTTCCATTACTGACGGTCAGATCTACTTGGAGAGCGATCTCTTCTACCGTGGTCAGCGTCCAGCTTTGAACGTTGGTTTGTCTGTGTCTCGTGTTGGTTCGGCCGCTCAGACCAAGGCCATGAAGAACGTGGCTAAAACTCTCAAGGTCGACTTGGCGCAGTTCCGCGAGTTGGAAGCCTTCTCACAGTTCGCGACGGATCTCGACGAAGCTACCAAGAAGCAAATCGAACGTGGTCGCCGCGCCATGGAACTCATGAAGCAAAAGCAGTACGCTCCATTGCCATTCTTCGAGCAGGCCGTGGTTATCTTCGCCCTCAACAACGGTTACCTCGATGTTATTCCAGTGGTCGACATTCTCCGTTTCGAAGACGAATTGCTCACCTACATGCGTGGTACCGGCTCGAGCACTCTTAAGTCCATCGAAAGCTCCAAGGATGTTTCGGCCGAAGCTAAGGATGAACTCATCAAACACATCACGACCTTCATTAGTCTCTTCCAAAAGTCCTAATCAATTCTTGTGGCCGTCTCTCGCAAAATTATTCAACGCCGCATTAAGTCGGTTCGTAATACTAGAAAGATTACGAAAGCCATGGAACTCGTGGCTGCCGCTAAAATGCGCCGCGCTGCAACCGCTGTGGTGAAAACGCGGCCGTACGCCACGTTGTCCTGGGACACTATTCGGGCGATTGTCGCCGCGACCGGTGAGTCGGTGGAACACGCCTTGTTGGCGCCACAGCCTCAGGCGACGCGCACGCTCCTCGTGCTCTTCGCTTCCGACCGTGGTCTAGCTGGTGGTTACAACGTCAACATTCTCAAGTTGGCCTTGCAGACCATCAAGAACTTACCCGCCGGCAGCGTCGACGCTATCACTATCGGCAAGCGGGCAGGGGACGCCATGGCCCGCACCGATGTACCAATGATCGCTTCCTTTACTGGACTCGCCGAGCAACCAAAATTTGCCGACATCGTGCCAATCGGTCGCTTGATAATCGAGCAGTTCACCAAAGGTAATTATAAGGACGTCATTCTCGGGTCGACGCAGTACGTCTCCGCCATCACTCAAAAGGCCAACGTGAAAACGCTCTTGCCGATCACGCTCGAAGAGACTTCGACTGAGGCGACTAACGAATCAATTACCTTTGAGCCGAATCCTTCACGAGTCCTCGACCGCGTTCTCCCTGGACTCCTCGAAACTCTCATCTTTCAGTCACTGCTCGAAGCTGCGGCTAGCGAACACGCCTCACGCATGATGGCGATGAGGAACGCCACAGACAGTGCCACGGAAATGCTCGACGACCTCACCTTCACTTACAACCAAGTTCGCCAAGGTGCAATCACTCAAGAGATTGCGGAAATCAGTGGCGGTAAAGCGGCGTTAGAAAAGTAATCAATATTATGAAAGGAATCATTGCTCAAATTATCGGCCCAGTCGTCGACGTCCGTTTTGAAGACGGCATTCCGGCTATCACCTCCGCTTTAACCGTTAAGCGTAAGGGCCAGCCAACCTTGACTCTTGAAGTCGTCCAACACTTGGGCGGCAACTTGGTCCGCACCATTTCCATGCAATCGACCGATGGCTTGGAGCGCAACCTGGAAGTCGTCGACAGCGGGGCAGCTATCAGCGTGCCAGTTGGTCCAGAGACTCTCGGCCGCATGTTCGACGTCGTCGGTGAAGTCATTGACGGTTTGGGCGAAGTCAAAACCACCAAGCTCGACCCAATCCACCGCTTGGCTCCACCTTTCACCGAGCAATCAACCGAGGTCCAGGTTTTTGAAACGGGTATTAAGGTCATCGACCTCATTTGTCCAATTCTCCGTGGTGGTAAGACCGGTTTGTTCGGTGGCGCCGGCGTCGGTAAAACCGTTTTGATTCAGGAGCTCATTCACAATATTGCTAAGGAGCACGGTGGTTACTCCGTCTTTGCTGGCGTTGGTGAGCGCACCCGTGAAGGTAACGACCTCTACCAGGAAATGAAAGACTCTGGCGTGCTCGACAAGACCGTGCTCGTTTTCGGTCAGATGAATGAACCACCAGGCGCTCGTGCTCGTGTCGCTTTGACTGGTCTCACCATGGCTGAATATTTCCGCGACCAGGAAGGCCGCGACGTGCTGATGTTCATCGACAACATCTTCCGCTTCACCCAAGCTGGTAGTGAAGTTTCCTCCTTGCTCGGCCGTATTCCTTCCGCTGTGGGTTACCAGCCAAACTTGGCCACGGAAATGGGCGGCTTGCAGGAACGCATTACTTCAACAACTAAGGGTTCCATCACTTCCATTCAGGCCGTTTACGTGCCAGCTGACGACTTGACTGACCCAGCTCCAGCCACCACCTTCGGCCACTTGGACAGCACCGTCGTGTTGTCACGTTCACTCGCCGAACTGGCTATTTACCCAGCTGTCGATCCACTCGACTCTTCCTCCAACATTCTTGACCCGAACATCGTCGGCCAAGAGCATTACGACGTCGCTCGTGGTGTGCAGAAAGTTTTGCAGCGCTACAAGGACTTGCAGGACATCATTGCAATTCTCGGTATGGATGAGCTTTCAGAAGAAGACAAGCGCACCGTCGCTCGTGCTCGCAAGATTCAGAAGTTCCTCTCACAGCCATTTAACGTCGCTGAACAGTTCACTGGCGCTCCTGGTAAGTACGTGACTCTCGCCGACACTGTCCGTGGCTTCAAGGAGATTCTCGACGGCAAGCACGACGCCATCCCTGAACAGTCCTTCTACATGAAGGGAAGTATTGATGAAGTGACCGCGTAGTCAACGAAGACGAGTGGGATGTCCCTTTCGTCGACCGAGGGACGCGTGTTTTGGTGGCGATATTTCACTCAAGTAGTAAATATCGATCGTCAAAACACCCGACCGAGTAAGAAAGGGACTCCCCGAGTCTCGCGTTCTG
>CAYHFQ010000036.1:0-2871 GCA_964355955.1 uncultured Gammaproteobacteria bacterium
CGACCAGTACGAAATGCGCATCCACAAGCGCATCATCGACATTGTCGGTCCAACGGAGCGCACCATCGACGCCCTCATGTCACTCAACTTGCCAGCCGGCGTCGACATCGAAATCAAAATGTAATTTTACCCGTCCGAGCCTCCGTCATGTCTTCGATCAGTCGAACGCAGCACGGAGGCTCGGACATCCCACTCAATAGTGAACCGGAAAGAAAGATCTCATCGTGAGAAAACCTTACCGCAGCTTCGCGAGAGTGTTCTAGAAGTTTTACAACTCAGATTAATCAAAGACCGACAGCAATTTTAGGAAGGGTAACTGCTGAAGGCGGAAGCTGCATTTTAATGCAACTTCACGCTTTTTCGTTATCAAGCCTCTGTGCTCCAACGGTTGACTCACTTTATGAAGGTACTTCTCGGTAAAAAAATCGCCATGTCACAGGTGTTTGCGGACAACGGCAACGTTATCCCGGTCACCTTGGTGGAAGCCGGTCCTTGCACCGTGGTCGCCACACGCGTTTCGCCGAACGGCAAAACCACGATGGTCCTCGGGTTCGGTACTCGTCACCTCCTCAACAAGGCACAACAAGGACAGTTCGGAGATCTTGGCAACTTCCGTGAGACTCAAGAGTTTCCTCTCACTGAGGGCGAAACAGTCGAACGTGGAGCTAAGCTAGACGCTAACGTGTTCGCCCTGGGCGACATGGTCAATATCGTGGGTACGGCCAAGGGTCGTGGTTTCCAGGGTGTGGTCAAGCGTCACGGCTTCGCCGGTCACCCATCCACGCACGGTCACAAAGACCAATTGCGTAAGTCTGGTTCCATTGGAGCCGGTGGCATCCAGCGCGTGTTCAAAGGAATGCGCATGGCCGGCCGCATGGGTGGCAATCGTGTCACAGTTAAGAACCTCGAAGTTGTGTCGATCGACCTGGAAAAGAACATTATCGCTATCAAAGGTGCCATTCCTGGAGCACGTAACAGTGCTATCACGATATTCGCCACTGAAGGAAATGTATGGCAGAAGTAAACCTCTATAATCTCGATGGCTCGTCAGCCGGTCAGCTTACCCTGTCCGACGCACTCTTTGCCGTCAAACCAAAAAAGAGCGTCATTCACTCCGTGATTGTCGCCCAAGATGCTAACAGTCGCCAGGTCCTCGCCCACACCAAAGACCGCAGTGAAGTTCGCGGTGGTGGTAAGAAGCCATGGCGTCAGAAGGGCACCGGCCGTGCTCGTCACGGTTCCTCCCGTTCACCAATCTGGTCGGGTGGTGGTGTCACCTTCGGTCCAATCAAGGATCGCGTTTACACCCTCAAAGTTAACAAGAGCACCAAGCGTTTGGCCCTGTGCATGGTTTTGACCGACAAGGTTCAAGACAGTGCTCTGATCGCCGTCAAGGACTTCACCTTGCCAGCTGCCAAGACCAAGTTGGTCGCCGCTATGCGCCAGGCCTTGCCAGGTGCCAAGCAGTCCGCTTTGCTCGTGTTGGCTCCAGGTGAAGAAATGATGGCCCGCGCCGCTAAGAATATCGAAGGTACGGAAATCATCCGCGCTGGTAGTCTCAACGTCCGCGACATCGTCAAGTATCGTTTCCTGATCGTGTCAGCTGCCGGTTTGGCCGCGATGACGGAAACCTTTGCCTCGTAATATGCCAATTTTTAAGAAAACAGCCAAAAAGGACAACGCTCCCGACGCCGCTGCTAAGCCGATCAAGAAGTCGGTCAAAGCTGCCAAGGTCGCAGAGACTGTCGCTCCAGCCAAAACCACCCGCGCTGCTCGTTCACTCTCAGTCTTGACTGCTCGTACTATCGTCGGCCCAGTGGCTAGCGAAAAGTCAGCTCAGTTGGCTGCTAAGAACGTTTACGCCTTCTACGTCGCCGTCGACGCCAACCGCATCACGGTCAAGCAGGCAATTCGCGAGTTGTACAACGTCACCCCAGTTAAGGTGAACATCATGAACATCCGCGGCACCGCTCGTCGCTTCGGTCGTTTCACTGGTCGCACCAATAACCTGAAGAAGGCGCTCGTGACCTTGCCATCTGGCAGTCACCTCGACATCTTCGAAACGGTCTAACCCCCTTGTATGGCAATCAAGATTTATAAACCAACCTCAGCTGGTCGTCGTGTCTCGAGCGTTCAATCGTTCAAAGACTTGACCACCAACGAGCCATACAAGAAGTTGCTCGTCTCGAAGAAAGAGAATGCCGGTCGTGGCAGCAGCGGTCAGATCAGCGTTCGTCATCGTGGAGGTGGTGCTAAGCGTCACATCCGTACGATCGACTGGAAGCAAGAAAAGTACGACATCCCTTGCACTGTCCAGACCATCGAATACGATCCAAACCGCGGTGCTCGTATCGCTCTCGTCGCCTACAAGGACGGTGAAAAGCGTTACGTCCTAGCTCCAGAAGGTGTCACCGTTGGTGCCGTCTTCGTCAGCTCGAAGGAACGTGGTGAACCAAGCGTCGGCAATCGTTTCCCATTGGAAAAGATTCCTGTCGGTATGACCATTTACAACGTTGAATTGCAGCCAGGTCGTGGCTCTCAGATGGTTCGCGGTGCAGGTACTAGTGCCATGCTCCTCGCTATCGAAGGTGACATGGCCACGCTCAAATTGCCAAGTGGCGAAATGCGCATGGTGCCAAAGACTTGTATGGCCAGCATCGGTACGGTCAGCAACCCAGACTGGCGCTTAGTCCGTTGGGGTAAAGCCGGCCGCACCCGTCACCGTTCTATCCGCCCAACCGTTCGTGGTAAGGCTATGAACCCAGTCGACCACCCACACGGTGGTGGTGATGCTCGTAACTCCATTGGTCTCAAGCACGCAAAGACCCCACAGGGTAAGCCAGCGCACGGTGTTAAGTCACGTCGTCGCAC
>CAYHFQ010000037.1:0-2725 GCA_964355955.1 uncultured Gammaproteobacteria bacterium
CAACCGTGCCAGCCGGCTCACCTCGTCTGACTCGGGGGCTGGCACAGGGCCGAGGTTGGCGTCGTCACAGGAGACACGACAGTCGCTCTCTTCTACAGGGCTCAGACTTGATAGATAATTAGTTATTTCGAGTATACATTTATTCACCTGTCAGCGGAATGGAGAGGAGGGTTTTGGCGGTTGGCCAAGTGGAGAGGAGGCCGGATTTGGCACCGAAGTGGGAGATGACGCTTTCCGCGTTGGCGGTGCCGATGCGGAGGGAGTCTGCCATGTCGCGGCCCTGGAGGCGGGCGGCGACGAAGGCAGAACCAAAGGCATCACCAGCGCCGGTTTGCGAAACGGATTTAATGTTGCGGGTACCGACGTGCCAGTATTTGTCGCCCTCGAAAGCATGAGTGCCGCGGACGCCGTCGGAAATGAGGAGGGTGAGATTGGGACGGAGGAGAAGTTTGGCGAGTTCGTGGACGTCTGTGGTTTGGATTTTTGTAAGTTCCTGAGCCTCTTCCAAATTGAGCATGAAATAAGTGACGTGGCGGAGGATAGGATCGAGTGCGCGGAGGCCGAGTTTGAGTTCGCCGTGGCCTGGGTTCCAGGCGACGATGATATTTTCTTGTTTAGCGTGACGAACCAAGCGAACTAGCATCTCCATGTTGCCGCCGAGTGAGGTGGCGTAAATGAGACGGGTTTTCATTTTTTTCTCTGAGAGATCTGCTTCAGAATGTTCGATAGATACGCCGCGATAAACTAAAATGGTACGTTCGCCGTTTGGTGCGGTGAGAAGAGTGCTGTAAGCAGTGTGGCCGCCTTTAACGGTTTTGATAAGCGAGGTGTCGACCTTAAAATTCTCAAGTTCAGTAATAACGGCGCGGCCTGGCTCGTCGTCGCCGACGCGAGTGATGATGCTGGTTTTGAAACCGAGTTTGGCAAAAGTAGCTGCAGCGTTAGTGGCACCGCCGCCGGTGGAGAAATGGATGTCGTCGATGTCTATTTTGCTGCCGAGAGCTAGACATTCGGCTAAGTTGCCGCCGAGCTCGGGGAGGGGGACGAGTAAAAAGGCTTTAGAAGCCAAAAATACATCCCTTGTCGCGGTTCCGATTGTTATTACATCGAACATATAGTGGCAGTATAGCAAATAAAAAGACGCCTTGCTTGGCGCCTTTTTGTTTAGCGATTTTTTTCCCAGGTTTTGATTTCTTTGAGGTAGTTTTGACCAATGGCGAGGACTGTTTGCGGGCGAGTCAGTTTGCCGGCTAGGAAGTTTTGTAGAGGTTTAAGGAAGACTGTGCGGCCGACGGCGAAACCTATGCAGATACCACTTTTGGCCGCGGCCCGAAGCCAGAGTTCGACCTGTTTTTTACTTGATCCTCGACCAAGAACAATGATGGCACCAGTGGTGTGTTTGGCGACGCGTTTCCAGGCGATGCTGGTGGGCAAGCCTTCTACCTTCCAGACGTTCGGGGTAATGCCGGCGGCTTGGAGTTCGTCGATGACGGTGGTGAGGGCTTCTTCTTTTTTGCTTTCGGCCATGTCGCCAACCAAGACTTCGAGCATGAAGTCGCGCGATTCTTTGAGGCAGAACTTGTTCAGTTTGAGGAGGCGGGCGCGGGTGACTTTGTTGGCTTTTTCGTTACCCGGGGTGTAATAGACGAGGGCTTTGACGAAAGTTGGATTGATTTTGGTGATGACGGAGCCGAAGTCGTCGCCGTGGAGGAAATGATAGACGTCGTGCTCGGGGCCTTCTGTAGTTAAAGCGAAGGGGAGGCCGACTTTTTTGGCGCGTTTGATGACAGGCGTGCCGAATTCTTCGTCGATGATGGTGGCGAGGGCAGCGTCACCTTTGTACTCTTTTTTGGCGTAAAGAATGGCGTCGAGGACAATTTCCTTGCAGTCCACAAGGATTTGCTTGTCCTTGCCTTTGACGGGGTAGGGTTTGCCTAGCAGATCCTGGGTGAAGGAGCCGCGGTGGTCGCAGGGGAGAATGTAGAGTGGCGTTGGTTTCATATAAGATTATTAAATTCGCTCGTGACTGTCAGGTTCTCTCGCTTCGCGCAACAGGCTCGTCAACCGTGCCAGCCGGCTCACCTCGTATGACTCGGGCGCTGGCACAGGGCCGACCTTTGCTTGGCGCAAGAGAACCCGACAGTCGCTCGCTCCTACAAGGCTCAGGCTCGATTAAGAGTTTATGCGCTGATTGAACGAACGCGATAGGAGGGTTTGAGGGAAAGTTTTTTGGTGATTTCCTCGTGGGTGAGGAGGCCGGCGGTGGGGCCGACTTGGCTGACGCAACCAGCGGCGTTGACGGAACCCCAAGCCAAGGCTTCATGCACGGTTTTACCGTTTAGGATGGCGCCAAGGTAGCCGCTAGCAAAAGCGTCGCCAGCACCGGTTGCTTCTACTCGTTTGCCAGGGAACATAGGGGCATGAACGAGACTTTTGCCGTCGTTGGCATAGGCACCGTCAGTACCATAGGTGATGACAACGTCGTCAGCGCCCAAGGTGTAGAGCTTGGCCATGACGGTTTTGACGTCGGCGGTAGGCAAGTTGGTGATAGCTCGAGCTTCCACCAGGTTAACGAACAAGACTTCGCTGGCGTTGATGAGGTCGAAAAAGACTTTTTTACGTTCCTCAATTTGTAGTTCGCCAGGATTGAAGCTAATGCGAATGTTTTTACTTTTGGCGAGCGCGATAATTTCGCGGAAAAGTTTTTCGTAACCACGGCCAAGCT
>CAYHFQ010000038.1:0-2592 GCA_964355955.1 uncultured Gammaproteobacteria bacterium
CGCTATAACTTCTTATCAAAAGGCGGTTGAGTTGGCACCAAATAATCCAAAATACTATGTGGCGCTTGGCCGTGCCTATTTAGCTCAGGCTGATTTGCAGGGAGTGTTGATGAAGAGTGAAGATTCAGCGACGGCTAGTCAGGCGAAGGCTAAATCCGATGGTGCTCTTGGTTCAGCCGTGGTTAATTTACAGAAAGCTGTTAGTTTGATGCCAAATTATGCCCCATCTCACTATTATCTGGCCGCTGCTTATGAGCGTCAGGGTAATTTGAGTGAGGCTATAGCTAAGATGGAATTACTGCGTAACTCCAGCCCCGGTGATGTTGGCGTTTCTTTCCAATTAGGCATGCTTTATTTACGGCAAGGCAAAACGGAACTAGCGCAGGCGGAGCTAGAACGATCCTTAACCATCGCTCCGAACTTCTCGAACGCACTGTGGTTCTTGTCGGCGATCTATGAGCAGAAAGGTGATTTTGCTAAGGCGATTGAATTGGTTGAACAGGTCCAGAAATATAATCCAAGTGATGAAGCGGTCAAACAAAGATTGGACCGTTTAGAAGCTGGAAAATCAGCCAGTGAGTTGCCGGTACCACTTGAAGATTCGACGCAATCAACCATCACAATCGAATAATAAAAAGGCCCCCGTCGCTATAAGCTTCGGGGGTTTGGCTTTACAGCCAGCTACGCAGTGAGGGGATAGCGACCGTCATCGCCTCCATGTCTTCCATGGCGGCCAAACTTCGACCGTAGACCAGAGACAGCTCGTGCTGTTTTTCGTCTGGTTTGAGGTTGGAGGTGTTGATCAGCTCGCGATTGAGGTCGAAGAGGATGATTTGGTAGAACCCAGAAGCGGTATAGGCGCTCATAGTCCCACGCTTCATCATCAACCTTCCAATCTCTTCTGGTACTTCGGCAACAGTGATGCCCGACGATTTAATGGAGGCGTAGTAGCCGAGTTGAATGCCTTTGACCCAGGCGGTCCGGAGCTTGGCGTAGCGACCGCGGCTGACAGCGTTGAGGAGCTGACACTCGAAGTCGATGGCATCGGATTCAACCGGTACAGCCGTGCTCTGCATCTTTTCCGGCGTTGAGAAGTCTGGCTCGACGTAGCCGACGGAGCGCGGGTCCAACATGTGTGAACCTTCGTGGAACATGATGAACGGCAGGTAAGCATCATTGATGTCGACGTAGGCATTAACACCTATGGCCCGCATATTCGAATTCCAGACGCCCAGGAGTCGCTGTCCGGCAAACGAAGTCAGGTTACCAACATGGTAATGCCGACAGGTCTTCGTGCAGACGTGATCTTGGTAGGTGGCGTGTTGATCCTTGTCCAGTCCGAGGTAGGCGACCGGCGTGAGGGCAGCGATGCCTTCGGTGATGGCCTGGGCTTTGCGGCCAAGGTCTGCATTCTCGGCCGCGACTTCCGCTGACATGGCGCGCAAGCGACCAACGGTGAACCGTTGATGCAGACTAACCAATTCGTTCAGCGTAGGATCGGCTCGTTGCGTGACCGTAACCATGACGGTGTTCGGTGGCTCGCTGGGCTCGACTTGGACGGGGGTGGAACAGGCGGACAGAAAGAACAAAAGGCTAGTGAAGTTCATGGGTTTCTCCAAAGATGAACGACTCAACCTAACAGGAAAACTAGTTTGAGTCAATAAAAAAGGCCCCGACGAGCTAGGCTCGGCGGGGTTTTGGGTCAGAACGACCCAGAGACGGAGGTGTTGTGCGGGCCAATCACGAAGGTCAGACCGCTGACGGACAGGCCAACGCCGCCCAATGCCCACAGTCCGTAGGTGGCGCCGCGGTATTCGAGGTAGTGGCCAAGGGCCACGTTGGCGGCGGCTTCATCAGCGTAGTTGGCTGGCGCGTCTTCGAACGTGCCGAGAAGCTCCAATGCCTGCGAATAGGTGTAGGCGCTGGCGCCAATGGCGGCCAGGCCAACGCCGAGTCCGGTCCAGCGAACGACTGGTTTGAATGCTGAATTTCCTTTCTTGTGTTGCAGCTGTTCCAATGAAGACGTCGTTGGCAAAATGATCGTTGGGTCATGCGTAGCGACGGTCGAAACGCTAGCACCGAGGAAGTTCTTGGTCAGATCGCCCTTGGTGTTGACGGTAATCGTCGGGTCGGTGACGTTTTGACGCGTGGCGACGGTGAGCGCTCCCAAGGTGATCGGACCGTTTGGCATCGAGGTGATGGCGCTGGTCAGAGCCGAGATGAAGCCACGTCCGGTGTAGTTGTGGCTATCACCAGCGCTGATCGCTTGTCCGCTCTTCCAGTCGCTAGCCGTGGGTCCGATTGAGGCCATCTCGTCGTCCGGCATCACGACTTTCTGGCCAGCGTCGAAGATGGCGTGGCCGACCGGTGCCAGCCGACTCATGCTCGTCGCCAGTTCGGTAACGGTGAGCATTTCGGCGTCGTCATGCGGTTTGACCAGCACTTCGAGCGCCGCTTTGAACACGTCGAGGTCAGCTGCTGAAGGCAACTTCGTGACGTCGACGCTGTGGTCCCAGTTGCGGCAGGCCAACCGGGGATCGCCGAGATCACCTCCGTAGCCCGTGCCAGCGGCGACGAGCAGGCTGTTGGTGT
>CAYHFQ010000039.1:0-2583 GCA_964355955.1 uncultured Gammaproteobacteria bacterium
TGAAGAAGAAGTTCGTGTTTCAGCTGAAGCTAAGGAGGTTGTTGATGAGCTGGATAATAAAATCAAAGAAGAAATGGCAAGTCTGAAGACGGCCGATAAGCTCGCTGACAAGAAATAATATGACAATAACCGCAGGCGACGTTGCCAAGCTACGTGAAATGACGGGTGCCGGCATGATGGATGCCAAGAAGGCTCTCACTGAAACTAACGGAAACATGGAGGCAGCGCTTGAATGGTTGCGTAAGAGTGGCGCTCTCAAAATGGCTAAAAAGGCTGACCGCGCTACCGCTGAAGGACGGGTTCACACTTATACTCATTCAAACGGCAAAGTGGCTGTGATGGTTGAGATCATGTGTGAAACTGATTTCGTGGCTCGCAATCAAGATTTTATTGATTTCTGCCAGGACATGGCTCTGCACATCGCAGCTGCTGCTCCTCAGTACACCTCTCGTGCCGATGTGCCGGCTGAGGTAGTTCAGAAAGAGAAAACTTTCCACGCCGAGCAGTTGGCTGCCGAGGGCAAGCCCACCGAAGTTATTGAGAAAATCCTGGATGGTAAGCTCAACAAGTTTTACGAAGACATCGTGCTCATGGATCAAAAGTTCGTTAAGGATGACGCCATCACGATTGCTAACTTACTCGAACAGAAAGTTGCTGCTATTGGAGAAAATATTCGCATCGGGCGTTTTGTGCGTTTGACTTTGGGCAACTAAATTAACACAGATACGTACAATGAAATACGGGCCCTTTATCAGGGCCCGTATTTTGTACTTGTGTAAAATCTGTTAAGGCTTTAACTATCTGTGTAAATAAACGGTGAAGACAAAATGCAGTAATTCAAAAGGCCGCCATACCTGCCCGTGCGCACAGAGTGCACACGAACAAGTAGGCGGCCAGAGCGGTCACATGGACCAGGTGGCGTTGCATCCGAACCCGGCCGGATCCCAGATGTCTGCGGTCACGGGCAGGTCGAAGGCGTCGTCCGCGCCGAGGTCGTACCAGACCTCTTGGAAGACGGTCGACAGGGCACCGCCTTCGCAGATCCAGTGGCTGTCGCCGCTGGCATCCACGTAGACACCGTTGACGACCCACTCGGCACTCGCATCTGCGACGCAAGTGTCGAGCATGAACAGCACCGAGTCTCCAAGGTAGATGACTTCCATGTCGGCCGGGTCGTTGAACCCGTCCGTCCACGAGACGTCGTCATCGAAGGATACATCGGGTCCGGTGCGGCGTCCGTAGATCGACACGAAGGTCGATCCTGCCGGAGCCGTGAACACGCCACTCACGATGCTGTAGCCCTCGTCGCAGAAGGCCACAACCGGATCTTCGACCATCGGCTCTTCCGGCGGGTCTTCCACGAGGACTCCGCAGTCTTCGTGGATGGCGGGATCGAGGTCATCGCAATCGACCGCGAGCAGGTAGCCATCGCAGTCCCAATCGTCTTCCACGATGCCGTCGCAGTTGTCGTCGACAGCGTCATAGTAGATGACGGGCGCGTCCGGGTGGATGGCGGGATCGAGGTCATTGCAGTCCAGGCGATCACCGAAGACGAAGCCCTCGGGGACAGCGTCCTCGCACACGAAAGTGTCGATGTCGCCGGAGTTCATGTCTCCGTACCCGTCACCGTCGGCATCCGGGAAGATCGCACCGAGCACTGGCGCCGAATCATCGCAATCCTCATCGACGTCGTTGCCGCAGATCTCGACTGCATCCGGGTTGATGTCCTCGTCGTCATCGTTGCAATCGTCGGTCAGGAGGAAGCCGTCCTGGTCGAGGTCATCGTCCAGGGTGGTAACGTCGCAGTCGTTGTCGAGCGCGTCGTATGCGACTTCGGTCATGCCGGGGTTGACGAGCGGGTCGGCGTCATCACAGTCGACCACGTACGGGACTCCGGCTTCATCGAAGCCGAAATCCATGTAGTTGTCGCTATCCGCGTCGACGCTGCCACACTCGTTGCCGAGCATGCGCAAGCTGACGTTCAGATCGGCGCCATCGCAGTTCTCATCGACGCCGTTGCAGGTGTCGTCGGATGCACCGGGGTTGATGTCCGGATTGACGTCGTCGCAGTCGACGTCGGCGTTGAAGCCGTCGTCGTCACCGTCCAGGTCGACGGGTTCGGTGTCGTCGGCGGGAGGCGCCGGGGGCGCCTCGCCGAAGCTCGGAACGGTGTCCTCGAAGGCCGGAGCCGGCGAGGGCGTGTTGGCGGGCTTTTCCGCTCCACGCTCGATGGCGCAGGCGGACAGGTTGAGGGTGGCAAGCATGCCGATGAGCGGCAGCAGGCGATTGCTGTTCATGTCGATCTCCCGACCCCAGACTATTCTGGGGCTTTGATTGTGAAGGCATTCCCGACCAGCTTTAGCTTTCGAGAACGGATGCCCAGAGGCAACCCGGAAGGATAGCATTTACTAGCCTAAAAGTCAAGTAAAAAATAGGGCTTTTTAGCGTAGGTTAGCCATTTTTTTTAGATTTTTTATGCAGGACTGTGAAAACTGGCCTATTTATGGCCATCTGGCAGTGATAGTCGACCCCATATTCCAGACTTAATGTTATAATCTAGACAATATGGTTAGAGTAGCAATT
>CAYHFQ010000040.1:0-2582 GCA_964355955.1 uncultured Gammaproteobacteria bacterium
GTAAGACGGAGGACTCTCCAGGGGAGCGACACTCGGAAAAACGTCGTATTGGTCGCACTGGGGCGGGGATTGTGGGGATTCTCGCAACCGAGAACCATCACGCGATGGGGGACGCTCCTGTTATTCTCTGTTATGGGAATATGCTGTTTTTATATTTTTTCTGAATGGGCTTCGCCTTAAACCCCGTCTTTCTGGCCTATTCCCTCATGATCTTGCCTTCAAAATTCTGAGTTCTTGTATCTGCTTTTCTTCTTACTGAAACCGTCCAAACCGTCCAAAAACGCTGAGATGTTTGATTATGGCAAACCCCTCCGGGACTGGAAGCGTGCTAATCGCAACGCATCCAGCCGCTCCGGGTCGGGCTATCCGCTGCGAATCCTCGCTACGCTCCGGGTTCTCCGCTTCTATCCCTTTTGCCCTGTCGGTCGCCTACATCCGCCTGCTGTGTTGGCGGCAGCAGCATTCACCCCACGGCTCAATGCCTTCGCCGCCAAGGCGGAATGCAGCGTGCTAATCGCAACGCAGCATGCCGCAATCGCATTCCAACCGCAGCAGGCGGAAAAAAAAGGACATGAGCGCGAAGTCCTTTGTTTTTCCGCCCGCCGCTCGCCAGGTCGAATGGCTTAAACACAATCAGCACACCTTGCAGACCGTTTTTGTCGCGTCCTCATCGGCCGGCCGCGCCCGCCTGCTCGCGCGCCAATGTTGCGCTTGCAGTTGGCGGGGCTTCGCCCCGCACCACCGCCGGATCAAAATGACTTCGCTAATGTCGAAATGACTACGCCGTTTTGGCATGGACTAAAATGCCGTTATGGCATGGCACTTGTGGGCTCCTAGGAGGCCCCGCCAGCCGCCGTTCTTTTTTTGTGGGGCTTACCATTACCTAGGTCAAGGTATCACGTTGACTACACTTTCTGTCGTCAATTTGACTACACATTTATCATCCTTGAGAAAATATTATTTTGCCTCCTAGCCCCTCAAAAAAACAGCTAAAATCTTCACGCACCCGCAAATCGCGGGTGGCAAAAGACCCCTTTTGAAAGGCTCTGAAATGAATACTCTAGAATGGAATTTCCACCGCGGCATCTGGTCAAGTCCATCCCGGTACGTGGATCCCGCAAAACCAGGCGACAGACGCCGCCGCTATTGGATTATAGCTGTACAGGGGGATGGCACTTTTGACGTGGGTGAATCAAACACGGCGTTGCTTCAATCGTGCGGCTACGCCGTACTCAGCAATCACGTCTTCCACGACCGCCTTGAACCCCTTATGGCTAAAATCCAGCTAATCGAAGATGATATCTGTTCGGCATGTGACTAACCCCAACTCTTAGAAAAGGTACTACGATGACAAACGCCAAAAAAAAACGCCGCGAAAACATCCACCACCCACCCAGCCAATATCAACGCCACGGCTTGCCACGTTGGCAAACCGTTTGCCCTATATGCGGTTGGCATTCGACAGACCAGCTGCGACTTGAACTACATAAACTCGAATGCGAGGTAGCCGCGCATAATGATCGTGCAGAACACTATAAACGCCAACTCGTTATGGCAGCACGGCGCGAGGAACTTACCTGCACGGCATGCGGCGGCATTCACGTGTTCTCCTCCCAGCAGGAGGCCTGCGACATCAAACAGTGGGAAAAATCGGTTGAATTCGCCGAAATGCAGGCGGAAACACAATCGCAACACTTGGAGGACGGCCGATGATGTACGCTATCTACGACATCCGCTGTAATCTCGTCCTCGAACTCGCCGTCACCATGGCAACCCGTGTAGCCGAAGAAACCCACGCGGAAAACTATGGGCGTTGGCTCTTAGGTGGCGATTACCTCACCATCGAACTCGTTGCCTAAATTCCAACCCTGCCTGCCGTTTTGGCAGGCAGGGGCTTTACTCGCCTGCCGTTTTGGCAAGCAAGGCTTTACTCGCCTGCCGTTTTGGCAGCTGCGGTAAAAAAAATTTTTTTCAATCGCATGCGCTTCGCTCCTTTAGAAAGTCCCCTATGTTCAAAATTTTCTTCCGAAAACCGTCCAAACCGTCCAAACAAACAAACGCCGACCTTATAGCAACATTACAACGTATCATCGCCGGACTAACACAGGACATCGACGACATCGACAAGGCACTAGGGCAACCCAGATCGCACACACTCGACCCAGCCGCAACAAGACTCTGGCTCATTCGCGACTTACAAAACGTCGAATCAGAATTGCGACTTTGCCCCGGATCGCTAAAACCCGTCCAGCTTGAACTAGCACGCCGTGCAAAATTCCTAAAACCAATCAGCAGCGGGTTCTAAAAATGGCAGCAGGCTGGTTATATGTTCTGCACTTCGACAACAAACTATCCCACGCTCAGCATTACCTAGGTTCGACGCAAAACCCAACGGAACGCTGGACGGCGCACGCAACCGGCAACGGAGCGAGAATCACCGAAGTCTTACACGAAAAAGGAGAGCACTGGATCGTAGCGGCGGTTTATCAAACCCTACCAAACGTCGACCACCATGCTGCAGAACGTCACGCCAAACGCCAAAAAAACACCGCCATATACTGCCCGATCTGCAACCCAAGCAA
>CAYHFQ010000041.1:0-2500 GCA_964355955.1 uncultured Gammaproteobacteria bacterium
TAGGTGCAGCTTACTGTTTATAAACGACTATTAGAGATTGCCCACAAAAGAGGCAAATAGTTTTCTCTTTTTAGAGAGAAATTTCGCCTTTCTGTGCAAGTCGAGCATTTGTCGTTTGCATCCGATAATCGTAGAATGCCCAGCCACAAATGGCGCTTGCTGCACGTCAGCGACTCTACTCGGTTCCGGGTAGGCCACTTGGGAGCGCTCCAAGAAAGGACCGGACTAACCGTTTCAAACCACTGTTTCTGTCGTGCTGCCGTGTCCTGCTTCGCGCCAGAAGAGATTTTTGCTAAAAGCTCCCAAGGCGCTCTTGGCAAAATGCCATCCCCCTTCGTATTCCTTGCGCGAATTCAAATTATTTCAGGTTCGATTCGGTGAATTTTCCCTCCTACAACACGCTAAAAAACCAGATGTGGCCGCACCGGTGGCTTTTTCTGGCGTTTACCGAACGGGAAATAAAGAATCGCTACATCGGCAGCGTCGGCGGTTTGCTGTGGGCGTTTTTACATCCGTTGCTGCTGCTGGCGATTTATGGTCTGGTTTTCCGCCTGGTGTTCAAGGTGAGCATTCCGGAGCTGGGCGACCGTCCGTTTGTCGAATTCGTGGCGCTCGGTTTGTGGCCGTGGCTGGCGTTTCAGGAAAGCGTACAGCGCGGTACGCAGGCGATCCAGGCCAATGCCAGCCTGGTTAAAAAGGTGGCGTTTCCGCATGAGCTGTTGGTTTATGCGGCGACGACCGCCACTTTTGCCATTCACATGGCCGGTTTTGCTCTGGTGCTGATTATCCTGGCGGCGGTGGGGCACGGATTTTCCAGTAGTGGCGTCTTGGCCGGTCTGTTGTCCTTGCTCCTGCTCTTTGTCCTGGCCAATGCGCTGGCGCTGGCCTGTGCCGCCTTGCAAGTCTTTCTGCGCGACCTCGATCAGTTTTTGCCCTCGGTCTTCATGGTCTTCTTTTATGCGACGCCTATCCTGTATCCGGTCACTATGCTGCCGGACGCTTTACGTGAAGTGATGGCGTGGAATCCTCTGGTTTATTTTGTTTCGCCCCTGCGCGATGCGCTGATTTTTGGGCAGTCCGGGCTGGGAGGCGCTGAAGTATTGGCTTGGGGAACAGTGCCGCTGGTTTTTCTGCTCGGTCGCTGGCTATTTTTGCGCCTTTCTCCTCATTTTGAAGATTTTGTCTGACATGGCCGAGCATTCCCCGGATTTAACCTCTGCGCCAGGGAGCGCGCCGCTGATTAGTTTGCGTGGGGTTGGCAAGAACTATCCGGTGATGGCGACGGGTGGTGATCGCTTGCGGACGCTGGCTTCCCTGATTGTCGGGCGGCGGGGAGGTTCCGAGTTTTCCGCGCTTAAGGGCATTGATTTCGATGTTTATCGCGGACAGTCTCTCGGCCTGATCGGCGAGAACGGCGCCGGCAAATCGACCTTGCTCAAGGTGGTGGCGGGGGTGGTGAAGCCGAGCACGGGGATGGTAACCGTTAACGGTAAAATCGGCGCCTTGCTGGAGCTGGGCGCCGGTTTTCACCCCGAGTACACCGGTCGGGAAAACATTTTTTTGGCGGCATCGTTGAGCGGCATGTCGCGCCCGGAAGTGGTCAGTCGTGTCGAAGAGATTCTGGCCTTCGCCGATATTGGTAGCCATATCGACCAGCCGATCAAACACTACTCTTCGGGGATGGTGGTGCGCCTGGGTTTTGCGATTGCAACGACGATGGCGCCGGATATTCTGATTACCGACGAGGTGCTGGCGGTCGTTGACGAATCCTTCCAGAAAAAATGTATCGCCTGGATGGAGGCTTATCTCGTGGGCGGCGGCACGCTGTTGTTGTGCTCGCACAGTATGTTTCACATCCAGAAGCTTTGTCACAAGGCGATCTGGATCCATCACGGGGCCGCGCATGCGTTTGGTTCGGCCGCCGATATCACCCGCGAGTATCTGGCCTATCACGAGGAGAAAACACGTTTAGCCCGAGCGGTGCCGGCCGAGGATGCGCCACCGGCGGTGGGGGGCGGCGATATTTACCAGATTCGCTCGTTGTCGATCAACGGCGAAGCGGATGAGGTTGGCGAGGAAGGCGTTACGCTAGCGATGGGCGATACGCTGGTGGTGTCGGGCACGATTCATTCTCCCGATGAACGTACGCCGAACGTGGCCATCGGTATGGTGCGCGCTGACGGTACCGGCGTTTATGGGGTGATGAGCGATATGGATGGTTTTAGGCCCTGTAAACGGTCGCCCAATGTTTTCGTCTTTTCCCTGCGTTACCCGCGTTTGGCGCTACTGCCCGGTCGCTACCATGTACGCGCTCATGCCATGGACCCGGAAGGTCTGCGCATGTTCGATCACGTGGAGCGCGTGTTGAACGTAACGGGCACCAGCCGCGAGCTGGGGATGTGTCGCCTGGAGCACGAGTGGTTTGTGGCCGATTAGGGTCGCCCGCAGGGGTTCAACGCGCTTATTTTTCAGGAGGATGCCTGGAGAAGCGCATGGATAA